>NZ_JBFADM010000009.1:0-172899 GCF_040641355.1 Streptomyces sp. NPDC020996
CGTGCACGGTGACCTGCCCGCCCGGCAGGACGGAGGCCGGGTACACCACGACGTCGTCGTCCTCCCCGGCCGCCTGCGCGGCGGGCGCGGCGGCGAGGCCGGCGGCCGCGAGGGCGAGCGCGATGCCGGTGAGCAGACGGGCGGTGCGTCGCATGGTGCTCCTTCGAGCCTTCTCGGGTGTCCCCTGCCCTACCGAGGTAAGAGGCAGCGGGCCGCACGCGCTTGCTGAAGAAGCGTCAGAAAGGGGTTGAACGGGTGTCGGCCGCGGCGCGCCCCGAGGCCCGCCGTCCCCGCGTCTGACCAGGTCAGCGGCGCTGTGCGGGCTCGCCGGGGAGGGGCGTGAGGAAGCGCGCGGGACGGGGTGTGAACGGGTGACCCGGCGCACGCGGCCGGGCCCGCAGACTTGTGAGCGGCGCGGAGGTCCCGCCGTCGCCGCCGGCGTTTCGGGCGCCGGGGGTCAGCTTCGCCGGCCCCAGTCCAGGCGGTCGGCCAGCCCGGCGGTGGTGAAGGCGGCGACCAGGTCGTCGTGGCCTTCGGTGAAGTGGGCCCAGCTGTCGTAGTGGACGGGGACCACGCGGCCGGCGCCGAGGATCCGGGTCGCCTCGGCGGCCTGTGCGCTGTCCAGGACGAGCGGCTGGTTGTCGAAGAGGATGGGGAAGCGGGGAGCGCCGGCGAAGAGGACGGCGGTGTCGACGGGGGCGAAGCGGTCGGCGATCTCCCTGACCGCGTCGAGGGAGGCGTTGTCGCCGCTGACGTAGACGGTGGGCAGGCCCTCGCCGCTCAGCACGAAGCCGACGACCTCGCCGGTGACCGGCTCGACCTCCTCGCGGGGGCCAGGGCCGTGGACGGCGGGGACACCGGTCACGGTGACCGTGCCGCTGCCGGGGCGGTCCAGCTCGACGGGCTCCCAGTCGGCCAGGCCCTTCACCTTCTTCCCCAGGCTCTCGCCCAGGCGCTCGCCGCCGCCGCGCGTGGTCAGGGTGAGGGGAACGTCGGCGAGCAGGGCCCGGCCGGAGGTGTCGAGGTTGTCGGCGTGCTCGTCGTGGGAGAGCAGGACCACGTCGACGCGGCCGAGGTCGGCGCGGGTGCCGGTGGAGGGGGCGGTCTTGGTCAGGACCGGGCGGCCGGGCCTGCCGTAGTCGCCGGGGCCGTCGAAGGTCGGATCGGTCAGGAACCGCAAGCCGCCGTACTCGAAGAGGGCGGTCGGGCCGCCGAAGACCCGGACAGGGAACCGACTGGTCGTTGCGGGGAGAGAAGACACGGCAAACCTCACGGATAGGAGTTGTGTAACCGTGAGGGGACCGTAGCCGCTTCTCACGGATACGTGCAAGCCGTACCATGAGGAACATGGAAGAGCCCGTGATCGGACAGCCCGGCCCGCCGCCCGCACAGGGCGAGGACGAGCACCTCTCGCTCGCCCTCGTCAACAGCGTGATCACGCTGCCCGGCGGGCACACGGTCGATTTCCTGGGCACTCCCGCACAGGCGAACCAGTGGCTGACGGAACACGGTCTCGCGCCGGTCGACGCCGGCATGCGGGAGATGTGCGCGGCGCAGGTGCGCTCGCTGCGCGAACAGATCAGGTCGCTGTTCGCCTCCCGCGTCGAAGGCCTGCCCGCCCTTCCCGCCGCGGTCAGCGCCGTCAACGACGCGATGACCCGCGTCCCCACCGCCCCGCTGCTGCAGTGGGACGACGAGACCGGCCCCTACCGCGCCACCCCACACCCCACCACCGCGATCGTCGACCACGCCCTGGCCGTCCTCGCCGCCGATGCCGCCGACCTGCTCACGGGCCCCGACGCGGAGCGCCTCACCGCCTGCGGCTCCGCCCCCTGCACCCGCTACCTGCTCCGCCACGGCCGCCGCCACTGGTGCTCCACCCGCTGCGGCGACCGCGCCCGCGCCGCCCGCGCCTACGCCCGCCGCACCACTTCCCGGTGACGCCGCAACACCCGGCCCCCGGCCGGCATCGAACCGGACAACACCCAGGCTCGCCGCCGTCGGAAGCCCTGAACACCCGGCGCCTGGCATCTCGGGGCCGGTGCCTCGACGGGCACCGACCCCAGGGCGCGGGGCGACACGCGGACGGCGTCAGCCGATGGCGATGCGCGTCTTCCAGTAGGCGTGGGGGCCGTAGACCTCCGTTCCGGAGGCGGTGAGGGCTGTCTTGCCGCCGGTGTAGAAGCGGACGGATCCGTCGGCCATGACGGCCCAGATGTCGGGTACGGCGTCGCCGTTGACGCTGGGCGTGCCCATCAGGCGCGGAACGCTGCCGCTCGACCAGCCGGAGGCGGCGTACTCGATGTCGACGCCGCCCGAGGAGTTCGCGGCGGAGGCCAGCGAGTTCAGGTCCACGCCGCCGCCGCTCGCGGCGATGCCCTTGCGGAGCAGTAGCCTGCCGGAGACGTCGCTGCGGTAGACGAGGTCGCCGACACCGTCGCCCGAGACGTCCTGGGCGATGACGAGGTCGCGGTCCTTCCAGGCGGAGGCGGACAGACGGACGGCCTGGTCGACGGTGGCGCCGTGGTACCCGGTGAAGGCCCACAACTCGTCGTCCGTCCCAGCGCCGTTCTTCACCGTGGCGAAGAAGTCGGCGCGTCCGTCGCCGGTGACATCGCCCGCCGCCAGGATCTGGGTGAAGTCGGCCGGGGCCGGCGCACCCTCGGGCAGCAGAATCTCCTTCCGCCGGTCGATGTCCACGGCGCCGTAGCCGTCGCCCGGATAGACCCAGAGCCTGCCTCCGACGCGGACCACGAGGTCCTGGAGGCCGTCGCCGCCGTAGACGTCGCCGTTGTGGGTGATCAGCGCGCCCTTGAAGTGTCCTGAGGGCGCGGCCACGTACGGAGGGAGGTCGTCCCCGTTGGGATCCTTGTCGGGGTTGGCCCGGTACGCGCCGGGCATGGAGTAGTCCAGGTCCCCGGTGCCCTTGGTCAGGTCGTCCTTGTCCGCCTGGGACGGGTAGAGGGCCAGGTTGCCCGCCTCGGTGACCGTGAACAGGTCGGGCAGCGCGTCGCCCGTGAAATCGCCGGCCTTGTCGACCTGGTCGCGTGGGGTGACGTAGAAGAAGTACTTGGCGGGCTGCGAGACGTTGCCCGAGCCGTCGACGGTCCTCACGAAGAGGACGTTGGGCCCGGCGGCCGGAGGCTTGGCGTTCGAGATGGTCCCGCTGACGCTCGTGGGCGTACCCGCGACGCGGCTTACGCTGCCCGTGTAGCTGGGCGAGTTGAAGCCGTACTCGTAGCGCACCACATCCTTGTTCACGGCACGCACGGTGAAGGCTCCCGGTGTGCCGAACTTCTTGACGCTCCAGGTGGCGTCCTCGGCGCCGCTGCCGAAGCCGTTCTCGCTGCCGTCGGCGTCAGGGAAGTCGGTGGAGCTGACCTTGGGCGGGCGGGGCGCGGTGGTGTCGAGCACGAACCGGCACGGCTTCTTCGGGTACCAGCTCGAGCGGCCGTCGGCGTCGTCCACCGCCTGCACCCGCCAGGAGTAGGTGGCCCCGCTCTTGAGGCCGCTGGTGGAGAAACCGTCCGTGGTCCCCAGCGCCGTGCCCTTGTCGGCGCCCACGGGGACCTTGCCCGTCGACTTCAGCAGGTCGCCGGTGTTGTCCCACTGCCCGACCTGCCACAGGTCGAAGTTGAAGAAGTCGAGGTTCTTGTCCTTGTCCGTGGCCTTGGCGATGAAGGTCAGGTCACCGGATCCCATGCGGACGTACGGTTCGGTGGTGGTGCACTTGCCGTCGGGCCCCAGGCCGAGCGAGTTGGACACGATCGCAGGTTTGCGGTTGTAGACGAGATCGAGGTACGGAGGGAAGTCGCCGTCGGCCTGGAACTTCTTCCAGGCGTACTGTGCGTGCTCGTCGCGGGCGCGCATTCCGAAGGTGATCGTGTCCTGGCCGTTGTCGGCGGCTTTCTGGGCGCCCTTCCGCACGTCGAAGGTCTCGAACGCGTCGCGGCAGCCGGACTTGTAGCCGTGGGCGAAGCTCTTGGTGGCGAGTCGGTTGCCGTCGTGGAGTTTGGGGGCGTTCTTCCAGTTGGTGTGCGAGTCGATCTCACCGGTGAGGTGCACGCTCATCGAGCGTTCCTGACAGGACCAGGAGTACGTCTCCAGCATGCGCAGCTTCGCGCTGGTGATCTTCGTGCCCTTGAGGTCCTTGTCGAAGTCGATGTTGAAGTACGAGCGCGAGGTCCCCCAGGTGTCGGACTCGAAGCCGACGCGGGCCTCGTGCGTGCCGCCCTTGTTGAAGCCCTTGCCGTTGTAGAAGGTGGCGTTGGGGTGGCGGTCGTAGGCGGTGGTCCAGTCCTGGACGTGCTTCTTGACCGAGGGGTCGATGAAGACCGGGTAGGTCGTGCTCGGGTCGGCCAGGAAGTCCTGGTCGGGGGTGAGCGTCCACTGCCCGGCGGACAGGTCGGCCTCGACGACGTTGCCCTGCGAGTCGGGGGAGGGGCCGTCCAGGGAGGGCAGGCTGAGGGTCGCGGCCGAACCGGTCTGGGAGGGTGCCGGTGTCGGCTCCGCCGGCACGGACGGCAGCGGGGACTCCGAGACGGTGGGCTCGGCTCCGTCGGAGGCCGACGGCAGGACCTCGACCTCGGCATCGCTCTGCTCGTCGGACTCCACCTCTTCCTCCTCCGAGGGGCTGGGTGTGTCCGAGGGCGACTCGCTCGCGGAGTCCGTCGGGTCCGGCGACTCAGGCTCGGTGGGCTGGGCGGTGGCACCGACGGCGCCGTCGGTGACGGCGGGCTGGCCGCTGCTGTCCCACATCAGGGGGGTGGGGGAGACGGCGACCTCGTCGCCGTACGCGTTCAGGGCGCTGACCATGCCGGACGCCGGGTCGAGGCGGAAGGTGAGATCGGCGGAGTGCAGGCCGTAGGCGAGCTGCTGGACGTGCGGGTCGGACGCGGCCTCACGGGTCTTCAGAACGACGAGCTGCGCGAAGCCGTCGTCGTCGGCGGTGAGGACCAGGTCGCCGCCCGGGAAGATGTCCGGGTACAGGGCACGGTTCCCGTCGATGATCGGTGTGGGTACGGCACCCGGCCAGGTGAGCTGAATGGCGTGGTCGCCGCCGTCGCCCACGTACAGCGTGACCAGCGGAGTCCCCGTGTCGGCCGCGGCGGCGGCCTTCAGCAGAGAGACGCGGCGCACGGTCGAGCGGGAGGCGCGTTTCCCGTCGTCGCCGTGGGAGCCGGCCGAGAACACCATCCGGGTGTTGGTGGCCTTCGGCTCCCAGCCGGACCTGGTGCGGTGCAGGCCCGGGTCGATCTTCTTCCATTCGCCGCCGACCTTGGCCCGGACGGGGGAGGAGTACAGCCGCTTCTCCATGAGCCCGTCGGGGCGGGCCCAGGTGGTCGACCGCGTCGTCCGAGCGGTCGTCACCTCGACGTTCCTTCCCGTCCTGGCGGCTTGCATCAGTGCGGCGGACTCGGTGACCGTCGTCGGGCGACGGCCGGGGCCGTCCGCATGCTCCGTGCCGTCACCGTCCAGCCGGAAGCCGGCGTAGACGATGCCGGTGGTCGCCACCGCGGCCGAGAGCAGTGCCGCGACGGTCCGACGGCCGGGCATACGGCGCCAGTTGCGCGTCATCGGGCGGATTCCCCTTCCCCCTGGTTCCCCCTTGAAGCCGGCGCGCGACGCTACGTGGCCGGGCCAGCCGATGATGACCTATGAAGGAACTGTCGTCACCCTGTGGGGATTTGACACGCGAGGGGCGAACGGTGGTGTGTCGCGACCCAGTTGTACGGACCGGACGGGCCGATCGTCAGCGGTGTGAGCGGATCACCTCTCCGATAACGGAGTAAATTCCCACGAAAACAAGGGAGTTGGCCGCCGTTTCAGTGGGTTGTGTGCAGGTGCGCACCGAAGGACGGCTAGGTGGCGGTAGGTGTCATGTGGGGGGCTACCCGCATCTCGCCCCTGTTCGCTGCGTAGCGATGCGTTACGTACCGTGATGATGATCACAGCGGGGCGCCTCCTCTGGCTTTCCCCACAGGGTGATCACAGAATCTCCACTGCCTGATACATCGTCACGCGTGGTCCGTCACCGGTCCCGCTTCCAAGTGGTCCGGGGGGACCCCGTCGTGCTCGATCGTCATTCACGTGCCCGCAAACGCCGTCTCGCACGGACCGTCGTGCCGATCACGGCAGCCGCGTTGCTGGTGGGGCTGCTGCCCGCGACATCGTTGGCGATACCTCCTGACCCGGCGGCGGAGGAAACGGGCCGGGAATCGCTGGTCCTGGAGCACCTCAAGACCGAGACTCCCGTCCCCGGCAAGGACTTCAGCAGGAACCTGGACAGCCTGAAGGCGGACGTCCCTCCGGACCTCCTCGCCGCGCCGGCCAACACCACGACGCCGCCCTCCAACCTCACCGGTTCCGTCGACTTCGGCTCATCCGCGACGGCGGCGACAGCCTCCGTCCATTCGGCCCAGCAGGCTGCCCTGAGCCCGGTGGGTACCCTCCCGGTGAGCCTCGGCCAGGCCCCCGACCAGCCGACGCCGACCGGAACGTGGCAGGTCAGCATCCCTGACCGGGCGTCCGCGGTCAGCCAGGGCGTGGACGGCGCGGTGCTGGTCGTGCAGGCTCCGGACACCGGTGCCGTCCCGGTCTCCGTCAAACTCGACTACGCCAGGTTCAAGAGGCTCTACGGCGCGGACTGGGCCTCTCGCCTGCGCTTCGTGCAGTTCCCCGACTGCTACCTGACGACGCCGGACGACGAGGCGTGCCAGACGTACGAAGAGCTGGAGACGACCAACGACACGGCGTCCGCGTCCCTCACCGCCACCGTCGACCCAGCCGCCGACGACACGGTGACGCCCGCCTCGGCGACGACCTCTCCCGCGACCGGATCGGGCGCCGTCCAGGCGTCCTACCGCACGTCCACCGGGGCGACGCAGACGGCGACGGGCGGCAGCACGGCCGTGGTCGGCGCCGTCGACTCCGGAGGCAGCGGCGGGGGCACTTTCAAGGCGACGCCGCTCGCCTCCGACGGAAAGTGGGAGGCGGGGGGATCCTCGGGTGCGTTCACCTGGTCGTACCCGCTGAACATCCCCAGTCCGCCCGCCGGACCGGCTCCCCAGGTCTCCTTCGAATACAGCTCCCAGACGGTGGACGGCCGCACCGCGGTCTCCTCGCCGCAGGCGTCCTGGATCGGCGAGGGCTGGTCCTACGACGCCGGCTACATCGAACGCCGTTACCGCTCCTGCAAGGACGACCGCAAGACGCTCGACGCCGGCACGCCCAACAACACCGCCAAGAAGGACAAGACGTCCGACCAGTGCTGGGTGTCCCACAACGCGGTGATGTCGCTGAACGGCAAGACCACCGAACTGATCCGCGACGCCGCCCCGGGAAGCGACCCCGAGAAGGACACCGAGCGCTACCGGCCGCAGCAGGACGACGGCACCCGCATCGAACACCGGGTCGGCGGCAGCAACGACGACAACAACGGCGAATACTGGGTCGTCACGACCACCGACGGCACCCAGTACTTCTACGGCCTCAACAGCGTCGGCGGCGGCCACGCAGACACCGACTCCGTTTCCACCGTCCCGGTCTTCGGCAACCATCCGGGTGAGCCCTGCCACGCCGACACCTTCGCCGACTCGCGCTGCGGCTCCGGCAAGCAGCAGGCGTGGCGCTGGGGCCTGGACAAGGTCGTCGACGTCCACGGCAACACGATGATCGTCAACTGGACCCAGGAGACGAACTACTACGCCGTCCGTAAGAAGTTCAAGTCGCCCGAACAGTACGACCGTTACGCCTACCCGACCCTCATCGAGTACGGCATGCGCCCGGACAGTCTGACCAAGCCGTCCGCGACGGTCGCGTTCGGCGTCAAGCAGCGCTGCCTCAAGTCCGAGACCGCCTGCACGGCGGCCAACTTCGCCAAGACCGACGACCCCGGCGCCTACCGCCCCTGGTGGGACACTCCCGGCAACCTCAACTGCAAGTCCACTTCCAAGCTGTGCCCGCCGTTCCCGTCCTTCTGGACGCAGATGCGCCTGGACACGGTCACGACGAAGGCCGCGCGCGCGGGTCAGACCGGCCTGGGCCCGGTCGACAAGTACACGCTCCACCAGTCCTTCCCCGCGGACTGGTACGACTCCGCCCCCGGCCTGTGGCTGAACTCCATCACCCGTACCGGCTACGCGCCCGGCGACACCACCGGCACGGTGCAGTCCAAGGACGGGGTCAGTTTCGCCGCCTACACCGTCGGCTCGACCTCACCCCTGCACGCCC
This sequence comes from Streptomyces sp. NPDC020996, assembly GCF_040641355.1. Taxonomy (NCBI): domain Bacteria; kingdom Bacillati; phylum Actinomycetota; class Actinomycetes; order Kitasatosporales; family Streptomycetaceae; genus Streptomyces; species Streptomyces sp. NPDC020996. The sequence continues at coordinate 8,233 of NZ_JBFADM010000009.1, forward strand.
GGCTCAGGGACCGTCAGCTGCCCAACCTGGTGCTCACCGGAAAGAGCGACCAGCGGCCCGGCTTCACCCGTCCCCGCATCGGCACCGTGTCCACCGAGTACGGCGGCGACATCGAGGTGGAGTACAAGGGCGGCTGTGCCGCCGAACCGGCCGAGGACAAGGGCAAGGCGAACGGCACCTGCTACCCGGTGCGCTGGTCGCCGGACGGGGACGAGAAGACCCCGGCGAAGGCGTGGTTCAACAAGTACGTCGTCCACTCCGTCACCGAGACGGACAAGGTCACCTCACATGGCCCGCCGGTCGTCACGAAGTACACCTACTCGGGTCCGGCCTGGGCCAAGAGCGACGACGAGTTCACCCGGCCCGCGCTGCGCACCTACAGCGACTGGCGCGGATACCGCCAGGTCAAGGCCGTCAAGGGCCGCAAGTCCGTTTCCGAGCAAGGCGACGTGAACGCCCAGTCGCTCACCACGACCCGCTACTTCCAGGGCGCGGGCGGCGAGGTAAAGGACTCCACCAGCACGTACACCCTGCTGGCGGACGACGCTCCCCAGTACGCCGGCATGACCGCGGAGAGCATCACCTACCGCGACTCCGACGGTCAGGTACTCAAGCGCACCCTGAACTTCCCGTGGTCCAAGCAGACCGCGTCCCGCGCACGCGAGAACGAGGACGGCACTGCGGCGGACCCGCTGCTCGCCCACCGCATCGGCATCAAGCGCACGGACGAGATACAGACGGTGGACAGCGGCGACGGCGGCTGGCGGGCCGTCCGCACCCTCACCACAGTCGACGACACCTACGGGCTGCCCAAGCAGGTCGAGACAGCCGTGGTCAAGCCCGACGGCACCGGCGAGACCCTCTCCAACCAGACGTGCACCAAGACGTTCTACGTGCACAACACCACCGCATGGCTGATCGGCCTGCCCAAGGAACAGCGCACCACCGCCACCTCCTGCGCCGGCTACGACACCGCCGACCCGGCCACCGAGCTCAAGTCGGCCGTCCGGACGAGCTACGACAATCTGGCCTACGAAGCGACGCCCACCAAGGGCCTGGTCACCTCGGTGGCCGAGATCAACGGCACGGGCACCGCGTACTCGGTCGTCACCGACACGACCTACGACCCGCTGGGCCGGGTGCGCACCGTCAAGGCGCCCGGTGCGGGCACCACGGAGACCAGGTACACACCGGGGGACGAGGGCGGCCCGGTCACCGAGACCAAGCTGCTCGACGCCCTGGGGCACACCACCACGACCACGTTCGACCCGGGGCGCGGCCTCCCGCTGACGGTCACCGACCCCAACGGCCGCGTGACGCGCAACGAGTACGACGCCCTCGGCCGGCTCGTCAAGGGCTGGTCCGCGTCGCGTTCCTCCGGCGGCAAGTCGCCGGACGTCGTCATCGACTACCAGCCCGCGATCGCCACGAGCAGTGAGAACCGTCCCGCCGCCGTGATCGTGAAGACCCTCAAGGACGACGGCTCCTACGCCACCGGGATCACCCTCTACGACGGCCTGATGCGCGAGGTCCAGAAGCAGACCGAGGCCCACGGCCCCGGACGGATCATCGCGGACACCACCTACGACGACCACGGCCTGGTCTTCGAGCAGACCGGCGGCTACCTGGCGAAGGGCGCCCCGGAGCCGAAGCTCTTCGCCCCGAGATCGAAGTCCCTGATCCCGAGTTCGGTCAAGCACCGCTACGACGGCATGGAACGCGAGGTCCGCGCGTCCACCTACCACGACGGCGACTACCAGTACGCGACCTCCACCTGGTACAGCCTGAGCAGCACGTATGTGAACCCGGCGGGTTCGACGACCCCGAGAACGCGGACGTACTACGACGCCCTCGGACGCGTGACGTCGGTCAAGCACTACACCCAGGAAGCCGGGGACTCGGAAACCGGGCGCACGACCGCCTACGCGTACGACGCCCGCGGCAACCGCCGCAGCGTCACCGACCCGGCCGGCAACGTCTGGTCGTACACCTACGACGCCCGCGGCCGGGTCACGTCCGCCACCGACCCGGACACCGGCACCACCGAGACCTGGTACGACGCCGCGGACCGCCCCGACCACGTCAAGAACGCGCGCGGGCAGGAGACTTACACCGAGTACGACCTCCTCGGGCGCGTCAAGTACATCCGCCAGGGCTCAGCCACCGCCACCCCCGTCAAGGAGTACACCTACGACGACGCGCCGGGCGGCATCGGCCGGCCGTCGGGCAGCAAACGGCACACCGACAACGGCGACTACACCAACCGCGTCACCGGCTACGACGCCGACTACCACCCCACCGGCAGCGAGACGGTCATCCCGGCCAACTCCATGACGACGGGACTGGCGGGCAAGTACACCTACTCCTACACCTACACGCCGACGGGCAAGCCCCAGTCGGTCACGGTGCCCGCTGCGGGCGGACTGGCGCAGGAGAAGGTCGTCACCCGCTACAACGCCGACGGCCTGCCGGAGTCCACGTCCGGCCTGACCTGGTACACCTCCGACGCGACGTATTCGCCGTACGGCGAGGTGCTGCGCACGGTCTCCGGCTCCCAGCCCTACCGCGTCTGGACGACCAACTTCGTCGACCCGCACACGGGGCGTCTCGCCCGCACGGTCGCCGACCGGGAGACGGACGGCCCCCACCGCATCACGGACAGCTTCTACAGCTACGACGTCTCCGGCACGATCACGTCCAACGCCCGCCAGCTCAGCGAGGCGACGGGTGACACCTGGGACACCCAGTGCTTCACGTACGACGCGATGGGCGAGCTGGTGCACGCCTGGACGTCGAACGTCACGCCGAACCGCTACGGCACCGGCTGCAAGGCCGCGAACGGCAAGACGTGGGGCTACCGCACCGACTACGGCCCCTCCTCGGGCCCGGTCGCCGACGCCCCGGACGCGGCCGCCCCGGGCACCGCGCTGACCGACTCCCTCGCGGCGGCGGCCCCGGACACGGCGACCGTCTCCACCGGCGCGACCGCCTACCGCCAGGCGTTCACCTTCGACTGGCTCGGCAACCGCGCCACCCTGACCGAGCACGACACGGCCGACGCGACGAAGAACGTCACGTACACCCACGGCTACGGCAAGACGATCGCCGCCACCCCGACGACGCCGGCGTACAAGACCCAGCCGCACACGGTCACCTGGATCAGCTCCACCCCCTCGGGCAAGGGCAGCGCCTACACCTACGACGCCACCGGCAACACCACCATCCGTGACCTGCCCGCCACCACGCAGAACCTGGTCTGGTCACCGGAGAACAAGCTCGACTCCATCACCGACGACGGCAAGAAGACGACGTACGTCTACGACGCCGACGGCAACCGCCTGCTGGAGAACTCCGCCTCCGGCTCGACGCTGTACCTGGGCGAGACCGAACTCACCACGGACGCCACCGGCACCATCACCCGCGCCGCACGCTCCTACGCCCAGGCCGGCGCCCCCACAGTGGTCCGCACCACGACCAACGGCGCGACCACCGGCCACAAACTCAACGCCCTGCTCGCCGACCACCTCGGCACGGCCAACACCACCGTCGAACTCTCCACCACCCAGCCGGTCACCCGCCGCGCCTACAAGCCCTACGGCGAAACCCGCGGCCCCAAACCCACCACCTGGCCCAACAAGCGCGGCTACCTGGGCACCGGCATCGACGACACAGCCACCGGCCTGACCCACATAGGCGCCCGCGAATACGACCAGTCCTCCGGCCGCTTCCTCTCCGCCGACCCCATCATCGACATCGCGGACCCGCTCCAGATGAACGGGTACGCGTACAGCAGCAACAGCCCTGTATCCAAGAGCGATCCCACAGGTCTGTGCCCGAAAGACGTCTGTGATGGCTACGGCCAGATCACCGAGTCGACTCCGGACCAGTCCACGACCAGCGGCGGGGATAACGGCACAACAGCGAAAAAGCAGGGACGGGACAGCCGGGAAATGGTGGCTGACACGATCCGTCACAATGCTGCAGTGCGGACCGTCGCGGCATATCTCACTGCTATGTACTGGCAGAATCCGGAAGTGCAGGTCAGGACGAATGTGAAGATTCGAAACGGTGGTACGGGGAAGACGAAGGATGGATTCGCCGATGTCGTCGTGTATTTCGATGACTACATTTTTATCTGGGAAGTGAAGTCTGCCAAGACGGCTGAAAAGAGAGCGCCTGCTCAGCTTGACCGTTACGTTAGGGCGATGCAGAAAGAGAAAGCGAAGTATGGGAAAATTGTGCAGCGCGGTCAGGAGCTTCCTCAATTGGCAACCTTTGATCCACTGGATCCCAGGCAGCAGTTGGTCGTGCAATCTACGCGAACCCGGTTGAATTCTCCCCACAAGGGATTGAGGTATCAGGGTGTTGTGGGCTGGTGGACGCGTAGGCAGTCCGGTAGAACCCCTAGGGGGCATGAGCCCTCCAGTGTTTACGCCCCGCTTGCCATCCAGGTGTGGCAGCCCACGCCTGCACAGCAGCAACGCATCGCATGGGGAGCCGTAGGTGCAGGTGCAATCTATGTGCTCGGCAAGATGGTGACAAGCCCGTTCGGCCTTGAGTAGAGTGGGTGTGTGGATCTTCTCGAAACCCTCAACGCCAACCTCTCTCACGGGCTCACCGTGGAGCTCACGGTTTACGACACCGATCTCGATCGCCAATCCACTTGTGCCTATCAGTGGCTCACGGACGGTGTTCGGCAAATTGGGGGAGAGCGTGTTTTGCTAAGCGCTGGACAGGGGAGAATCTCCAGCAAAGGCTTCACTAGCGTCCCTGCTATGCGACCGCGTGGCGATTTCAGTCGATGGTCCTATGTTTGGGTAGCACCCCAGGATACGCTCGATGTCCTCTATAATCCTTACACTTCGGACGTACTTCCGTGGATTAGGAGGGTCATCGAAGATCGACCCGAATCGATTTCCGTGGAGAGTGGCAAGTTCGTAGAACTCGGGGAAATCGGTGACACTGATATTTTCGCTTCGGTCGTGTTCGAGGAGGAACTCCCGGAATATGTGAAACTCCTTGTCTACCCGGACGAGGCGGATTTGCTCGCAGCGGAAACGGCCCAGAGGGTACAGGACCGCCTTGTGCAGTCAGTTCGGTGGGCGTGCGAGCGGTACAACGTGGTGTTCGGGCACGTTTCCTATAGACATGCCCTGGGGATGACGGAACTTGAGCGCTTCCTGCGCGGCGAGGACGGCAGTCCTATCAGCAACACTCCTCGGTGGCGCTCGCAGTTGCGCGGCTATTCCTGGCTCATGGTCATCTCCTCCGATATCGCCCACCTGCTGGGCGGCGTCGAAACCCTAAGAGATTCCCGGGCCTTCCATTCGATCTCTACATTGCCCAACGGATCGCTTCTCCTTCAAGCCACGCCGACCTTCCGTGAGTACCGTGGACCTGCGGTGGAGAAGGTCTACGACGCTGTGCGGAAGGTGCTCGTGACCGGAGAATTCCGTACTCTTCCGCCGATCCCAGGTATACCGCCGGCTAATATGGTTGTGCTACCAGATTGAGTAGAACGGACCTCGGCGCACCGCCTGCTGTCGTGGCTGGCTTTGGGCGGTTGAGTTCGAAGGCGACACGGGCTCGCGCGATCAGCGATGGCGGCGTGATCGACCGTGCCCGGTCGTAGAGGTCGCGGTCCGTCGCGTTCTTCAGATGAGGGCGCAGGAGACCGAGCATCGCCGTCACGCGCTCGTAGGCGCGGGCGGACTGCACCTTGGGCTAGCCTCGCCGTTTCGGTTGGGTACGGCAGCTGGTGGGGCGGAAACGCGAAAGTGCCTTCCTGACCTGGAACGATGAACCTTGCTGAGGGGTTCTGTCGGTCCAGGTCGAACAGGGACAGCTGGGCGCCGGGGTGTGGTCGCTCGCGGCGCACGATGATGCGCGTGCCGGCCGGGTAGCCGGTCAGGTCGACCATGCCGGTCAGCTCGGCGACCTCGGCGCCGGCACGGAGCGAGCCGTCCTGGTCCAGGGCGGGCGCCAACACCGCGAGCGACCACATCACGGTGCTCGACCAGGCACTCGCGCAGATCCCCGACGCCCACCGGCACGTGGCCAGTTCGTTTCTCCAGGGCCAGGTCTGCGGTATCCGCAAGCGCAGTCGCCGACCGCCCCGGGTCAGACGGGCGGCGACGTGCAGCAGCCGGTAGCGGAGCTTCTTCGGCTCGGCAGCCGCCAGCTCCCCGTCCAGCAGCAGGACGCGCACCCGCCACTTCGCGATCAACTCGGCCTGGCTCGAACTCAGCCTCGCGGCGATCGACCTGCTGGCCTGGATGCACCGTACCTTCTTCTCAGTCGGATACGCGGTCACCGAGCCTGTCCGCCACGCGATCCGAGCCATGCCCGACCGTCTCTGGCATCACGGATTCCTCGTTTCCGCCCATCTCGGACGTGGGTGAGGAAGGCCTTCGCGGATCCGGCGCTGTCGGTGCGGACAAGGATGTCAGTGCCGGGTGTTGTAGCGGTGTAGCCGGCCAAACGCCTTGAGACGGGCCTCGCGCTCGCTGGCCCAGTGCTTGCGGCCCTGGTTGTACGCGCCGCTGCGTGTGGTTCGTCCGGTCGCCCCGGCGACACCGGCAAGGTCGGCACCAAGAGTGAACTCATGATTGCCCTCAACCGGCCCAGCGCACCGTCGCCGGGCACGGCGAGCATGGTTGGTAGCGACGGACCCGCGCTTATGGGCGTTGCAGCCTGCGGGGGCGAAGCTCCCGGCCGTCCGTCGGGGGCCGACTCCTCCGCCCCGGCCCCGCGCCGCCGGACTGGGCGACGCGCCAGCCCGGCCGTACGCTGCCTCTCCCGATCGGGCCCGGTCCTGCCGAAAGAAGCCGACCCTGCGCCGCCTCGGCAGGTTGCCGCTGGTTTGCGGCGGCGCCGTGGCATCAGGACGAAGGGGAGTGCCGGGGGTGTACGACGCTGGAGTGGCTGCGGTCGCGGCGACGGCACACGACCTGAACTGTGAAGTCGCGCTCTCGCACCCCGTGCCATATATCATCGGCGCTATGGACGGCGGGCGGTACTCGATCGAGATCGAGCCGGAGGTGCGGCTGTGGCTGGAGAACATTCCCGCCCATCACTACAAGCAGGCCGAACGCGTCGCCGACCTGCTCGCCGAGCAGCCCACCACGCTCGACGAACCGCACTCCCGCCACCTGGGTGGCAAGCTCCGCGAGCTGCGCTTCCGCCTGGGCGATGCCCATCAGCGGATCACCTACTGGCTGGCGCCCGGCCGACGTGTCGTGCTGCTCACCGTGTTCCGCAAGACCAAGATGCGCGAGCAGGCCGAAGTGGACCGCGCCCACGCCGCACAGCGATTGTGCGAGGCAGAGCATGAAGCCGCCGCCGAGCACGACCTCTACAGCCGCAACCTCAAGGAGAACCGATGAACCACAGCGAATGGAGGACCCGTCGCCACCGTCGGCTGCTGGGCGAACGCCTGGACGCTGACCCCGAGTACGACCGGGTCTACGAAGAGGCCGGCCTCGCCATGACGTTGGGCAAGGCCGTCTACGACCGGCGTAAGCAGCTGGGTCTGAGCGAGGCCGACCTCGCCGAGCGCATGCACGTCGACGTCGATGACATCGAAGGCATCGAGACGGCCACCGAGCTGCCGCCCATCGCAGTCATCATGCGCCTGGCCCGCGCACTGGACCTCACGGTGGACGTGCACCTCGCCGGCGGAGACGAGCCCACCGTCACCATCGTCGCCCCAGCGGCCTGAGGCGGGGAGGAACCATGCAGGACCCGCCTTCCGCGCTCGCCCGTGAGCTCGGGCAACTCGTCCACGACCGGCGCATCGAGCTCGGGCTGTCCCAGGTCGAGCTGGCCGAGCGGTGCGGGATGAAGCAGCCGCAGATCTCCCGCTTCGAAGGCGGCGGGACCATGCCCACGCTTCCCCTCCTGCGCCGCCTGGCTCAGGCTCTCGGCGCCGACCTGACCATCAGCCTCACCCCGCACGACGAAGCCGCTTGACACACATTCGAATTCCCGGCACTCCCCAGGCGATGTAGACCACTGACGGCAGTAGCGACGGCAACACCGGCGGACACCAGCGCATAAACACGGACGTCGATTTCGCCTCGCGAACTTTCAAGGCTTTCAAGTGGTGCTGCTGTCGCAACGGCGCCGCTGTGCGTGATCGTGCGGTTGCGTAGAGGCAGCAGGGAGCGGTGACCGCCGTCCGTGCTGCCCCTCGGTGACCGGTCATCCCTTGAGGCTGCATGACAGGGCGGCTGAGATGTTCTCGCTGTGGCCGGTATGCGTGTGTCCGGCGTGCTGATCAGGGCTGTTCAGGCAAGGGGTGGGGACGTATGGGATTCATGGCGGACGGCGTCTCGTGACGGCTGTCGTGGCTGTCGCGCTGGCTGCGGCGGCCGTCAGCGGTTGTGGGGGGCGGGCCACCGCGCGGGACGGGAAGGACGCCTACGCCGGTGTGGGCGACCTTCCCGAGAAGCTTGCCGCGGACGGCACCACCATCGTCGTCGGCGACCCCGAGGCGCCTGTCACCCTGCGTCTGTACGAGGACCCCCGGTGTCCCGTCTGCGAGGAGTTCGAGTCCGCCGACGGCGGCGGTCCCGCGGCCCGTGACGCCATGCTGCGGCACGGGCTGCGGACGGAGTACACGATGGCCTCCTTCCTGGACGAGAAGCTGGGCGGTCACGGCTCCCAGAAGGCCGTCAACGCCCTGCGTGCCGCGCTGGAGGAAGGCAAGTTCGCCGAGTACCACGAGGTTCTCTACCGCCATCAGCCCGAGGAGTCCGTCGACGGCTTCACGGACGCCCACCTGCTGCAACTGGCGAGCAAGGTCGACGGGTTGCGCGGCCCGGCCTTCGACTCCGCCGTCCGGACCATGAAGTACCGCGACTTCGTCGCCGAGTCGGAGCAGGCGTACGACCAGGCCGGTGACGCCACCGAACCCAGGGGGCCGGGCACGCCGACCGCCGTGATCAACGGGACGCGCATCCCGGTGGCGTACTCGGGGCTCCTCTACGACCGGCAGCGGTTCGACCTGCTGCTGACCCAGATCGAGCAGGACCCCGAGTCGTGGGCCGACTGGAGCTTCTGACGGGCTCGCACCGGGCTGTGGGCGCCGCGGCCGCCATCGGCCGCGGCGCCCTGGCCCAGGCCTCGGTCAGCCCACGCTCACCGCGCTCCAGGCCGCCGCCACCGCGTTGTACTCCGCGCTTCCGGAGCCGTACAGGTCCTTCGCCGCGTTGAGGGTGGCCGTCCGCGCGCCCGCGTAGTTGGTCGAGGACGTCATGTAGACCGTCAGGGCGCGGTACCAGATCTTGCCCAGCTTGTCCCGGCCGATTCCGGTGACCGTGGAGCCGTTGCAGGTGGGGGAGTTGTAGCTGACTCCGTTGACGGTCTTCGCGCCGCTGCCCTCCGCCAGGAGGTACGCGAAGTGGTTGGCGACGCCCGAGGAGTAGTGGACGTCCAGGTTGCCGACCGAACTGCTCCAGCAGTCGGCGGAGTTGCCGTCCTTGGACGGCTTGTCCATGTAGCGCAGGGCGTCCCGGCCGAAGCCCGAGCGGACGATCTCCTCGCCGATGAGGTAGTCGCCCGGGTCCGACGCGTTGCCCGCGTACCACTCCACCAGCGAGCCGAAGATGTCGGACGTCGCCTCGTTCAGGCCGCCGGACTCGCCGGAGTACGTCAGTCCGGCCGTCTTGGACGTGACGCCGTGCGTCATCTCGTGGCCGGCCACGTCCAGCGCCACCAGCGGCCCGAACGTCGTCCCGTCACCGTCGCCGTACGTCATGCAGAAGCAACTGTCGTCCCAGAAGGCGTTGTTGTAGTTGCTGCCGTAATGGACGCGGTTGTACGAGCCCTTGCCGTCGCCGGCGATGCCGTTGCGGCCGTGGACGTTCTTGTAGTAGTCCCACGTCTCGTTCGTGCCGTACTGGGCGTCCACCGCCGCGGAGGAGCGGTCGGCGGTCGTCCCGGTGCCCCAGTGGTTGTCGGCGTCGGTGAAGACCGTGGCCGGGGCGCGGCTGATGCAGATGCCGAAGATGCACAGGTCGGTCTTGTTGGCCGCGTCACCGGTGTACGTGTTGCCGCGGGTGGGGTCGGTGAGCTGGTACGTCGATCCCGACAGGGTGGTCTCCAGCGGCACCGTCCCGCTGTACAGCGACTGCCCGTCGCCGGTCGCCGTCTCCAGCGCGTCCCAGGCGTCGATCTGCGCGCCGGTGCGGGCGTTCGTCAGCACCGTGCGGGCGACCGGGTTGCCGGCCGAGTCCAGCGCGACCGCGTTCGTGCGCCAGGCCAGCTTCGGGGCGCCGTGCAGGGCGTCGACGACCAGCTCGGGCTTCGCCTTGAGCTTGCGCAGGGTCTCGCCCAGGTTGGCGGCGCGCAGGGCGTGCGCCGCGATGTCGGCGGCCTTCGGGGCCGACACGGACGGGGTGACCGACGCGAGCGAGACGCCGCTGCGCGTCGCGCGGCTCGCGCCGCGGTACGCGCCGTCGGACGCCAGGTGGACGACGAAGTCACCGCCCAGGACGGGCAGGTTGCGGTACGTGCGGTCGTAGCGGACGTGCTGCGTGCCGTCCTTGTCGACGATCACGTCCCGGACGGCCGTGTCCTCGGCGGAGGTGAGGCCGAGGCTCTGGGCGTGTGCGGCCAGCGCCGACGCCGCGTGCTGGACGGCGGTGGCCCTGGTCGGTCTGTTGTCGGCCGCGTGGGCGGCGGGGGAGAGCGTGGCGGCCAGCAGGGTGGCGGCGGTGGCCGCTACGCCGGTGGCGGCGAGACGTCGGGAACCTCGGATGTGGTGCCGTATCCGACTCATCTGTCTCCTCGGGAAGGCGCCTCTGAGCGCGTGCGAGCGCGTGCGAGCGCGGGCGAGCGCGGGCAAGTACGCGGAAGCCCGTGCAGGTGCGTGCACGTGCGTGGGGGCGGCGCTGATGGTCACTCAGATTTAAATGGACATGACACGGCGTGTCCATAGCGCGTACGGGGGCGTGTGTGAGGGGAGGGGGAGGGTGGAGAATCGTTTCTGTGACTCTTCCGTTCTTCGTCTACGGCACCCTCCGCCCCGGCGAGCCCAACCACGACCTGTTCCTTCGCGGCCGCACCAGCTTCGAGGAACCGGCCCGTCTGACCGGCGCGGTCCTCTACGACGGCCCCGGCTACCCCTACGCCGTCGAGGAACCCGGCGGCACCGTCTACGGCGAGCTCGTGACCGCGCCCCGGGAGGCGTACGGCGACCTGCTCGGCGCCCTCGACGAGCTGGAGGAGTACGCCCCCGGCGACCCGCGCAACCTCTACGAACGCGTCGCCCGCGAGACCGTCCGCGACGCCGACGGCACTCCCGTACGCGCCTGGGTGTACGTCGCCGCCCCCGCCGTCGCCGCCCGCCTGCGCGTCAGCGGCAAGCTGATCGAGGGCGGGGACTGGCGGGCCCGGTGACCACAGAGATCAGCTGACCGGCCGCACCGGCCGCACCGCCTCCACCCGCACCGCGCACACCTTGAACTCCGGCATCCGCGACGTCGGGTCCAGCGCCGGGTTGGTGAGGGTGTTGGCGCGGCCCTCGCCCGGCCAGTGGAACGGCATGAAGACGGTGTCCGGGCGGATCCCGGTCGTGATGCGGGCCGGCGCCACCGCGCGGCCCCGCCGCGACACCACCGCCACCGGGTCGCCCTCCGCCGCCCCGAGCCGCGCCGCCAGCCGCGGGTGCAGCTCGACGAACGGGCCCGGCGCGGCGGCGTTCAGCTCGTCCACGCGGCGGGTCTGGGCGCCCGACTGGTACTGGGCGACGACCCGGCCGGTGGTCAGCAGCACGGGGTACTCGTCGTCCGGCTCCTCGGCGGCCGGCCGGTGCGACACGGGCACGAACCTCGCCCGGCCGTCGGCGTGCGCGAAGCGGTCCAGGAACAGGCGGGGCGTGCCGGGGTGGTCGGCCGCCGCCCCGTCTTCCTGGAGCGGGTCCGGGACGGAGTCCGGGCCGGCCGGGCACGGCCAGAACACCCCGTTCTCCTCGGCCAGCCTGCGGTAGGTGATCCCGGAGTAGTCCGCGAGGCCGCCCGCGCTCGCCCGGCGCAGCTCCTCGAAGACCTCCTCGGGGTCGGTCGGGAAGCCCTTCTCCACGCCGAGCCGGGCGGCCAGCTCGTGCATGACCTCCAGGTCGCTGCGCACGCCGTCCGGAGCGCTGATCGCGCGCCGCCGCAGCAGCACCCTGCCCTCCAGGCTGGTGGTGGTGCCGGTCTCCTCGGCCCACTGGGTGACGGGCAGGACCACGTCCGCGAGCGCCGCCGTCTCCGACAGGACGACGTCGCAGACGGCGAGGAAGTCCAGCGACCTGATCCGCTCCTCGATGTGCGCCGCGCGCGGCGCCGACACCACCGGGTTGGAGCCCATCAGCAGCAGCGACCGGATGTCCGTGCCCAGCGCGTCCAGCAGCTCGTAGGCACTGCGTCCCGGTCCAGGCAGGCTGTCCGGGTCCACGCCCCACACCCCGGCCACGTGCCGCCGCGCCGCCGGATCGTCCAGCTTGCGGTAGCCGGGCAACTGGTCCGCCTTCTGGCCGTGTTCGCGTCCGCCCTGCCCGTTGCCCTGGCCGGTCAGGCAGCCGTAGCCGGACAGCGGGCGGCCCGCCCGGCCGGTCGCCAGGCACAGGTTGATCCACGCGCCCACCGTGTCCGTGCCCTTGGACTGCTGCTCGGGTCCGCGGGCGGTGAGCACCATCGCGGCCTCCGGCTCGCAGAACAGCCGTACCGCCTGCCGCAGTTGCGGCACGGACACGCCGGTGATCCGCTCCACGTACTCCGGCCAGTGCGCCATCGCCGCGGCCCGCGCCTCCTCCCAGCCGGCGGTCCGCTCCCGCACGTACGCCTCGTCCACCCGGCCCTCCGCCACCACCAGGTGCAGCAGGCCGAGCGCGAGGGCGAGGTCGGTGCCGGGCCGGGGCGCGAGGTGCAGGTCGGCCTGCTCGGCGGTCTTCGTGCGGCGCGGGTCCACCACGATCAACGTGCCGCCGCCTGCGCGCAGTTCGGTGAAGAACCGCAGCGCCGGCGGCATCGTCTCGGCGAGGTTCGAGCCGACCAGGATCACGCAGCCGGTCTTCGGGATGTCCTCCAGCGGGAACGGCAGCCCGCGGTCCAGGCCGAACGCCTTCGTGCCCGCGGCCGCCGCCGACGACATGCAGAAGCGGCCGTTGTAGTCGATCTGCGAGGTGCCCAGCACCACCCGCGCGAACTTGCCGAGCGTGTACGCCTTCTCGTTCGTCAGGCCGCCCCCGCCGAAGACGCCGACCGCGTCCGGGCCGTGCTCGGCGCGGGTGCGGCGCAGCTCCCCGGCGACCCGGTCCAGCGCCTCCTCCCAGGTGGCGGGCACCAGTGTGCCGCCGGAGCGCACCAGCGGGGAGGTCAGGCGGACGTTCGAACTCAGGACCGCCGGCGCGGTACGGCCCTTGCCGCACAGGGCGCCCCGGTTCACCGGGAAGTCCGCGCGCTCGCTCACCTCGACGGTGCTGTCCGGGGCTTGCGTCAGGTTCATCCCGCACTGCAGGGCGCAGTACGGGCAGTGGGTGGGCGTCGCGGAGTTCTGCATGCCGTTCAGCGTGCGCAGACCGTGTTACGCGCCGTGCGGCTCCCCGTTACGCGGGCGGCACGGCGACCTCCCCGCGGTCCCGCCGCCGTTGTGAGGTGCGCGAGCGGCGCCCCTCACCATGCCGTGCCCGTCACCGCGCCGCGGCCAGCGCCTTCGTCACGCCCGGTTCCTTCGGGCCGAGGAAACGGGGGTCCGGCTGGAACAGCGCGTCCAGGGCCGCCTTGCCCGCCGCGAAGACCTCGCGGGTGTTGCCGTAGTACCAGGTGGCGTCGTGCTTGGCGGCGACGCCGACGCCGTACGAGCGCACGCCCGCCGCCCGGCACAGCGCGACCGCGCGCCGGATGTGGAAGTCCTGGCTGATCAGCACCGCCCGGTCGACGCCGAAGATCTTCTTGGCGCGGACGCAGGAGTCCCAGGTGTCGAAGCCGGCGTAGTCGCTGACGATCCGGCCGTCCGGCACGCCGTGCCTGGTGAGGTAGGCGCGCATCGCGTCGGGCTCGTCGTAGTCCTCGCGGCTGTTGTCGCCGGTGACGAGGACGACCTCGACGCGGCCCGCGCGGTACAGCGTCGCCGCCGCGTCCAGCCGGTGGGCGAGGTACGGGGACGGCTCGCCGTCCCACAGGCCCGCACCGAAGACGACGGCGACATCGGTGCGCGGCACGTCGGCGGTCGTGCGCAGCCCGTCGGCCGTCGTGACGTACAGCCACGCCGCCGGGGCCAGCGCGAGCACGCACGCGGCCATCACCGCCCGCACCAGCCGCCGCTGCCCGGCACGCGTGCGGGGCAGACGCGGTACGCGCGGTACGCGCAGCTTCGGTCGGCGCATCGGACGATCCTCTCCCGGATGCCGACGATCCCCTGCCGGACGTCGCTCCCGACGGACGAAGACGTCCAGCGGGGCCGTACGGTTCAGTGTGCGGCACGTGATCGAGTTCACTTCCGGGACCGGAAAGCGCAGGTCACGGAAGCTCACACACCCCTGGCGCGCATGGTGAACCCCCGGAAAAGCCCCGTGATGCCCGTGCAACGGCTCGGCAATGTCGCGCCGACACCATCGTTGCATGAACCGGATCAGCAGCCCGCACGCGAGCCGGCCCGGCCTCGTCCCCCTCGACCTCGACGGCAGCCGGCGCCCCGGCCCTCCTTCCGCGGCTCCCGCCCTGGTCGTCGTGGCGCACGGCAGCCGCGACCCGCGCGCGCTGCGCACCGTCCGCGCGCTCCTCGACCGGGTCCGCGCACTGCGCCCCGGCCTGCCCGTGCACCTGGGCCACATCGAGCTGAACGAACCCCTGCTGCCCGACACGCTCGCCGCGCTCGCCGCGCCCGGCACGCGCGGCGGCGCGGCGGCGGTCTGCGTGCCGCTGCTGCTCGGCCGCGGCCACCACGTCAAGCGGGACATCCCCGCGATGGCCGCCGCCGCACCGGCACGCACGCGGGTGGCCGCGGCGCTCGGCCCGCACCCCCTCCTCGCGGAGGTCCTGCACGACCGGCTGGCCGAGGCCGGCTGGCGCGCCCCCGCCGACCCGGCGGACCGCCGCTCCCGCGCGGTCGTGCTCGCCGCGGCCGGCTCGCGCGACCCCGAGTCCGCGGCCGACACGGGCCGCACCGCCCGGCTCCTCGCCGCACGCCTCGGCGTGCCCGTGGTTCCCGCCTACGCCTCCGCGGCCGCCCCCACCGTCGCGGACGCCGTGCGCGCCCTGGCCGCCCGGGGCCGCCACCGCGTCGCCGTCGCCTCGTACTTCACCGCTCCCGGCCGCTTCGCCACGGAGTGCGCCGAGGCGGCGCCGTGGATCGTCTCGGCGCCTCTGGGCACGCACCCGGCGATGGCCCGACTCGTCCTGCACCGCTACGAACAGGCGCTCGCCACCCCGGACACGACCGCCGCGCCGGTACGCGCCTCGGCCTGACCCGGCGACCATCCCGATGCGTTCCCCACGGCGGCCTCGGCCGCCGACCCGGAACCCGGCCCAGCCTGACGCGGCGACCGACTCGCGCCCCGCCTCGGCACGTGACCGAGCAGGACCCCGGCTCGCCACGACGAGGTGACCGGGCCGGTCCGCACCTCGCCTTGACGCGACACCCGCCCCGGAGCCCGGCTCGCCCCGGTGAGGTGGCCGAGCCGCCGGGTGGGAACCCGACCCGGACCTCGCCCGACCCGACCCGGACCGCGCCCGACCCGACGCGGAGCCGAGACCGCAACTCGTCGCCCCGGCCCGCGCCCGCCCCCGACTCGCCCCGCCCGGCCCGGCCCCGCCCCCAACTCGCCCCGCCCGAGAAGCCCGCCCGCGTCCCGAATGTCGGTGCCTGCCTCTACTGTCGGGTGCATGGAAGGCACCGCAGCCCAGGCCCACGGCGACAACCGCGTACCGCCACCCGAGAACCGCGTACCGCCCGCCGGATACGACGCGTCCGACGTGGAGCGCTGGGCCCCGGAACCGGACAAGCGCCCCGGCCGCACCGCCTTCCAGCGCGACCGGGCCCGCATCCTGCACAGCGCCGCGCTGCGCCGGCTGGCCGGCAAGACGCAGGTCGTCACGCCCGGCACCCGCAGCCTCGCCTGGGACGCCAGCCCCCGCACCCGCCTCACCCACTCCCTGGAGTGCGCGCAGGTCGGCCGCGAGCTGGGCGCCGCCCTGGGCTGCGACCCGGACCTCGTCGAGGCCGCCTGCCTCTCGCACGACCTGGGCCACCCGCCCTTCGGCCACAACGGCGAACAGGCGCTGAACGAATTCGCCGAGGACTGCGGCGGCTTCGAGGGCAACGCCCAGTCGCTGCGGCTGCTGACCCGCATCGAGCCCAAGCGCTTCACCGCCGACGGCTCCGTCGGCCTCAACCTCACCCGTGCCGCCCTCGACGCCGCCACCAAGTACCCGTGGCCGCGCGGCGCGCACCCCACCGACCCGGCGTCCCCGAAGTTCGGGGTGTACGAGGACGACCGCCCGGTGTTCGACTGGGTCCGCGAGGATGCCCCCGGCACGCGCACGTGCTTCGAGGCCCAGGTCATGGACTGGGCCGACGACGTGGCCTACTCGGTGCACGACGTCGAGGACGGCCTGCACGCCGGCCACATCGACCCCGACAGCCTGCACGCGCGGCCCGAGCGGCAGGCGGTCTTCGAAGTCGCCGTCGGACGGTACGTGCCCGCGGACACCGACCCCGCCGAGCTGTCCGCCGCCCTCGACCGCCTCCAGGCCCAGGAGTGGTGGCCGCACCGGTACGACGGTTCCGCGGTCGCGCAGGCCCGTCTGAAGGACGCCACCAGCCAGCTCATCGGCCGCTTCTGCCTCGCCGCCGAGGGCGCCACGCGCGCGAGGTGGGGCAGCGGGCGACTGACCCGGTACGGCGCCGAACTCGTCGTACCGCGCGGGACCCGGATGGAGTGCGCGGTGCTGAAGGCGGTCGCCGACCGGTACGTGATGCAGCGCGCCGAACAGGAGCTGCTGCGGGCCGACCAGCGGATCGTGGTCGCCGGGCTCGCCGAGGCGCTCACCGCCCGCGCCCCGGACGGGCTGGACCCCCAGTTCCGGGTGCTGTTCGACGGGGCCCCGGACGACCGCGCCCGCAAACGGGTGATCGTCGACCAGATAGCGTCGCTCACCGACGCCGCGGCCCGCTCGCTTCACGCCCGCCTGACGGGGCACCCGTGAGGGACCCGGGGTCACGTGGGACGCGGGCGTGCCCGAAAGTGACCCTCCGTGGCCTGATCGGGCCACTCCCCCTTCCCCCATCACGCTGCGTGCGGGAGGCTCGCATGTGGCGGCACCCCTACGAGGAGGCATCAAGTGGTCGACGCGGATCAGACATTCGTCATCGTCGGAGGCGGGCTCGCCGGCGCGAAGGCGGCGGAGACGCTCCGGGCCGAGGGCTTCACCGGCCGCGTGATACTGATCTGCGACGAGCGTGACCACCCCTACGAACGCCCTCCGCTGTCCAAGGGCTACCTGCTGGGCAAGGAGGAGCGCGACAGCGTCTTCGTCCACGAGCCCGCCTGGTACGCGCGGCACGACGTCGAACTGCACCTCGGCCAGACCGTCGACGCGATCGACCGGGAGGCGAAGGCGGTCCGCCTCGGCGACGACGGCACGCTGGTGCGCTACGACAAGCTGCTGCTGGCCACCGGCGCCGAACCCCGCCGCCTGGACATCCCCGGCACAGACCTGGCCGGCGTCCACCACCTGCGCCGCCTGGCCCACGCCGAGCGGCTCAAGAGGGTCCTCGCCGCCCTCGGCCGGGACAACGGCCACCTCGTGATCGCGGGCGCCGGCTGGATCGGCCTGGAGGTCGCCGCGGCGGCCCGCGAGTACGGCGCCGAGGTGACCGTCGTCGAGCCCGCGCAGACCCCGCTGCACGGCGTGCTCGGCCCCGAGCTGGGCAACCTCTTCGCCGAGCTGCACCGCGCGCACGGCGTCCGCTTCCAGTTCGGGCGGACCCTGGCGGAGATCGTCGGCCAGGACGGCATGGTCCTCGCCGTCCGCACCGACGACGGCGAGGAGCACCCGGCGCACGACGTGCTCGCGGCGATCGGCGCGGCCCCGCGCACCGCCCTCGCGGAGGCGGCGGGCCTGGAGATCGCCGACCGGGCGCACGGCGGCGGCATCGTGGTCGACGAACGGTTGCGCACCTCCGACCCCGACATCCACGCGGCCGGCGACGTCGCCTCCTTCCCCCACCCCCTCTTCGGCACCCGGCTGCGCGTCGAGCACTGGGCCAACGCGCTCAACGGCGGCCCCGCGGCGGCCCGCGCGATGCTCGGCCAGGACGTCGTGTACGACCGCGTGCCCTACTTCTTCTCCGACCAGTACGACCTGGGCATGGAGTACTCCGGCTGGGCGCCCCCGGGGTCGTACGACGAGGTGGTGATCCGCGGCGACGCGGGCAAGCGCGAGTTCATCGCCTTCTGGGTCAAGGAGGGCCGGGTGCTCGCCGGGATGAACGTCAACGTGTGGGACGTCACGGACACCGTCCAGCGGCTGATCCGGGCGAGGACACAGGTGAACACGGAGGCGCTGGCGGACCCGCACGTACCGCTGGAAAGCCTCGTCCCGTAGGCCCTGCCGCTTGGATCAGGTCGGCTCTGATGCGCGGTTCCTTGCGGCCTACCCGAGCGGGGCCTGGTGCGTGCAGATGCAAGGCGGAGGAGGGCGTCGACGCGGAGCGTCGGCAACCGACGACAACGCCGCAGGTGCGCGTGCCAGGCCCCGCGACGTCGGCATGATCCAAACGGCAGGGCCTGAGTGTCGGCGCGCCGCCGTAGACTTCACGCGTGGCTGGACGGATCAACGACGAGGACGTGAAGGCGGTACGGGACGCGGTCCCGATCGACGCCGTCGTGTCCGAGTACCTCCAGCTGCGCAACGCCGGCGGCGGCAACCTCAAGGGCCTGTGCCCCTTCCACGACGAGAAGTCCCCGTCCTTCCAGGTCAGCCCCAGCAAGGGCCTCTTCCACTGCTTCGGCTGCCAGGAGGGCGGCGACACCATCACGTTCGTGATGAAGGTCGACCACCTCACCTTCTCCGAGGCGGTCGAGCGGCTCGCCGCCCAGGCCGGCATCACCCTGCGCTACGAGGAGGGCGGGTACAACCCCGCCCACCAGCGCGGCGAGCGGATCCGCCTGGTCGAGGCCCACAAGATCGCCGCCGAGTGGTACGCGGAGCAGCTCGCCACCGGCCCGGAGGCCGACGCCGGCCGCACGTTCCTCGCCGAGCGCGGCTTCGACCAGGCCGCCGCCCAGCACTTCGGCGTCGGCTACAGCCCGCAGGGCTGGGACCACCTCACCCGCTACCTGCGCGGCAAGGGCTTCACCGACAAGGAACTGATCCTCTCCGGCCTCTCCCAGGAGGGCCGCCGCGGCCCCATCGACCGCTTCCGCGGCCGTCTGATGTGGCCGATCCGCGACATCGGCGGCGACGTCGTCGGCTTCGGCGCCCGCAAGCTGTACGAGGCGGACAACGGCCCGAAGTACCTCAACACCCCCGACACGGCCATCTACCGCAAGTCCCAGGTCCTGTACGGCATCGACCTGGCCAAGAAGGAGATCGCCAAGACCTCCCGCGCGGTCGTCGTCGAGGGCTACACCGACGTCATGGCCTGCCACCTCGCCGGCGTCACCACCGCCATCGCGACCTGCGGCACCGCCTTCGGCGGCGACCACATCAAGATCCTGCGCCGCCTGCTGATGGACAACGGCAGCGCGCGCGTGATCTTCACCTTCGACGGCGACGCGGCCGGCCAGAAGGCGGCCCTGCGCGCCTTCGAGGACGACCAGAAGTTCGCCGCCGAGACGTACATCGCCGTCGCCCCCGACGGCATGGACCCCTGCGAGCTGCGCCTCGCCAAGGGCGACGAGGCGGTCGCGGACCTGGTCGAACCCCGCACCCCCCTCTTCGAGTTCGCGCTCCGCCAGATCGTCGTCCGCTACGACCTGGACACCCCGGCGGGCCGCGCCGCCGCCCTCGACGAGGCGGCCCCGATCGTCGCCCGCATCAAGAACACCGGCGCCCAGCACGAGGTCGCCGTGCAGCTGGCCGGCATGCTCGGCATCCTGGACACGCAGTTCGTGGTCAAGCGGGTTGCCCAGCTGGCCCGTTGGGCCCGCGAGCGCGGCGGCGCCCCGGCCCCGGCCCCGGCGCGCGGCCGTCAGCAGTACGAGGCCGCCCCCCGCCCGGCCGGCGGCGGCCCCGCGCTCAACCTCCGCAACCCCGTCTACGCCACCGAACGGGAACTGCTCAAACTCGCCCTCCAGCGCCCGGAGCTGGTCTCCCCGGCCTTCGACGCGTACGGCGTCGACGAGTTCACCGCCGCGCCGTACGCGGCCGTGCGCCAGGCCGTGCTCGACGCGGGCGGCGCGGAGTACGGCGTGCAGGACCCGCAGGAGTACCTGGTCCGCGTCCGCGAGGCGGCGCCCGACGACACGGTCCGCGCCATGGTGACGGAACTGGCGGTCGAGGCGATCATGCGCAGGACCGTCGACGAGGTGTACGCGGGCACCGTGCTGGTGACGGTCCGCCGCCGCGCCGTGGAGCGCCGCATCCGCGACATCCAGTCCCAGCTGGCCCGGCTGGCCGCGGGCGGGGACCCGGCCCACCTGACGGCCGTGCAGAACGAGCTGTGGGTGCTCCAGCAGTACGACCAGGCACTGCGCGAGCACGGAGCCGCCGCTCTGTGAGCCGACCGTCCGGCACGGTCACCGGGCGGTCACGGGCCGGACGCAAAAAGTCACCGCACGCCCCTCGTGGCGGCGATGTGTCGTACTCCACACTGGGTTGCGGTGCCAGAGAGCTCCGGACGGAATGGGCGCCCGGCGCGCGACGCCTGGCACGCACGCTCGCGGCGTTGCCGAAACGCCCACGTGGCTCCGCCACGAGGACGCTCCGGCGCCTTGCGAACGCACGCACCAGACGCCGCGCGCTGATCGGACTCCCATTCCGTCCGGAGCTCTGAGTCCTCGGAGCGCGGCCGATCCGTCCCCCGCGGGTCCACGACCCCCGTGGCTTCGCTCATCGCGTACGGGACGGACAGCGGCGAGGCCGCCGACTCCGCCCCCGACGTACCGCTGCCGCACACCTCAGCAGCGATCACCCTGGAGGTCGCCCCCGTGCAGACCCGGACCCTCACCCACACCGACGTCAGTACGGACGGCACGGAAGCGGACCCGGAGGCCGACGTCCTCGCCGCGGTCCCCCCGCAGCTCCGTGCCGTGCCCCACCTCCCGGCGGACCCGGACGGCCCGCCCGCCGAAGAGTTCGATGCCGCCGATCCCGCCGATCCCGCCGATCCGCCTGAACCGGCCGATCCCCCCGAAACCGCCGAGGCCGTCGAGGCGTCCGGGCCGTCGCGTGTCCGCACCGACACCGGCGGCCCCTCCTCGGACCTGTTCCGCCAGTACCTGCGCGAGATCGGCCGCGTCCCGCTGCTCACCGCCGCCGAGGAGGTCGAACTCGCCCGCCGCGTCGAGGCGGGCCTGTTCGCCGAGGAGAAGCTGAGCAGCACGCCCGACCTGGACAGCGAACTCGCCCTCGACCTCGACCGCCTCGTCGTCATGGGACGCATGGCCAAGCGCCGCCTCGTCGAGGCCAACCTGCGGCTCGTGGTGTCGGTGGCCAAGCGGTACGTCGGACGCGGCCTGACCATGCTCGACCTGGTGCAGGAGGGCAACCTCGGCCTCATCAGGGCCGTCGAGAAGTTCGACTACGCCCGCGGCTACAAGTTCTCCACCTACGCCACCTGGTGGATCCGCCAGGCCATGTCCCGCGCCCTCGCCGACCAGGCCCGCACCATCCGCGTCCCGGTCCACGTCGTCGAGCTGATCAACCGCGTCGTCCGCGTCCAGCGCCGCATGCTGCAGGAACGCGGCTACGAGCCCACCGCCGACGAGGTCGCCGCCGACCTCGACCTGCCGCCGGAGCGGGTCGGCGAGGTGCTGCGGCTGGCCCAGGAGCCGATCTCCCTGCACGCCCCCGTCGGCGAGGAGGACGACGTGGCGCTCGGCGACCTGATCGAGGACGGCGACGCCGCCTCCCCCGTGGAGTCGGCGGCGTTCCTGCTGCTGCGCGAACACCTGGAGGCGGTGCTCTCCACGCTCGGCGAACGCGAGCGCAAGGTCGTGCAGTTGCGGTACGGGCTGGCCGACGGGCGTCCGCGCACCCTGGAGGAGATCGGCCGCATCTTCGGCGTGACACGGGAGCGGATACGGCAGATCGAGTCCAAGACCCTCAACAAGCTGCGCGACCACGCCTTCGCCGACCAGCTGCGGGGCTACCTGGACTGAGACGGGGCCGCCCGGCACGACCGAGCGGCCCCGCACAACCGTCGAGCCTCAGTCCACCTCGGCGACCGCCTGCGCGAACTGCGCCTTGTACAGCCGCGCGTAGGCGCCGTCGGCCGCCAGCAGCTCGGTGTGGGTGCCCTGTTCGACTATCGCGCCGTTCTCCATGACCAGGATCGTGTCCGCGTCCCGGATGGTGGAGAGCCGGTGCGCGATCACGAACGAGGTCCGCCCGTCCGCCAGTTTGGCCATCGCCTTCTGGATCAGCACCTCGGTGCGGGTGTCGACGGAGCTGGTGGCCTCGTCCAGCACCAGGATCGTCGGGTCGGACAGGAACGCCCGGGCGATGGTGATGAGCTGCTTCTCACCGGCGCTGACGCCCGTGCCCTCGTCGTCGATCACGGTGTCGTAGCCGTCGGGCAGGGTGCGCACGAAACGGTCGGCGTGGGCCGCTCGCGCCGCCTCCTCGATCTCGCCGCGGGTGACCTCGCGCGAGGCGCCGTAGGCGATGTTCTCCGCGATGGTGCCGCCGAACAGCCAGGTGTCCTGCAGCACCATGCCGATGTTCGCGCGCAGTTCGTCCCGTGACATCCGCGCTATGTCCACGCCGTCGAGGGTGATGCGCCCGCCGGAGACCTCGTAGAACCGCATGAGCAGGTTCACCAGCGTCGTCTTGCCGGCGCCGGTGGGGCCGACGATGGCGACCGTGTGCCCGGGCTCCACCTTCAGCGACAGGCCCTCGATGAGCGGCTTGTCGGGGTCGTAGCGGAAGGACACGTCCTCCAGCGCGACCCGCCCGCGCAGCTCGGCCGGCCTCTCGGCCGGCACCGGATCCGCCTCCTGCTCCTCCGCGTCCAGGAGTTCGAAGATCCGCTCGGCCGACGCCACGCCCGACTGCACCAGGTTCGCCATGGAGGCGACCTGCGTCAGCGGCATCGAGAACTGCCGCGAGTACTGGATGAACGCCTGCACGTCACCGATCGACAGCGCGCCCGACGCCACCCGCAGACCGCCCACCACCGCGACCAGCACGTAGTTGATGTTCGACACGAACATCATCAGCGGCTGCATGACCCCGCTGTTGAACTGCGCCCGGAAACCGGCCTCGTACAGCGCCTCGTTCTGCTCCGCGAACTGCTGCGCCGACTCGTCCTGCCGGCCGAACACCTTCACCAGCGTGTGGCCGGTGTACATCTCCTCGATGTGCGCGTTCAGCTTGCCGGTGGAGCGCCACTGCTGCACGAAGTGCGGCTGCGAGCGCTTGCCGACCCGGGTGGCGACGACGAACGACAGCGGCACGGTCACCAGCGCCACCAGCGCCAGCAGCCAGGAGACGTAGAACATCATCGCCAGCACGCCGATGATGGTCAGCAGCGAGTTGATCAGCTGGCCCATCGACTGCTGCAGCGTCTGGCCGATGTTGTCGATGTCGTTGGTCGCCCGGCTGAGCACCTCGCCGCGCTGCCGCTTGTCGAAGTACGACAGCGGCAGCCGCGACAGCTTCGTCTGCACGTCCTCCCGCAGCCGGTACATCGTCCGGTTGACGGCCCGGTTCACCAGCCGGGTCGCCACCGCCATCAGCAGACCGGCGGCCAGGAACGTGCACAGCGCCAGCAGCAGCACGCTGCCGACCGCGCCGAAGTCGATGCCCTTGCCCGGCGTGAAGTCGGTGCCGCGCAGCATGTCGGCGACGTCGCCCTGGCCGCGCTCCCGCATCGAGTCGAGGACCTGCTGCTTCGACACCCCGGACGGCATCTTCCGTCCGATGATCCCGCCGAAGACCAGGTCGGTGGCCCGGCCGAGGATCTTCGGCCCGATCACGTTCAGGCCGACGCTGAAGACCACGCAGGCCAGCAGGGCGTAGATGGTCAGCCGTTCCGGCTTGAACTGGGCGACGAGCCGTTTGCCCGACCCCTTGAAGTCCATCGAGCGCTGATCGGGGCCGCCCCCGGCCATCATCCGCCCCATAGCCCCGGCCATCAGGCAGCCTCCGCTTCCGTCAGCTGGGAGAGCACGATCTCCCGGTAGGTCTCGTTGCCGGACATCAGCTCGTGGTGGCGGCCCGTGCCGACGACCCGCCCCTCGTCGAGGACGACGATCCGGTCGGCGTCGCGGATGGTCGCCACCCGCTGCGCGACGATCACCACGGTCGCCTCGGCGGTCTCCTGGGCCAGCGCCGCGCGCAGCGCCGCGTCGGTCGCGTAGTCGAGCGCGGAGAAGGAGTCGTCGAACAGGTAGATCTCCGGGCGCTGCACCAGCGTGCGGGCGATCGCCAGCCGCTGGCGCTGACCGCCGGAGACGTTGGTGCCGCCCTGCGCGATCGGCGCGTTCAGGCCGCCCTCCAGGCCGGAGACGAAGTCCTTGGCCTGCGCCACCTCCAGCGCGTGCCACAGCTCCTCGTCGGTGGCGTCGGGATTGCCGTAGCGCAGGTTGGTCGCGACGGTGCCCGCGAACAGGTACGGCTTCTGCGGTACCAGCCCGACCGTCTTGGCCAGCAGCTTCGGCTCCAGCGCGGACACGTCGGTGCCGTCGACGAGCACCTGGCCCTCGGTGGCGTCGAACAGCCGGGGGACCAGCCCGAGCAGCGTGGACTTGCCGCTGCCGGTCGAACCGATCACGGCCGTCGTCTCGCCGGGCCGGGCCACCAGGTCGATCGCCTTCAGCACCGGCTCCTCCGCGCCCGGGTAGCGGAAGCCCGCCCCGCGGATCTCCAGATGGCCGTGCCGGCGCAGCTCGGTGACCGGCGCCTTCGGCGGGACCACGCTGGAGGAGGTGTCCAGGACCTCCTGGATGCGCTCGGCGCACACCTCCGCGCGCGGCACCATCATGAACATGAAGGTGGCCATCATCACGGACATCACGATCTGCATCAGATAGGCGAGGAACGCCGTCAGGTCGCCGATCTGCATGCCGCCGCTGTCGATGCGGTGCGCGCCGAACCACACCACCGCGATCGACGACAGGTTCACCGTCGTCATGACCACCGGGAACATCAGCGCGAGCAGGTTGCCCGTCTTCAGCGACATCTCGGTCAGGTCCGCGTTGGCCTCCCCGAAGCGCCGCTGCTCGTACTCGTCCCGGACGAAGGCGCGGATGACGCGGTTGCCGGTGATCTGCTCGCGCAGCACCCGGTTGACCGTGTCGAGGCGCACCTGCATGGCCCGGAACAGCGGCCGCAGCCGCCGCACGATCAGCGTCACGCAGATCCCCAGCACCGGCACGACGGCGACCAGCACGCCCGACAGCGGCACGTCCAGGCCGAGCGCCAGCACGATGCCGCCCACGCACATGATCGGCGCGGACACCATCAGCGTGAACGTCATCAGGGCCAGCATCTGGACCTGCTGCACGTCGTTGGTCGTACGGGTGATCAGCGAGGGCGCGCCGAAGTGGCCCACCTCGCGCGCCGAGAACGACTGCACGCGGTCGAACACGGCCCCCCGGACGTCCCGGCCGAGCGCCGAGGCGGTGCGGGCGCCGTAGTACACGGCGCCGATGTTGCACACCACCTGGGCCAGCGAGATGCCGATCATCAGGGCACCGAAGGAGAGGATGTAGCCCGTGTCTCCCTTGACGACACCGTTGTCGATGATGTGGGCGTTCAGCGTCGGCAGGTAGAGCGTGGCGCACGTCTGCAGGAACTGCAGCAGCACCAGCAGGGCGATGGGTTTCTTGTAGGGCCTCAGACAGGCCCGCAGAAGTCGTATGAGCACGCTGCGTCTCTCGGAGTCGGCGTCGTCGGGTGGAGCGGGCGTGTGCCCGAGGCTCCTATCGTCGGACACTCCACCCGTGTTACCTCAACCGATTAAGCCGTCAGGGCGTGTTGTGCCGCCTCATGGGCGGAAGGCGCCCGGATGGGTCTGGTCCCGCACCGACACGAACTGCTGCCGCACCGCCTGTCCCACCGCCAGATCCTCCCCGGGCTCCAGGATCTGCGCCGCCGCGCCCTGCCAGGCCGGCGGGGTGCGCGGGTCGAGGGTGCCCTGTGACACGCCGAGCGCCCAGGCGGCCTGCCGGGCGGCGCCGATCGCCGCGTAGTCCGCGGGCTGCGGTACGGCGATCTGCGCGCCGAACAGCGACGGCGCCACGGCCTGCACGGCGGGCAGCGCGGCGGCCGCCCCCAGCAGGAACACCCGCCGCACCTCGACACCGCGGCCGCGCAGCACGTCCAGCGCGTCGGCGAGCCCGCACAGCATGCCCTCGAACGCGGCCCGCGCGAGGTGCTCCGGCTTCATCGACTCGCGCCTGAGGCCCGCCAGCGTCCCGGCGGTGTGCGGCAGGTTCGGCGTCCGCTCGCCCTCCAGATACGGCAGCAGCACCAGCCCGTGCGAGCCCGGCGTGGACTTCATCGCCAGCTCCGACAGGCTCTCCAGGTCCGCCAGCCCGAGCAGTTCGGCGGTACCGCGCAGGGCCCGTACGGCGTTCAGGGTGGTGACGACCGGCAGGTGCAGGCCGGTCGCGTCGGCCAGGGCGGTGATCATCCCCGCGCCGTCGACGAGGGCCTCGTGGTGGACGGCCATGACGGACCCGGAGGCGCCGAGCGACACGACCGCGTCGCCGAGCCCGATCCCCAGCCCGAAGGCGGCGGCCATGGTCTCCCCGGTCCCGGCGGAGATCAGCAGCCCCTCGGGGGTGGTGCCGGCCGCGTCCGCCGGGCCGATCACCTCGGGCAGCATGACCTGGTGCCCGAGCGCCAGCTCGACGAGGTCGGGGCGGTAGCCGCCGGTGGCCGCCGACCAGTAGCCGGTCCCCGAGGCCCCGCCGCGGTCGGTGGTCCGCCGGACGGGCCGCCCCAGCAGCTGCCACACCAGCCAGTCGTGGGCCTGCATGAGGACCGCGGTGCGCAGGGCGGCGTCGGGTTCGTTCTTGGCGAGCCAGCGCAGCTTCGTCACCGGGTGCGCGGCCTGCGGCACGCTCCCCACCGCGTGCGCCCACGCCTCCCGCCCGCCGAGGGCGTCGATCAGGTCGGCCGCCGCGACCTGCGTCCGCTTGTCCCCGCCGACCATCGCCGGGCGCACCGTGTTGCCCTGCGCGTCCAGCGGCACGACCGCGTTCTGCTGCGCTGACACGCCGATGGCCTGCACGCCTTCCAGCAGCCCGCCGCCGGCCGCCTCTCCCAGGGACAGCAGCCAGGCCTGCGGGTCGACGTCCGCGGGCCGCCCGCCGCCCTCGACGGCCTCCATCGGATGCGGCGCATAGCCCTGCCTCAGCACGGCCCCCGTGTCCGTGTCACAGACGACGATGCGAGTGAAAGCGGGTGAACTGTCCAACCCGGCGACTATCCCCATGGCCGGAATTCTGCCGCACCGCCGCGGCTGCTCCACCCGCGGTGCGCCACGGGGACACGGGGACGGCCCGGCTACGGCGGGCCCGGACCCGTCGCGGCCGGTGAGCGGGGTTTCCCGCGCCGCCGGGACCGCATGGGTCTCCGCGCCGACCGGAACCGCACGGGTGTCCGCCCTGCCGGGAGCGCACGGGTCTCCGCGCCGACCGGGCCTCGGGTCCTGTCCGGCGGATCATGCCGCACCTGGGCTGGAAGGCGCCGCCGGCTTCCTCCGGCCTGATCCGCCGGACAGGCGCTACGTGGCGCTGGTGCCCCAGTCGTCGGACGCCGTGCCGCCGGTGCCGCGGTCGCGCAGCGAGCGGACCCGCTCGGTGACGGAGTCGGGGACGCGGTCGCCGACCTTCTCGCTCACCACCTGGTACGCCTTGCCCGCGAACTGGCGGCCCTGCTGCGCCGCCGACTCCGCCGTGTTGCGGACCGCCGGGTTCTGCGCGATCTGGCGTGCGGACTTCTTCAGCTGCTCGTAGCGTTCGCGTCCGGCCCTCGTGCCCAGGACGTAACCCAGAGCCAGCCCGACGACGAACGTGAGCTTGTAGCGCATGGCGGCCAGCCTTCCCTCGTGTGGGTGTTCGGTGCGGCGTCGGTGCCGGGGTGGAGAACCGATTGGCGGAGCACCCCCCTGCTTGCGCTAATGTATGTGTCGCAGCGAGCGTCCGCCCCCTGGCGAATACCCAGGTCGGCACGTTCGATGCAACGAGGCATTCCTCCGTAGCTCAATTGGCAGAGCAGCCGGCTGTTAACCGGCAGGTTACTGGTTCGAGTCCAGTCGGGGGAGCTCGGTCCTCCGTAGCTCAATTGGCAGAGCAGCCGGCTGTTAACCGGCAGGTTACTGGTTCGAGTCCAGTCGGGGGAGCATGCTGAACGAGGACCCCGGCGGGGTCCTTTTTCATGTTCGGCGCATCCGCGCAGGCCGCGGCGCGGTCCCCACGGGCGGGGAAGTCGACCATCCGAGGCAGGAGATCGTATGACCGGCTATGCTGCGGCAGACGGCGCGCACACATGTACGCGACACGCCGTTATGGGGCGGTAGCTCAGCCGGTTAGAGCAGCGGACTCATAATCCGTCGGCCGTGGGTTCGAGTCCCACCCGCCCCACCAGGACACGCGTTCGAAGAACCCCTGTCACCAGGAAGTTGAGCGCTCCATCAGGTTTAGACCTGTTAGGGCGCTCCATCGTTTCCGGGGCTGTGCGTGAGCGATGCGTGAGCGGCTGTGCCGGAAGGCAGCGGGCGGCGAGCGCGGGGAACGATGCCCTCCGCGTTCCTCGCGACCTCCTGGTCGACCTGGGGGAGCAGGCTGGTGTACGTGTCGCCCGCGAGCTGGATCGACCCGTGGCGGAGCGTCTCCTTGATCGCGTGAAGGTCACCGCCGCCCGCATGGATGAGAGTTGCCGCGACGTGCCGTAGATCACGAAGGTTGATCGGCGGAAGCCCGGCCTCCCGGCACAGCCGGCGGAAGACGTCCGACACCTTCTCCGGGTGCAGCCAGCCGCCGTCCTCGTCGACGAACACCTTGCCCGTCTCCTGCCAGGGAAGGCCGCGGTCGAGACAGGACTGCCGCTCGGCCTGCTGGCGGGCACGGTGCTCGGCCAGGACTTGCAGCGTCGCCGGCCCCAGGGCGATCGTGGCCGCGCTACCTTCCGTCTTCGGGTTGCTCTCCACCGGCGTCCACCCGTCCTGGATGATCGTCTTAGAGACCGTCAGATGAGCCTTCGCGAAGTCGATCCCGGACCAGTCCTGCCCGACAGCCTCGCCCCGGCGCAGGCCGCGGAACGCGATCAGGTGGAACAGCGCGTACAGGCGGTCCTGTTCGGCGTGGTCGAGGAACTCACCGACCTGGACCGGCGTCCACACCATGACCCCTGACGGCTTCTCACCAGTCTGCCGCCACCGCTCCACATGCTCCGGCGTCCACAGCACAGCCTTCGGCCGCTTCCCCGACGCGAGCTCGACGTGCGCGGCTGGGTTGAACGTCAACAACTGCTGGGAGATCGCCGCGTTGAGCGCGGACCTGAGCGTCGCCCGGATCCGCTGCTGCGTTGCCGGGCCGGTCACCCGCCGATACGGGGGCAACGCCTCCAACTTCGCCCGCTCCGCGGCCAGCCGGGCCGTCTCCGACGCCGGCGGCCGCGACCGCTTCCCCCACGTCGCACGCGCCTGCTGCTCGCGCCGTTGCTGGTTCTCCGCCTCGATCGTCTCGTTCGCCGTGTCGATGGCGTCGAAGAACTCCACCAGGTGCCCGACGTTCAACCGGTCCAGGAGGATGTGGCCGATACCCGGCTTCAGGTGCACCCGGATGTGGGAGCTGTAGCCGTTCAGCGTGGACTTCTTCCGCTTCTTCGACTCCCACCACTCATCCAGCCAGTCCCCGACTGTCAGCTTCGACGTGAGCGGCTGGCCGGCACGGAACCGGCGCCGCGTCTCGGAGAGGTCAGGCAGCGGCGCCTTCTTGTTCTTGCTGACCGCCTCAAGCAGATCACCGATCTTCGTCTGCGCTTCCTGATCGTCACCCGGCGCGAGAGCGAGCAGGGCCCGCACGGCGTCGAGAGCCTCCTGGGCGTCCTTGGCGGTGGCGTAGCCGGAGCGGGAGAAGGAGCGCCGGCCGCCGTCGGCGCGCGGCGGAAGCTCCTGCCGTACAGCCCACACACCGTGTCGGCGGCTGGACAGCTGCGGGCACACCTTGCCCAGTACCTTGCCGTCGCCGTCCCGGCAGTAACAGCGGCGGTACGTCGAACCCTTCATCGGCTACTCCTCGCCTTCACCCGATTCGCCCTGCTGCATCGAGTCCGCCACAGCATTGCGGATCCTGTTGGACACCGTCCGGGCGGCGGCTTCAGCGATGGGGCGGGCGATGGCTGCGGCCACCGGGTTGCTCACTTCACCGCCGCGCGATCCGGGCGGTGGCCCCAGGATGCCCTGTTTGCGGGCCTGGGCAACCCACTTCGCTGCCGTGGAATGCGTGGTGCCAAAAACCTCCTGAACTGCGCGAGTCGGAGGCGCGCCTGCCGCATCCGCATTGCGGTAGACCTCCGCAACTGCCTCTAGGTGCTCTTTGGTGATCCGGTTGCGCTTGCGCTTCACCCTGTCAATAGGCAACGAAGCGGCAGCTTGGAGCGTCTCCCGCAAATCATGCTGCGGAGATGCGGCCTGCCAGGCTCGTAGGACGTCGAGCCAGTCTTCCCCAGCCGCCTTAGACGAATCGCTCAAGAACGGGTTGATGGACGCCGTATCCGGGTCCGTAGTGGCCAGCCAATGGGTCATCTTGATGATGGCCAGGCGTTTCCAGCTTTCGATCGGCGCGACACTCCGCAGCGTGTCCAAGCCCGTGGGTACATCGCTGTGGGTGGACATGACTGCGGACATCTTCACTTCCCCCTCGTTCACGACGAAGCAGAGGAACACGGCTTCACTCTCGCGCTTGTTCGTCGCGACCAGCGTGAAGGACTGAGGTAGCAAGACGTTGCCCGCCCGCTCCAGGCGGCCGTGGTTCCTGTAGCTCTCCGTGGGCCACCCAGGGACGACGAGGTACTCCCAGCCGCCTAGATCGTTTGGTGTCTCAGTCATGCCGCCATCATGCCGTGATGGCAAGGCTTCGGCAAGGCAAGGCTAAGTCTCACTGAGCCGTCTCAGTCATGTCTTGGATGTGTAACTGCAAGGTTGCGGGTACCAAAACGGCAAGGTGATGGGTAAGGTGCTGGGTATGACCAAAGCCCACGCTTTGCGGCTCGTACATCTGCGTGCGGCCATCTCCACCGGAGAGACCCGTCGGATCCGAGTCGCTGCCCGCCTCTCCATCAGTGAAATGGCGGCCGCCTGCGGGGTGGACCAGTCGACTCTCTGGCGGTGGGAGCAGGGCAAGCGCCTCCCCCGTGGAGAGCACGCCATCGCCTACGCGGACGTTCTGGACAGCCTCCGGAACCAGGTCGTCGATGAAACCGAAAGCCGGGAAACGGCATGACCAGCCCGGCCTTGACCATCGCCGAGGTCCTCGACCAGCCCGCCGTCGTCCCGCTGTGGCCGACCGTCGGCCGGGCCCTGGGGCTCGCCGAGTCCACTACCTACCAACTCGCGGCCGAGGGCCGCCTGCCCATCGAGGTCATCCGTCTGGGACGCCGACGCGTCGCCCGGACCATCGACCTCCACCGCTTCCTCGGGCTCATCCCGCAGGAAAACGGCGCCGCCCCCGTGTACCAGACGGGGGCGTCCGCCGGGAACGACGAAGCGGCCCGGGTACCAGCCGGGCCGCCTCAGTCGAGCAAATCCACTCTCACCAGCTAAGCAAGACAGGACACGCTCATGAGCACAACGGTACAGCCCACGCCGTCGACTATGCCCGACCAGGCCGTCTCCGCCAGCCTCACGGTCGAGGTCATGACCGACCTCGACGACGGCCAGCGCACGCTGGTCGCCGCGACGCAGGGGAACCAGGGTGACCTTCAGGTGGTCACCGTGGCCCAGGCGCTCGCCAAGGTCGCCACGCTCCGCGAGCAGGCCGACCGCATCGAGGCGCTCATCAACGAGTACGCCGAGAAGGTCATGATCCCCGCGTTCCTCACCGAGTTCGGCATCCAGCTTGAGGAACTCGACACCACCGCCATAGCCGAGAGCGTGCCCGACCTGGTCGACTCGTTCCGCGCCTTCGCCGAGGTCAAGAACGACGGCAGCATCATCGCCGCCGTCCCCAAGGGACAGCCGGCGGCCGAGCGGCTCGCCGCCATCCGCGACCTGGTCCTCCACCTGCAGAAGCAGGAGCAGGCGTGACCACCCACCACAGCACGCCGGCGGCCGGAGACCCCTCCGGCCGCCCGGCCCGCCCGGTCAAGGACAAGCCGAAGCCCGATCATGGAACTCAGCAGCGATACGCCAAGCACAAGTGCCGCTGCGACATCTGCCGGGCGGTGAATGCCGCCTACCAGCGCGACTACCGCGCGCGCCGGAAGGAGCGCGGCACCCGCATTGCGGAAGGCAAGATGCCCGCAGGCGTTGACGCGGTCGGCCGTCAGAAGTGGCGCAAGCTTGACGACCCCAAAGACAAGCTGCTCTCGAACGCCGTAGCCGGACCCAACGCGTGCATCGTCTGGACCGGAACCAGGAACGCCCACGGTTACGGGCGTCTGCGTGTCAACGGCGTCCAGTACTACGCCCACCGGCTCTCCTACGAGATCCACGTAGGCCCTATCCCCGGCGACCTGGTCCTCGACCACCTCTGCCGCAACCGGGCCTGCGTGAACCCTCACCACCTCGAGCCGGTGACCGCAGAAGAAAACACACGCCGTGGCGCCGCCGCCATCACGCACTGCCCGCGCGGACACGCCTACGACGAGGCCAACACCCGCCGGAAGGCAAACGGCGCTCGCGACTGCCGCGCATGCAGCCAACTGCGCGACCGGAAAAGGCACACCCCGCGAGCTCTTCAGGGCCTGCCCGAGATCCCGACCGGCCCTGGCTGGCCGATCCACGGAAAGGAGGCGTTGTGATCCGCACCCCGCAGGACACGTTCCTGTCCGATCAGACGCTGGCCGCAGCGCGCGACGCCGCGCAGGACGCCAGCCTCGTCCCGGTCGCGGTGACCGCCGCCAACGGCGAGCAGTGCACCTGGTGCGACTGCCCCGACGGGCCCGACTCCCCGCACAACCAGCGCGACTACCGGTGCGACGGATGCCCGAACCGCGCCGAGTCCGTCGTGTCCCTCTTCGCCGGGCCGAACCTGCGCTACGACTACCCGGCCTGCGAGCGGCACCGGTTGGACATCGTCGCGACCGTGGCCCACCTCGCCGGAGGCCGGCGGTGAACGCGCGGCGCCCGGGCGAGTGGCCCGTCGACCTGCCCGTCCCCCTCGACCTGCAGTCCGAGGACGAGCTGTACGTCCGCCGTGCTGCCGAGCGGGCCCTGCACGAGATGGTCCTCGACTCCATCCGGCACGACCTGCAGCAGCAGCCCAGCCCGTTCACGGTCACCACGGCCGCCCGGAACTGGTGCAACCAGATCACCGCCGTGGCCGAGGAGATCGCCCGTTCCAAGCGCAAGGCCGCGTAGGCCGCGGGCGGGCGCCGTGCTTCCCCCGCGGCGCCCGTCCGCATCCCACGAACACCACTGGCCCTGCTCGTAGAAGAGAGCACAGTTCGTGAACAGCTCCACCACCCTCTCGCTCTTCGGGGAGGACACCGAGCAGGACGCGGCGGAGATCCATCTGCCGGTCCGCCTCGGCATGGCCGCTGCCGCGGCCCGCCTGGTCGCGTACCGGGACACCCAGTTCGAGGACAGCGAGCCCCGCGCCCTGCTCGTCGTCGACTGCCCGTTCTGCGACCACCAGCACGTCCACTCCGCCGGCCTCGCCGCCTCGCCGCGCGTCTGCCCCCGCAGCTCGCGGTGCATCGCCCGCCCGACCGGCACGTACTACTTCCCGGAGGTGAGCGCGTGACCGACGGGATCGCCTTCAACCGGCTCGCCGATCTCCTGCGCGACAGGGGCGAGCCCACCCGCTACCAAGGCGGGGCGCTGCGCACCCGCGGCATCTGCCACAACGGCGACTCCCCCGGCACCGTGGCCATCCGGCGCGGGAACAATGGCGGCGTCGTCGTCCACTGCCACAAGTGCGACGGCAACACTGACTTCCTCGCCGCGATCGGCTGGACCGAGGCCGACCTGTTCGACGAGCCCCTGTCGGAACGGCCGCGCGACCGGCCCGCAGACGACACCTGGATCCCGTGCCAGGACCGCGGGCACAAGCGAGTCGCGCAGTACGTCTACCGCGACGCCAACGGCGCCGTCGTCCACGGCGTCACCCGCTGCGACCACAAGTGCTTCGCGCAGTGGCGGCCTGATGACACCAACCGCTCCGGCCGCCGCTGGTCCCTCAACGACAAGCAGGGCAAGCGGCTCGTGCCCCTCGTGCCGTACCGGCTCCCCGAACTGCTCGCCGCGAAGGAAGCTGACCGGGTTATCTGGATCGCCGAGGGCGAGAAGGACGTGCACGCGCTCGTCGAGCACGGGCTCGCCGCCACCTGCAACGCGGCCGGCGCCGGGAAGTGGACGGCCGAGCATGCCGCCTACCTCGAAGGGGCGGACGTCACCATCGTCGCCGACCGCGACGAGAAGGGCCGCGAGCACGCCACCGCCGTCGTCGACAGCCTCCGCGGCGTGGCCCGCACGGTCTACGTCGTCCAGGCCCGCACCGGCAAGGACGCCCACGACCACTTCGCCGCCGGCCACAAGGACGCCGACTTCCACCAGGTGTGGGCGCCGATCCCCCACCCTGCCGATCGGGGGCAGGGGTGAGCGAGCAGCCGAACTGGGCGGAAGACGTCAAGGAACCGGACTGGTCATCCGGCGTCCACGCCGAGGACAGCCAGGGGTGGGACGAACCGGTCCCCCTCGCCCCGCCGCCGCCCCTGCCGCTCGACGCCACCCGGCTCCGCGGCATCGGGGTCATGGCGCAGGCGGTATCGACCAGCCTCCAGGTGCCCGTCGACCTGCCGGCCTGGCTGGGCATGGCCGTCGCATCCACCGCGATCGGCGGGCGCCGGGCCGTCAGCCCGAAGCCCGACTGGACCGAGCCGGTCACCCTGTACACGATGCCGGTCGCCGCGCCCGGAGAGATGAAGTCACCCGCCCTCAGCCTGATGGGCAAGCCCATCTACGCCGAGGAGGAACGGCGCAGGGAGGCCGACAAGGTCGCCGTCGTCCGTGACCGGCGCAACCGGAAGATGGTCGAGGCCGCCGTCACCGAAGCCGAGAACCGCGTCATCAAGGCGAAGGACGCCGTCGCCCGCAGCAAGGCGAAGCAGAACCTGGACGCCGCCTACTCCGAGCTGGAGGAACTCGGCGACCCCCTCGTGCACACGCAGTTGGTCGCCGACGACACCACGCCCGAGGCCGCCATCGACCTGATCGCCGAGCAAGGCGAACGCCTCGCCGTGCTGTCCACCGAAGGGTCGTTCCTCGGCAACGTCGGCGGCCGGTACAGCAAGTCCGCCAACCCCGAGATCGTGCTCAAGGCCTGGAGCCACGAGACGCACTCCGTCAACCGGAAGAGCGGCCCGCCAGTCCTGCTCAAGCGCCCGAACCTCAGCCTCGGCCTGGCCGTCCAGCCCGGGTTCCTCACCGGCATGGGAGAGACCGGGGACGTCTTCGAGGCCCGCGGCCTGATGGCCCGGTTCATCTTCGCGATGCCGACCAGCCGCGTCGGAGAGCGGTCCTACGACAGCGAGCCGATCCCGGCCGAGGTGAGCGCCGCCTACAACAACGCCATCGCACGCATGATGCAGGCGATCCACGACGACCCCGAGTACCGGGTGATGAGCCTGGACCAGAAGGCGCAGGACCTGTTCCGCGCGTTCTGGGAGGCGCTGGAGCCGCGGCACAAGGCGCACGGCGACCTCGCCGCCGTCGAGGGGTGGGCGAAGAAGCTGCCCGGCCAGGTCCTGCGGCTCGCCGCCGTGCTCGCGCTGTACGAGGAGCCGACCACGCTGACCGTGAGCGGCGAGGTGATGGACGATGCGATCTCTCTGGTGCCGTACCTGATTCAGCACGCGCGGCTCGTCGCTGACCTGATGTCGGAGGAGCGGCAGTCCAAGCTCGGGCCCGCTCGCGCCGTCCTCGACTGGGTGCGCCGCGTCGACCAGCGGGGCCGCTTCGCCGCGAAG
This sequence comes from Streptomyces sp. NPDC020996, assembly GCF_040641355.1. Classification (NCBI taxonomy): domain Bacteria; kingdom Bacillati; phylum Actinomycetota; class Actinomycetes; order Kitasatosporales; family Streptomycetaceae; genus Streptomyces; species Streptomyces sp. NPDC020996. The sequence continues at coordinate 44,529 of NZ_JBFADM010000009.1, forward strand.
GACGTCGAGAAGGCCGTGCGGGGCCAGAAGTGGTGCACGGCCATGGAGGACGTGGACGCCGCTCTCAGCGTCTTGGAGCACGCCGGGTGGGTCCGGCGGATCGATCCTCCGCCGCGGGAGGAGGGGGCGCGCGGCCGGCCACCGAAGGCTCGCTTTGTCGCGCACCCGGAGACGTTCAGGGCGAGGACCGGGTGAGTTCTTTCCATTAATTCCATGCCTCGGGGGAGGCCGAGAACCGGGGTTGATTACTTACAGGTCTCCTATAAAGCCAATTTCAGAACTAATTATTACTCTACGTAACCAATAGAGGGGGAGTCCATGCGCGGACCGTGAGCGCGAGACCACCTCACCACCAGATTCCCACCACCGCACGGCATGGAAAAAAGGGAAACAACCCACCCGCCCGCGCCCAGCCCCTCAAGGAACGCACGTGACACTGATGAACCGAACCCAGGCATGGCAGTCCGCCCCCCTCCTCTTGGGCTTCCTCGGCCGACGCCCCATCGACCCCGCCGGCTGGCGGCACGTCTGCGTCTGGTGCTCGTGGTGCGCCACCTGGCACGCGCACGGAGACATGAAGACGGGCCCCGGCCACGTGCTCCACCGCGCGAGCCACTGCCACGTGCCGGACGGCCCGTACCAGGGGCACGGCTACCGGATCGTCGTGACCACCGAGCCGCTGGCGAACGTGTACCGGCTGATGAAGCAGGCGACCCCGAAGCAGCTCGACGCGATGCAGGAGGGACGAACGAGTCCCGCTATCGAGCGGCTCCGCGCACAGACTCTCCCGATCCTGGTGGAGCCCCGATGACCTCGGTGGAGAAACCTGCTCCGTCCTGCACAACCAAGGAGAACGAGATGACCAACGACTTCCACGACCGCGCCGCCGCTATCTTCGGCATGCGCGAGGGCACCGTCGCCTGGCCCTACGGCCTGGAGACCCCGCATCCCCGCCGTAGCGGGCTCAGCCGCGAGCGCCTCGCCAAGGCGACCGCTCACGCCGAAGCCGCGCAGCACACCATCGTCGAGTGGGCCGAGCGGCACGGCCTGCGGTACAGCCGTACCGGCTGCTGCCAGCTCTGGCTGCTGCGCAAGGTCAGCCGCAAGTGCCCGATCGGCACCTGCCGCAACAACGGCGGCCTGGACTACGTGTGGCTCGACCACGTCAACGGCTGGCTCAAGGACAGCCGCCCGGCCGTCCTGACGAGCGCCCCCTACTCCCCCGGGTACAACGCCGAGAACCCCGAGATCCGCAGCTGCCTCGCCACCGACGAGCGACTGCGCGCCGCATTCGGGCCTGGGTGGTACGGCCACGGCACCAGGCAGATCGTCCTGTGGCGCACGGACCGCATCGACCACGTCGAGCCGGCGTCGCCGCCGAGCTGACTCGCGGGCTCTACGGCCGGGCCCGCGGGTATCGGGCCCGGCCTCCCACCCAGCACACCACGAAGGAGGCGCGATGGAGCGCACCGCCCCCAATGCGACGCGAGCCCCCCGCGCGGACGGACAGGGCGAGGGGCTCGCAGCGTCGCAGCCAGCAGACGCTGATGTTGTTGCTCCCAGCGTAGGCGCGGGCACTGACACCGGGTGCGAGCTGTGCGGCGAGGAGGCCGCGGGCCGGTACCTGTGCGAGCGGCACGCCACCGCGCTCGGCCAGCGGCTCGACGACCTGCCCGTCCTGTATGCCGAGGTCGCCGAGTGCCTGGTGCCGCGCCGGTCGGGCTGGGGCGAAATCGTCGCGACGAAGGGCGCGGCCGGCCCCCGCGCCCCGCTCGACGAGGACGTCATCGACACGGTGAACAGCGCCCGCGCGGCCGAGGTGCTGCACCTGTGGCGGGTCGACGTGCAGCGGGAGCGGTGGCCGCAGCACAGCGCGCCGCCCCCGGCCGGGCTGGCCGCGGACTGCCGCTGGCTCGGCATGGAGCTGGACTGGATCGCCGCCCACTACCCGGGTGCCGGCGACCTGGCGCGCGAGGTGCGGGAGCTGGAGGCGTCTGCCCGCACGATCGTCGGCGATCCGGTTCCCCGTCCGCAGCGGCTCGGCACGTGCGTGGCGGTCGATAGCGACGGCGTGGTCTGCGGGGCGGTCGTCTCCCGTCTTCCGGGTCAGGCCCGGGCGACCTGCAGGTGGTGCGGCTACAGCTATGAGTCGGAGCAGGACTGGCTGCTGCTCCTGCACTTCCAGCCCAGGGCGTCGGCGTGACTATCACGGGGGCCCGTGATACTCTCTCCGCTGTGACCGAAGAACCCTGGCGGTCTCGGTTCAGGCGTGAGGACGAGCTGGTGGAACAGCTCCAGTCGCAACTGGCCGAAGCGCTCAAGCGGCGTGGCAAGGCCCTCGCCGACGGCAAGGCCGAACTTGGCAGCTCGTACAAGGTCGCCAAGGAACTCGGCCGCAGCTACACCGTCATCAACGACGCGATCAAGAAGTACTCGACAACCGAATAAGAGCGGGGCCGGACGACAGCTCCCTGGGTGGTGGAACACCCAGGAGCGGCCGCGTCGCCCGACCCCTACCGCACCGGAGCGCTGACACGCACCGGCACTTCCCACCACGAGATTGGGCTCGTAATGGACAGGAAGAACAGTAGCGCGCCGTCGTGCGCGCAGATCGGCCCCGCCCGGCGTCTCATCGCCGCGGGCATCATCCGCCGCAGCCCCGGCCGCACCCTCACCGTGCGCGTCACCCAGGCCGGCGTCACCGGCACCATCCGCACCGCCGCCAGCGCGCCCTCCTGCTGCGGTCGGCCCATGCGCCGCGACGGCAGCCAGTACGTGTGCGGCCGCTGCGGCGCCTGGACCGACCCCGGCATTACCGGCCTCGCCCCGAAGGCGCGCACGTTCGACGACGACAGTGACGACGTCTGCCCCATCTGCGAACGCTGGATCTGCACCTGCGGCAGCACCAACCGCCTCGGACTCCGTCAGGCGGCTGGCCGATGAGCAACACCCACCTGCCCGAGGACTTCCGCGACCTGCTCGCCGCCGTCCTGGAGGCGATCGACCTCCCGCACCCGGCGACCATCGGCGGCGAGGCGGCCCATGACCGGCTGCTGGCCGCCCGCGTCATGCACGCCCGGATCACCCTGCGGAACCTCCTCGACGACGGTCCCGACCTCGGCGCCGCCTGGGCCGCGACGTACCTGCGCGAGCGGCTCGCCGAGCACCCCGTCGCCGGATACGTCACCGTCGACCATGCCCAGGCCGCGCTCGACGACGGCAAGACCTGGTCCGAGGCCATCACCCTCCCCACCGGGGAGGACCGATGAGCACCCTCACCGCCTGGGCCCACGCCAACCCCGTCATCACCGCCGCCGGCGCCGCGCTGCTGCTGCTCACCGCGCTCACCCTGCCGCTGCTGCGCTCCCGCCGAACCCGCACCAGCGCACGCACCCCGGCCGCCGTCATCGTGGCCGCGCTCGGCGCCCTCGCCTGCACCGCCTACAGCGGCGACACCAGCTGGCGCTTCGCCGAACACGAGCTGGGCATGGCCTCCGTCAAGGAGCGCTCCGCGCTGTTCCTCGCCGCCGAGCTGGCCCTGTTCGCCTGCGCCCTCATGGCCCGCCAGAACCTGCGCGAGCGAGGCACCCCCGGAGCCCCCGGCACGCTGGTCTGGTTCATCACCGGCGTGCAGGTCATCCCCGCCTACTCCGAGTCCGGCATCGTCGGCGGCACCGTCCGCGCGGTCGTCGGCCCGGTCCTGGCCGCCCTGCTGTGGCACCTCGCCATGGGCATCGAGCTGCGGCACGCCCGCCCGGACGCCGCATCCGCATCGCTGCCCTCCCTGCTCGCCCGCGAGGCCCGCGAGCGGCTGCTGTCCCGCCTCGGCCTCGCCGTCCGCGACCGCACCGCCGAGCAGATCACCCGCGACCGCGCGACCCTGAAGGCCGTCGCCCTCGCCGCCAAGCTCGCCGACATGAAAGACGGCGCCCGCGGCCGCGCCCGGGTCGCCCGCCGCCTGTCCGTCGCCGTCGGCACGGCACAGGCCGGAGCCGACGACGAGCAGCGCGCGAAGCTGCTCGACCTCCTGGCGGCCCGCCGCCACGCCTCCGCCCTCGCCACCATCGACCTCCCATCCCCGTGGCAGGACGCCCAGGACGCACCCGAGGACGACCAGGACACCCAGGACGCACCCGCGTCCCCGAGCGTCCCGCCCTTTCCCCGGCCCGTCCCGCCCGGCGCGCGCCTGCTCCCGATCGTGGCCCGCCCGGCCCCGGCCGAGCCGACGGGGCAGGACGCCCAGGACGCACCCGAGGACGACCAGGACGCGGACGACGGGCCCCCGCCCGAGCCGCCCCTGATGACAACCGCAGACGTCGCCGATCACTACGGCATCAAGCCGTCGACGGTCCGCAACTGGGTCGCCGCAGGACGCATCCCGGTCCACTCCAAGGACTTGGCAGGACGCAACCTCTTCCACCCCGACCAGCTTCCCCGCGGCGCGCTGGTCCCGGCTTGAAGGCAAACCCCGGCGCCACACCCCGGCGGGGCGCGGCCACGCTGCCGCTCCCCGCCCGGCCGCCCCTCACCCAGGCGAAAGGTGCCACCCGATGGCCCCACAGCCGTCGCCCGGCGGTGACGAGCTGCGCGTCCGCGCCTACCTCCGCCGCCTCGGCGCCCGTCCTCTCGGCCACCAGGACCAGGAGACTCCCGTGTCAGACCGTCCCATCACCCCGTCCCGGATCATCCCGGCCGGCGCCCCGCTCCCCGCCCGCGCCCCGGAGCCCGGGGAGGCCCCGCCCTGGCGCACCCCGCCGCCCGCGCCGCCGGCCCCGCCCGCCGACCCGCCTCCATGGCCCGGCCCCACGCCGACGCCCGGCCCGATCGAGGTCCGCGTCACCCTCGCCCCCGCCCCGATCCCCGAGCCCGAACCGACGCCCAGCTGGTGGGCCCGCATCTGGGACCGCATCGCCACCTGGCGCATGGCCGGCGCGCTCGTCGCCGCCCTCACCCCCTGGGCAGGCGGGCACAGCCCCGTCGGGATCTGGTCCCACACCGTCCACCAGGCCCGCACCGAGGCATCCGTCGGCGGCGCCTACGTCATCGCCGCCGTCGCCGTCGGCGCGGCCTGGGCCCTCGACCGGCGCACCGGCCGCGCCGTACCCCGCTTCCTCCTCGTCACCGCCAGCCTCGGCGCCCTCGGCGTCCTGCACTGGTGGGACCCGATCCTGATGCTCACCGGAGTCACCCTGTGAACGCCACGTCCACACTCACCCTCGGCGGCCTCCTCGCCGCCCTCCTCGTCCTGGTCGCCAACCTCCACCCCTGGTGGACCGGCAACCGGGAGATGAAGCAACTCGCCTCCTTCGGGAAGGGGTTCGGCGCCGCAGCGTGCGCCGCGGCCTGCCCCGGAGGCATCCTCGGCTGGGCCCACTCCCGCACCGGCACCGTCGCCAACGGCACAGGCGCACGCGTCAGCGCCGCCGCCACCGGCACCACCTCCAACGCCGCCCTGACCACCGGCCAGCTCACCGGCCTCGGAGCCACCGGCGCCGTCGTCGCCGTCATCGCCGTGTTCCTCGTCGTCCTCTCGTACAAGAACGCCGGCAAGAAGGACAAGAAGCGCATCCTCGGCGGCGCGTTCGTCGGCTCCGTCCTGCTCCTCACCGCAGGCGTAGCCGGGGCCCTCGCCTGGCTCCCCGGTGCGCTCAACGGCGTCGGGGACGGCGTGGTCGCCGCCGTACAGGGGGCGGGGATCCTGTGAGCCGCCTCGCCCGCCCCGCCGCCCGCCTCGCCGCCGGATCCGCCACCCTCACCCGCCGCCTCGCCGCGCGGGCCGCCGCCTGGGTCCGCAAGGGCCGCCGCGACGACCTCACCGGCTGGCGTGCCGCCCTCGGCTGCTGGCTCCGCCTCGCGCTGCTCACCTTCGGCCTGTACCTGCTGTGGCGTCTCGTGCGTGCGGTGCCCAACCTGCTGTGGCTGCTCACCGGCTGCTGGACGCTCGCCGCCTGGCGCGCCGGGAAGCCCCCCGCCAAGGCCACCGAGGACACCGACGAGGACGCCTCCGACGAGCCCGAGGAGAACACCCTCGGCACCCCCGACCCGGAGGCCGTCCGCACCCTCCTGCTGACCCTCATGGGGGAGGCGTCCGGGGTGCACCTCCGCACGGTCCTCGCCCACCTCCAGGAGCACGGCCACTGGGAGGGCCGCACGGTCACCGATCTGCGCGCCCATCTGGCCCGCCTCGGGGTGCCCGTCGACCGCGGCGTGAAGGTGGCCGGCACCCCCACGTGGGGGGTGCGCCGGAGGGACCTCGAAGGCCCTTCCCCGGCCGCCGCCCAGGAGCCGTCTACCGCCCCGTCTACCGCCGCCTGACCTGCACGTCTACCGGCCCATCTACCGCCGTCTACCGCCGGGTCTACCGGCCATCTACCCCGGGGCAGCCGCTCGCTGCCAGGCATCCCGGCCGCCCCGGTCCCATCCCAACGAAGAGACAGGACCGCCATCATGGCACTCGGATTCAAGAAGCCCATCCCCGCCGACGACCCCCGCCTGAAGGGCCGTGAGACGACCTACCAGGCCTCCCGCGGCGGCTGGTTCCCGGTGAAGGAGAAGCCCGTCCCCGGCAAGCCGAAGGAGAGCTGACCCCGCTGTCAGACCCGCGTCGTACAGTCGCAGGCATCCATCCGCGTCTGCTGGCTGCGACGCGCTCCGGCCCCGCCGCACCACATCCGGTGCGGCGGGGCCCGCTGCATCATGGGCTCATGGAGTCGCTCTACATCCGGCCCGGCCACCTCACCGCCCACCAGACCGCCCGCGTCCTCGGCGTCGGCCTGCCCGCCGTCCGGCAGATGGTCCGACGTGGCCACCTCACCCGCTCCGGCGGCACCGAACGACAGCCCTGGTACGCCGCCCCCGACGTCGCCGCCCTCGCCGCCAAGCGACAGACGCCCAAGGCCGCTTGACCGCAGGTCAGAGACCTGTCACCATCCCGGTGTACAACTGTGCCCTCAACCGGGCACCGTCGTGACCCCCGGCGAGGCGTAGCTCAGCACCACAGAGCGCCCGGCTTCACCACCGGAACGGACCCGGGTGGAACCCCCGGCGCCCCCCCGAGGGCACGGCACCACAAACGCACGACGAAGCCCCAGCCGACTGCTCACCGGCTGGGGCTTCGTCGCGTCCAGGAGGTGCACATAGCCACCGACCGCAGCGAACTGACCAGCTACGCCTACCGGCAGATCCGCGCCCGCGTCCTCGCCGCATCCGACGTGTGCATCGTCTGCGGTCACGGCGCAGCCGACACCACCGACCACATCCACCCGGTCAGCAAGGGCGGCGCCCGACTCGACCCCGACAACCTCGCGCCCATCCACGGCGTGGCCGGCTGCCCCGTCTGCCTCCGCAAGTGCAACTCGGAGAAGGGCAACCGCCCCCTCGCCGAGGTGGTGCAGCTGGTCACCTCGGTGGACTGGTTCGCAGGACCTCCGTAAGGAGAAGCACGTGGTGTACCTCGGCCCGCTCCACCACGGGGAGACCGACGCGGACATCGTGGCCGACAGCCTGGTCGACGCACTCACGAACTGGGACATGATCGCCTGCACGCCGAGCTGCGCCCGGCCCTGGCGCCGCTGGCGCTGGCAGGCGCCACGGACCTGGACCTGTCCCGGCTGCCGGACACGATGGACCGTCGAGGGCCGCACATGGGTCGAGGTCCTCAGCCCATCGCAGGTCAGACGCCTGGAAGCCGAGCTCGGCCTGCCAACCGTTCGTGATTTTTAGAAATCGGACATTTCTCAACCCCGCGCCCACCTGTTTTTTTTCTCCCCCCGGGCCGATCACGTCCGGATGATCATGGAAGGGGGCGGCATGGGCCCCGTGGAGAAAGCCGTCCGGGACGACGTCGAACAGCTCGGGGATCTGGTCGGTGTCGAGCCGTCTCTGACCGAGCTCGCATTCACGCTGGCGCGCCGGGTGGACCGTGCGGCGATGGCCGAGTGCGAGACGTGCGGGGAGGCGATCGCCCAGGAGGACCGGCTGCTGCCTCAGTTGACCCGCGAGCTGCGGCAGACGCTCGCCCAGATCGTGGAGGGGCGGGCCGCTGACGATGACGACGACCTCGGAGACCTGGGCTCCCCCTACTGAGTTCGCCGAGGATCTCCGGGAGCGGTACGGGCTGGAGTGCCCGCCGCGGTGGGGGACTCCGCGGCATCCGGACCGGCCGTCGCTGGGGCCGAAGCTGTGGAAGGTCATGGCGAAGCTCGGGGCGCCGCCGATGCCGTGGCAGAAGTACGTGACCGACGTCGCCCTGGAACTGGACCCGGACACCGGCCGGTTCGCTCACCGCGAGGTGGGCCTGTCGGTGTCCCGGCAGCAGGGCAAGACGGAGTTGTGCCTGGGCGCGCAGGTGCACCGGGCGCTGGCGTACCCGCGGCAGAACATCGTGTACGCCGCGCAGACGAGGGGCATGGCCCGGCAGCGCTGGGAAGACGAGTTCTGGGAGAAGATCAGCGGCTCGGACCTGGCCCGGCTGGCGCGTATCCGGAAGTCGAACGGCAACGAGGCGATCCTGTGGGGCCGGACGCGCTCGCGGATGGGCATCACGGCGAACACGGAGAAGGCCGGCCACGGGCCGCCGCTGGATCTCGGGTTCATCGACGAGGCGTTCGCGCACGAGGACGACCGCCTGGAGCAGGCGTTCAGTCCGGCGATGCTGACACGGCCGATGGCACAGCTGTGGTGGGCGTCGGCCGGCGGCACGACGAAGAGCGTGTGGCTGAACAAGAAGCGGGAGCGGGGACGGGCGCTGATCGAGGCGCTGTTCGCCGCGCTCGCCGAGGACCCGGCGGCCGCCCGGCCGCGGGTCGCGTACTTCGAGTGGTTCGCCCCCGAGGACATGGACCGGGCGGACCCGGCGACGTGGCGTGCGACGCTGCCCGCGCTCGGACACACAGTGACCGAGGAGATCATCGCGGCCGAGCTGGAGAAGATGGACCCGGCGGAGTTCGACCGGGCCTACCTGAACCGGACCAGGAAGCCGACGCCGCCGGTCGACCCGAATGTGCCGAAGGGGAAGTGGCCGGGCCTGGTCGACGCGAAGAGCCGGCCGGTCGCCGACAGTGTGGCGTTCGCGGTGGACGTGTCGCAGGACCGCTCCTGCGCGTCGATCGCGGCCGCGTCCCGGCGGCCGGACGGGCGGGTGCATCTGGAGGTCGTGGCCCGACGTCCGGGCACGGACTGGGTGGTGCCCGCCATGGTGCGGCTGCGGGAACTGTGGAAGCCGGTGGCGGTCGCGATCGCCTCGTCGGGGGCGCCTGCCGGGTCGCTGATCGACGATCTGATCGCCGCGGGCATCGACGTGCCCGAGGACAAGGACCACCCCGTGCGCGGGGATCTGGCGGTGATGCGGTCGGGCGACATCACGGAGGCGTGCGGGCAGCTGGCCGACGCAATGAACCAGGGCAGCATCCGGCACACCGACCAGGTTCCGCTCACGGCCGCCGTGAACGGGGCGCGGACGCGCCGCAACGGGGACGCCTGGCAGCTGGACCGCACCGCCTCGCAGGTCGACATCAGCCCGTTGTGTGCCGTCACCTTCGCGCGGTGGGCGCTGCTCATCCGGGGCCCGCAGGTCGAAGAGGACTACGACATCGGCGACTCGTTCGCGTAGGGAGGCACGTATGGGCACCTGGTCGAAGGTGCGGCGCGTCTTCAAGCGGGACGCGAGTATCACCAGCGCCGAGGATCTGCTGGCCCTGTCCCGGGAGGGGCGCACCGGTGGGAAGGTGCACGTCACCAACGACTCTGCGCTGCGGCAGTCCGCGGTGTGGGCGTGCCTGCGGCTGCGCGCGGACCTGGTCTCCTCGTTCCCGATCGACGTCTACCGGCGGGTGCAGGGTCTGCAGGTGGAGGTTCCCAAGCCGCCCGTCCTGGTCACCCCGGGCGGCAGTGAGGTCGGCATCAAGGAGTGGATGTACTCCACCGAGTTCGACCTGGACCGGGCCGGGAACTGCTTCGGGATCATCACCGAGCGATCCGGGGTGATCGGCCCGGACGGTCGGGGCCTGCCCGGCCGGATCGACCTGGTGGAACTCGGCACGGTCACGGTCCGGGCGAACGGCTCGCAGATCAAGAAGTTCGTCATCGGCGGGACCGAGTACGAGCCGTGGGACGTGTGGCACGAGAAGCAGTACACCGTCGCCGGGTTCCCGCTCGGGCTGTCGCCGGTGGCGTATGCGGCGTGGTCGATCGAGGAGTCCCTGAACGCGCAGCAGTTCGCCCGGGACTGGTTCGCCGCCGGCATCGTCCCGTCGGGGACGCTGCGCAACACCGCGAAGACGGTCGACAAGAAGAACGCGCGGGAGGCCAAGGAGGCGTTCCGGGCGGCCGTCTCCAACGGGGACGTGTTCGTCCACGGCATGGACTGGGAGTACAAGCCCGTACAGGCCGTGGCCCAGCAGGCCCAGTTCCTGGAGGCCCAGCAGTACAGCAACGGGGACATCGCCCGGTTCTTCGGCTGCCCCGGCGACCTGATCGACGCCGCGGTGTCGGGCAGCTCGGTGACCTACGCCAACATCAGCCAGCGCAACCTGCAGTTCCTCATCATGAACCTGGGCCCGGCCGTGGGCCGCCGCGAGGACGCGTTCAGCCGCCGTCTGGTGTCCGGGCCGCGGTACGTGAAGCTGAACACGGACGCGCTGCTGCGCATGGACCCGGCGGCCCGGGCACAGACCCTCAAGACGCAGATCGATTCGCGCACGCTCGCGCCGTCGGAGGCCCGGGCCCTCGAGGACCGGCCGCCCTTCACCGAGGACCAGCTCGCCGAGTTCGACCGCCTCTTCGGCTCGCGCTCCGTACCCACGCCGCCGCCATCGATCACCCCGACGGGAGCCACGTCATGACCGCACCCACGCTCGCCGCCGCGGCGGCGGAACGCGCCCAGCACATCCGGCAGCGCGCCGACCGGCCCTCGCAGCGTCGCAGCGCCGAGCAGGCCGGCGCCCGCGCCACGGTGCGGGCCGCGCTGTCCCGCGTCCAGGTCCGCGACGCCGCCGACGGGAGCACGCTGGAGTTCACCGGGCACGCCTCGGTGTACGAGCAGTCCTACGAGATGTGGGACATGTTCGGCCCGTACACGGAGATCGTGTCGGCAGGCGCAGGCACGGACTCGCTGGCCCGCGCGGACCTCGACGTGCCGCTCGTACTCGGGCACGACCAGCTGCGTCGCATGGCCCGCACCACGACCGGCACGCTGATCCTCACCGAGGACGACACGGGCCTGTCGGTGCGCGCACCCGCGCTGGACCCGGCGGACTACGACGTCGCGTACATCGCGCCGAAGCTGCGCGCGGGCCTGATCGACGAGATGTCGTTCGCGTTCCGCATCGAGTCGGGGCAGTGGTCCCCGGACTACACCGAGTACCGGATCAACCGGTACGACATCCACCGCGGCGACGTCGCGATCGTCGGCTACGGCGCCAACCCGCACACCGGCGCGAGCCTGCGGCAGCCTGCGGCCGCGCCGACGACCGGCCGGGCCCGCGCGCTCCTTGAGCTCGCGATCGCCCGCTGACACCTGATCTTCCCGCCGCCCGGCGGGACCTTTGCCCTGCGCTCTGCGCGCACGAGCCCACCCGGCGCCATGGCCTCGGGTGGCCGTCTGACCTGGACACGGGGCGCCTGGAATCCACACGAGAGAGGACGACGAGACGATGACTCTCGCCGAGCTGATCGCCCAGGCGCGGACCGCGCTGGACACGGCGATCGCCACCCGAACCCAGGAGCAGGACGCCCTCGTGGCGCTGCGCTCCGACGAGAACCTGACCGAGGACGCGGTGCGCGCCCAGGTCTCCGCGCGTGACGCCGCGGACGCCGAGGTCACCCGCCGCCAGCAGGCCCTGGACGAGCTGCTCGCCGAGGAAGCCCGCGAGGCGGAGATCGCCGCGCTGCAGGCGCGCAACACCCCGGCCGCCCACCGGGCCCCGGCCTACGACCAGGTCGCCCGCGTGGGCGCCGAGGAGCGCACCTACCGGCCCGACCAGGACCGGCGTGGAGCTGCGTTCGAGCGGGACGTCGCCGCGGCGTTCCTGGGCGACTACGAGGCCCGTGACCGGCTCTCCCGGCACATGGCCGAGGAGCGCGTGGAGCGCGGCGACCAGCTGCAGCGTGCGGCCGGTACGGGCGCGTTCGCGGGCCTGGTGGTGCCGCAGTACCTCACCGACCTGTACGCCCCCGCGGCGGCGGCCAAGCGGCCGTTCGCGGACGCCATCCGCCGGCACGACCTGCCCGCGCAGGGCATGACGGTCAACCTGTCCCGCATCACCACGTCGTCGTCGGTCGACAATCAGTCCGCGGAGAACGCGGCCGTCGCCGAGCAGGACATGGACGACACGCTGCTGACGTTCAGCGTGCAGACCGCCGCGGGCCAGCAGACCCTGTCCCGGCAGGCCGTCGAGCGAGGCGCCGGCGTGGAGGCCATCGTCCTGGACGACCTGTTCCGCCGCTACGCCACGAACCTGGACAGCAAGCTGCTGAACCAGGCCGCCACCGGACTGAGCGCCGTGGCCACCGCCGTCGCGTACACCGACGCCACCCCCACGGTGGCGGAGCTGTACCCGAAGGTGCTGGAGGGCCTGTCCGGCGTCGAGGCCGCGCTGCTCGACCTGGCGTCCGGCGACAACCTCGCGGTCATGCACTCGCGCCGCTGGTACTGGATGCAGAACGCCATGGGCACGACGTGGCCGCTCATCAGCCAGCCGGGCATCGCCGCGCAGCTGTCGGGCACCAACCTGGGCACGACCTACGGCAGCGGCGTGCGGGGCACGCTGCCCAACGGCACCCCGGTCATCGTCGACAACAACATCGCGACGAACCTCGGCGCGGGCACCAACGAGGACGAGATCTACCTCGTGGACCGCAACGAGTGCCACCTGTGGGAGGACCCGAGCGCCCCGATGTACATCCGGGCGGAGCAGGCCAAGGCCGCGAACCTCGGCATCCTCATGGTCGTCTACGGCTACTACGCGTACACCCACTCGCGTCTGCCGCACGCCCGGAAGATCGGCGGCACCGGCCTGATCACGCCGACGTTCACCGGCGTCTGATCCCCCTCGCTGTGAGGGCCCGCCTCGACTCCGGCGGGCCCTCACGGTCCATCCGCAACCCCGGGAGCAAGCCATGGCAACCGAAGACCCGATGGTCGCCGCGCTGCTGCGCGAGCGTGAGGGCCTGGTGCAGCGCGGTCTGGCGGACCGTGTCGCCCAGGTCGACGAACAGCTGCAGCTGCGCGGCGTGGAGCCGCCGGCCGACGGCACGCCGCCGGCGGTGCCGACCACGCGGTCGACGCCGCCGAAGGGCCGCCGCACGCGCGGCACCGAGCAGGCGTGACGTGGCCAACGAGTACGGCACCCTCACCGCGCTGAAGTCGCGGCTGAGCATCGAGGCGGACGACACCAGCCGCGACACGCTGCTGACGTCCGCGCTGGGCGCCGCGTCGCGCAGCATCGACAAGGCGTGCGGCCGCCGCTTCTGGCTGGACGCCGCCCCGGTCGCACGGACCTACCGGCCCGCCGGGCGGGTGGCGCGCGGCGCCGACGGCGAACTGCTCCTCGTCGACGACATCGGCTCGGCCACCAGCCTCGTGGTGGAGACCGGCAGCGCTGCATCGTGGACGGCCGTGACCGGCTACGAGACGAGCCCGGACAACGCCCTGGTGGACGGGCAGGCCATCACCGGCCTACGGCGCTTGGGCGGCTCCTGGGGCGCGTCCACGGGGCGCGTCCGGGTGACGGCCCGCTTCGGCTGGCCCGCCGTGCCGGACGACATCACCGAGGCCGCGCTGATCCAGGCGTCCCGGCTGTACAAGCGCAAGGACTCACCCGAGGGCATCATCGGCTCCGCCGAGTGGGGCGTGCGCAGCCTGTCCCGCCGGGACCCGGACGTGTGGGCGCTGATCGAGCCGTACATCCTGCCCGGCTTCGCGTAGAGAGGGACGCTCGTGCAGATCTCCGCTGTCCGTGACGCGATCGCCGCCGCGGCCCGCACGGTCGTGCTGCCCGCCGGCATCGGGAAGCTGGTGTGCACCGGCTACGTGCCGGACGCCGTGACCACGCCGTGCTTCTTCGTCGGCGAGGTCGAGGTGAACTTCGACCGGGCGATGGGCCGCCGCCTGGACGAGCTGCTGTTCACCTGCCGCGTGCTGGCCGGCCGCGCCGACGACCGGTCCTCGCAGCGCATCGTCGACGCGCTGCTGTCCGGGGCGGGACCGGCCTCGCTGAAGGCCGCGTTCGAGGCGGCCCGCGGCGCCCCGGGCGAGATGGCCCTGGGCGGCCTGGCCGACGACCTGCACCTGCAGCGGGTGCAGGGCTACCGCTGGTACGAGCACGCCGGGGCCAGCTACGTGGGCGCCGAACTCGTCATCAAGGTCATCGGAGACGGGAGCACCTGATGAAGATCCGCATGCTGGTCGGCGGGCCGCCCGGGGCGGTCCTGCACGACCGGCCCTGGCCCGCGGAGGGCAGCGAGGTGGACGGCCTGCCGACCACCGTGGCCGCGCACCTGATCGCCTCCGGCGTCGCCGAGGAAGTGACCGCCACACCGCCCGGGCGCGGCCGGAAGCGGAAGGGAGACGGCGATGGGTAAGACCGTCCTGACGAACGTGCGGTGCTTCGCTGTCGGCGTCGACCTGACCGGCGTCAGCAACAAGATCGAGCTGTCGTCCGAGGTGGAGACCAAGGAGACCACGAACTACGGCTCCGGCGGCTACAAGGAGGTCGTGGGCGGGCTGGCGTCGGCGGAGATCTCCGGTGAGGGCCAGTGGGAGGCCGGCGACCTGACGAAGGTCGACGACGCGTCCTGGGCTCAGCTGGGCGGGGTCGGGCCGTGGTCGGTCAGCGCGAACAACGCGGCGGCCGTGGGTGATCTGGCGTACTTCACGCAGGCGCTGCGCTGCAACCACAAGATCGGTGACGCGGTCGGTGAGGTCGCCCCGTGGACAGCGTCCGCCAAGAGCAGTTGGCCGCTGGTGCGCGGCCAGTTCGCCCACCCGCCCGGCACGGCGCGCACGGCGACCGGCACGGGGACCGGCCTCAACTTGGGGGCGGTCGCCGCGGGCAAGCGGCTGTACGCGTCCCTGCACGTGCTGTCCGTCGCGGGCACCACCCCGTCGCTGACGGCCCGCGTGGAGTCGTCGGCGGACAACACGTTCGCCGCGCCCACCACCCGTCTGACGTTCACCGCGGCGACCGCGGTGAGCGGGCAGGCCCTGCGTACCGACGGCACCGCCGTCACCGACACGTGGTGGCGCGTGGCGTGGACGATCACCGGGACCACGCCCTCGTTCCTGTTCACCGCCGCGCTCGGCATCCAGTAGCACCCTGCCCCACTCCTACCGGCCCGCTTCCGGGCCCTTCGCCACGCCCTGAAAGGGGGGCCGCCGTGCCCAAGATGGTTCTGCTCGCCGAGTACCTGTCCATCAACGCCAACGTCCTCAACGAGTTCACCCGGAAGGCGGAGCTGACCGTCGAGGTGGAGGAGAAGGACGTCACCAACTACGCCAGCCTCGGCTGGAAGGAAGTCGTCGGCGGCCTGAAGTCCGGCGAACTCGGCGTCGAGTTCCTCCAGGACTACGCCGCGACGAAGCTGGACGCGATCATGTGGCCGCTGCTGGGCACCGTGGTCCCGTTCGAGGTGCGCGCCGACCAGGCCGCCGTCGGCCCGGCCAACCCGAAGTACACCGGCAACATCCTGATCAACGGGTGGAACCCGATCACCGGATCCGTCGGCGACGAGGCCACCGTCAGTCTCGGCTTTCCCACCTCCGGGGCCGTCACCCGGGCGACGACGTAAGCGAGCGCGCCGGTGGCGGACACGTCCCGGCTCAGCCTGGAGCTGACCGCACCGAACCTGCGGAACATCTCCAACGCGCTGAAGGCCGAGGAGGACGGCAAGGAGCTCCGCAAGGAGCTGACGAAGAACATGCGTGAGGCGCTGAAGCCGGGGGCCGCCCAGGCGAAGAGCGCCATCATGTCGATGGCGTCGACGACCCCGCACGACGGGCCGGCGCTGAAGACGTCGATCGCGCGGAAGATCCGGCCCGAGGTCCGCATCACCGGCAGGTTCCCCGGCGCGAAGATCAAGGCGTTCAAGACGACGAACCTGCGCGGCTTCCCCAACGCGCCCAAGCGCACCAACCGGGCCTCGGGCTGGCGGCACCCGGTCTACGGCAACCGCGAGGTGTGGGTCCAGCAGCAAGGCAAGACGAAGTGGTTCGACCACGCCTTCGAGGGCCAGGAAGGCCACTACAAGCGGGCCGTCCAGTTCGCCCTGGCCGACATGGTCAACCGCATCGCATCCCGATCCAACTGAACGAAGAGGCCACCGTGAAGGTCACCTACACCCCCGACGACGGCGAGCAGCAGGTCTTCGACTACAACCCCAACCGGCTGATGTCGGCCGAGCGGGAGGCGCTGGAGAAGCGCACCGGCCGGTCGTTCAACGAGTTTGCGATGGGCGTCCTGAAGGGCAACGCGCTGTGCCGCCGCGCGCTGCTGCACGTCCTGCTCAAGCGGCAGCACCCCACCCTCGCCTTCGACGACGTCGACTTCTGCTGGGACGAGCTCACGGTCGAGATGACCAAGGGGGAGATCACCCTCGCCGTGGAGCGGATCCGGGAGAAGAACGGCGACGAGGACCTCGCCGAGTCGATGCTCCGGGCCTACGACGAGGCGCCGGAGGACGAGGGAAAAGCCCGGCTGCCGTTCGCCGTCTGAGCCACCTCGGCAACGCCGCGCACCTGCTGCACATGACCCCCAGGGACTGGGATCTGCTGACCGTCGAGGAAGCGGACCACCTCCTGGACTGGCTGGACAGCTACCTCGCGCAGCTGGAGAAGGCCGCCAAGCGGCGGTGACACCCGCACCGGAAGGGAGGGATCCGCCGTGTCGGACACCAGTCTCGTCTTCGCCCTGTCCGCCCGGGACGAGACCGGCGAGGGGATGAGCTCGGCCCGTCAGACGGTCGACAGCGAGACGGCGGGGATGGCCGATGACGTCGCCGCGAACGGCTCGAAGATGGGTCCCGCGCTGGCCGCGGCCGGGGCGGCGGCCGGCGCTCTGGCCGGGGCCGCCCTCATGTCGACGCTCGCGCAGGCGATGGACGTGTCCGAGGCGACGTCCAAGCTGGAGGCCCAGCTGGCGAACACCACCGCCGACGTCGGCGCGGCCACGGACGCCATGACGAACGTGTTCGCCGACGGCTGGGGCGAGTCGGCCACCGAGGTCGGTGACGCCATCAAGGCCGTCACGCTGAACATGGACGAGTTCACCGGCAACCAGGCCGGCCTGGAGGACATGACGAAGAAGGCGATGGGCCTGGCCAAAGCCTTCGACCAGGACGTCAACGGCGCGACGGCGGCGGCCGGTCAGATGGTGAAGACTGGCATGGCGGACAGCTTCGACGAGGCGATGGACCTCATCGCGGCCGGTCTGGGCAGCGTCGCCAACAAGAGCGACGACCTCCTCGACACGATGAACGAGTACTCCACGCTGTTCCGCCGGGTGGGTCTGGACGGCGCGACGGCCATGGGCCTGATCAGCCAGGGCCTGCAGGCCGGCGCCCGGGACTCCGACGCCATCGCGGATGCGATCGGTATCTTCAGCGAGATGGCCCTGGCCGGCGGCGACCAGGTCAACGCCGCGTTCAAGTCGATCGGCCTGAACGGCGAGGACATCGGCCGCCGGATGCGCGCGGGCGGCGATGAGGCCACCTCGGCGCTGCAGGACACCATGGACGCCCTGCGCGGCACCGACGACGCCACCACCCGCCTGACCGCCGCGCAGGTCCTGTTCGGGGACCTCGCCAACACGCAGGCGGACGCCCTGTACGCGCTGGACCCGGCATCGGCGGCCGCCGCCGGCGGCTTCGACGACGTGGCCGGGGCTGCCGACAAGGTCGTCGACAAGCTCGAGGACTCCCCTGCGATGCGGATGGAGTCCTTCAAGCGGGGCGTGCAGCAGAACGTCATCGACTTCCTGGGCGGCACCGTGCTCCCCGCCGTCGCCGACTTCAAGGACCGGTTCCAGGAGGAGTTCAGCAGTATCTGGGCCGAGGCGGGGGCGGGCGGCACGCAGGGCTTCGACCGGATCCTCGACGCCGTGGTGATCCTCGGCCAGCACCTCGGCCAGAAGATCATCACCGATGTCGCCCCGAAGGCCATCGAGGGCCTGTCCGGGGCCGGTCAGCGGGTGGCCGAGTGGGTCATGGCCAACCCCACACAGGTCCTGAAGACCGCAGCGATCGCCGCCGCCATCGTCATCGCTGTGGCCGCGCTGCCCATCCTCGTCGCCGCCAGCCTCACCGCCGCCGGCGTCACCATGATGCTCGGCTTCGTCTCCTCCCTGCTGTCGGCCCTGGGCGAGAACCTGCCGCGCTGGTGGGATGCGTTCAGCTCCTGGGTGTCGACGAAGGCATCCCAGGCGGGGACCGTCTTCAACGCGCTCGGTACGGCGGCCGCGGCGTGGTTCTCCTCGCTGTGGTCCCGCTACATCTCCGGGCCGGTCAGCCGCCAGTGGACGTCCTTCACCGACAGCGTCGGCACCCTGCCCGGCCGGGCCTCGAACGCCCTGGCAGGGCTCGGCAGCAGCCTGTGGAAGCGGGCCTGGGATGCGGGGCAGTCGATGAAGGACGCCGCCGTCAACCGGGCGGTGGCCCTCGTCGTCTGGATGCAAGGACTGCCCGGGCAGCTGACCGGTGCGCTCGCCAGCCAGGGCTACCGCCTCTACAACGCCGGCGTCGACTTCGTCGTCGGCATCTGGAACGGCATCTCTGGTGCCGGCGGCTGGCTGTGGTCGAAGATCGTCAGCTTCGCCAACGACTACATCGTCAACCCCGTCACCAGCCTCCTGAAAATCGGCTCCCCGTCCAAGCTGGCCGCAGACGAGATCGGCCACTGGATCCCGGCCGGTATCGCCATGGGCGTCGAGGACAACGCCGGCGTCGTCGACCAGGCGATGCGTCGCGTGGCCGACCCGGCCGCCTACCGGCCTGCCACCGCGGCGGCCGCGCCCGCCTTCGCCGGGACGCTGGCCACCAGCAGGCAGACCCTGCCGCCCCTGGTACTGGAACTCCGCGGCGGGTCGAGGGCGTTCCGCGAGTTCTTCCAGGAGTCCGTCCGCACCACCGCGGGCGGCGACGTCGTCCGATTCGCAGAAGGGTAGTGACGTGCCGAGCCTGCCGCCGCCCCTGTGGGCCGAGCTGTTCTACAACGGCGCATGGAACGACATCACCGGCGACCTGCGGGCAACAGCGCCCGTGACCGTCACGCGCGGCCTGTCCGCGGAGTCCTCGTCGACCGCGGAGCCCACCTCCTGCACCTGCGACCTCGACAGCCGCGACGACCGGTACGCACCCCGCAACCCCACCTCCCCGCTGTACGGGCTGATCGGCCGCAACACGCCCTTCCGGTTCGGCTACACGGTCGGCTCACCGTGGGCGGAGATGTCCGGCGCCGCGGGTAACAAGCTGTCCACCCCGGACAGTGCCGCCATGGCCGTCACCGACCTCGACCTGCGCGTCGAGATCGCTCTGGAGGACTGGTCACAGCAGAAAATCGCCGGACGGTACAGCACCGTCGGCGAGAACCGCAGCTGGGCCCTGAGTCTGGCCGGCACCGGCCAGCTCAGCTTCCTTTGGTCCCCGGACGGCACCCTCGCCAGCCGCATCGCCCGCTTCTCCACCGAATCCCTTCAGGCCTACAACGGGCAGCGCCTGGCGCTGCGCGTCACCCTCGACGTGAACAACGGGGCCGGAGGCTACGAGCTGCGGTTCTACACCGGGCGCACGGTCGGCGACGCCGAGTGGAGTCTGCTGGGCGACCCGATCACGGGTACCTCCACGACCGCGGTATTCGACGGGAGTGCCGGGATCGAGCTGGGCGAGGTGTCCGGCCTGGTGGACAACGCGCTGAAGGGGAAGCTGTTCGCGTTCAAGCTGATGACCGGGATCGGCGGGAGCACCGCTGTCGGTATGACGACGGCCGACGCCGCGCCCGGCGCCACCTCGTTCACCTCGGGCGGCGTGGTGTGGACCGCGGCCGGGGGCGCGCTGCTGACCAACCGGCACATCCGCATGACCGGTGAGGTGCCGGCCTGGCCGCCGACGAGGGACCTGTCCGGCCGCGACAACTACGTCAGCATCACCCCGGCCGGGGTGATGCGGCGGATGGACGCCGGGAACAAGCCGCAGGACTCGGCGCTGCTGCGGTACATCAAGACCCAGCGGCCGCTGGAGTGCTGGCCGCTGGCGGACGGGATCGAGACCAGCGGCGGGCGGCCGCTGTACGGGTCGCCGGAGATGCGGCTGGACCTGGACAGCGGCACGGCCACCCCGAAGTGGGGCGAGGGGGCACTGGCCGACTGGATCGAGCCTGTGGTGCTGCTGCCGTCCGGCTCGGACGGCAAGCTGCGCGGCGCCACCAGACGGGCCGCCGCAGCGGCGTCCGGCTGGTCGGTCGACTTCTTCTACAACGGCAAACAGGACCTGGACTTCACGATCGCCGACTACGGCGACATGACCGACGACGACCACCGCGTCGGCTGGACGATCAGCCTGGCCGCGTCCACCAACCAGATCACGGTGACCTCCGCATCCGTGGGCGACACCACATCCTCGGTCGCGGTGCAGGCCACCATCACCTCGGCCGGTGTCTTCGACCGACGGCTGCACCACATCCGGCTGACCACCACGACGGCAGGCCCGACCTTCGAGGTCTTCGTGGACGGGGTGTCCCGCGCGTCGGGCACCGCGACCGGGTACACGTCCAAGGCCGTCCGCTTCGTGCGGCCCGGCTGGTTCTACACCTCGATCACCCAGGACCTGCCGTCCATCGGCTACATCACCTACTGGGGCAGCAGCGCACCCTCGGCCGCGGCCGTCTACCAGGCGGCCACCGGCCTCCAGGGGGAGCGGGCCGGGGCCCGGATCGAGCGGCTCGCCGCAGAGTCCGGGTACGCGGCGTCCGCCGCGGGCGCGAGCATCTACCAGCAGCGGATGGGCATCCAGGGCCGCAAGAAGCTTCTGGACCTGCTGGGCGAGGCGGCCGCGACGGACTTCGGGTACCTGCTGGAGGCGAGGGACCGCAACGAGGTGATCTACCGGGGCAACTCCACCCTGTGGAACCAGCCGCCCGCGCTCACCCTGGACTTCTCGGCCGGGCTCATCAGCCCCCCGTTCAAGCCGGTCGACGACGACAAGCTCACCGAGAACGACGTCAGCGTGCGGCGGGAGTTCGGGTCCTTCTTCGGACGGCAGGTCCTCGAGGACGGCGAGCTGTCCGTCCGGGACTTCCCCGACGGGGTGGGCCGCTACGACACCGAGTACACCTACAGCCTCTACACCGACCGGCAGGCCGACCAGGTCGCCTCGATGCGGCTGCACCTGGGCACCTACGCCGGGGTGCGCTACTCCCGGCTGACGCTCAACCTGGCCAACGCCCGCGTCTTCGCGCTGATCGACGACATCCTCCGCGTCGACGTCGGCGACAAACTCCGCCTCACCCACCTGCCCGCCGACCACGGACCCGACGACGTCGACATCCTCGTCACCGGCTACAGCGAGGACGCCGGACCGGACGGCTGGACGATCACGTTCAACTGCGTGCCGGCCGAGCCGTGGACGGCCGGAGTCGTCGGCAGCACCGTCTACGGCCGCGCCGACACCGGCGGCTGCATCCTCGCCGAGGCCCTCGACCCGGCCGAAACGAGCGTGGACGTGTTCACCACCGGCCTGGCCCGCTGGGTCGACTCACCCACCTACCCGTCCGACTTCCCCTTCGACGTGCGCACCGGCGGGGAGGTGATGCGCGTGACCGCCTGCACCAGCAGCGTCACCGACACCTTCACCCGTACCGTCACCGACGCGTGGGGCTCGGCGACGACCGGCGGCAGCTGGACGAACAGCGGCGGCGCCGGAACCGACTACGACGTGACCGGCAGCGCGGGAACGCACACCCTGACCTCGGTCAACGTCTCCCGCTACAGCGTCATCACCGCCCCGTCCGCGGACGTCGACGTGGTCGTCGACGTGGCCACCAGCGTCCTGGCCGCCGGCGGCCCGCACTATGTGGGCCCTGTCGCGCGCTTCACCGACGGCAACAACAGCTACTACGCGCGGGCGTCGTTCCAGACGGACCAGACCATCTCGCTGGTCCTGCAGAAGCGGGTGGGCGGCACCCAGACGGACATCACCTCCGTGGCCGTCCCCTACACCCACGCGGCCGGCACGTTCTACCGGCTCCGCTTCCAGGTGATCGGTTCCGCCCTGCGCGCCAAGCTGTGGACCGCGGGCGGCCCGGAACCCGTGGAATGGCAGGCCACAGCCACTGACACGGCCCTGACCGCCGCAGGCTCGGTCGGGGTGCGCTCCATCCTGTCCTCGGCGAACACCAACACGCTGCCCGTCACCGTGTCCTACGACAACTTCGCCGTGCTCAACCCGCAGACGTTCACCGTCACCCGCAGCATCAACGGCGTGACCAAGTCCCATCCGGCCGGCCAGTCCCTCAGCCTGGCCAACCCCGTTTACGTGGCGATGTAGGAGGCGGCCATGCGGTGGCTCGCAGGCATGACGATGACGGCCGACCGGCTCAACGACAACACTCTGGACGACTCGACCACTACCGGGCTGGCGGCGGCGGCCGGCTTCAGCGTGAGCAGCTTCTCCGGCCGCAAGCTGCACGGCATCACCACCATCCAGCTGGTGTGCACGTACACCGGGACCACGGTGGCCATCACCCCGGGCGCCAACCTGGCCGACGTCCTGATGTGCACCCTGCCCTCGGGATGGCGGCCGCCGGAGGTCATCAACGCCGTCTTCGGCGACGGCTCGATCGACGGCGAATGCACGATCGGCACCTCCGGGCAGATCAGCCTGCGGTCGATCCTGGACGACCTCACCAACAACCGCAACATCCGCGTCACCGCCATGTGGATCAGCGAGAACAACTGACCTCACCCTCCAGCAAGGAGACAGCCCATGCCCTTTGGCACCCCGCAGGGTCCGACCCAGAGCAAGTGGCAGGTCGCAGCGAACAGCGTTGCCGGGATCAACGGCTATCCGGTCGAGTTCAGCGTGACAGCGGCCGCCGACAACCCGGACGACCCGGACATGGCCGGCATCGTCCAGCAGTTCATCGACCTCATCGCGTCCTCACCGAACTTCAAGGTGACGTCCGCGAGCCGCTCCTACGGCTACCAACAGCCGATCACCCCCACCACCTGACCTCACCCGATCATTCCCCGCCCGCCCCGCGCCGCCCGGCCCGGGGCTTCGTCATGTCTGGAGCAGCCATGGCCACACCGCCCGCCGCGTCCACCTTCGCCGACCTGCTGCGCGCCGAGGGCCTTACGGTCGTCGAGGTCGGCGACTGGGAGACACACAACCGCAACCACAAGGGCCCGTGGGGCCCCGTGCACGGCGTGATGATCCACCACACCGTCACCAAGGGCACGGCCGCCACCGTCGCGATCTGCCGCGACGGCCACTCCGGCCTGCCCGGCCCGCTGTGCCACGGCGTCATCGCCAAGGACGGCCGCGTGCACCTGGTCGGCTACGGCCGCGCCAACCATGCAGGGCTCGGGGACCCGGACGTGCTGTCCGCGGTCATCGCCGAGCGGGCGGCGCCGGTGGACAACGAGGCCACCGTCGACGGCAACCGGCACTTCTACGGCTTCGAGTGCGAGAACCTCGGCGACGGCCAGGACCCGTGGCCCGCCGCCCAGCTCGAGGCCATCGAGCGTGTGGCCGCGGCGATATGCCGGCACCACGGCTGGGGCCCGCTGTCGGTCATCGGCCATCTGGAGTGGCAGCCCGGCAAGGTCGACCCGCGCGGCTTCGGCATGGACTGGCTGCGCGGCAGCATCGCCGACCGGCTGAAGACCGGCACGCCCACCACGCCGCCGCAGCCGACCCGGCCGGTCGTCGACCTGTCCAAGCTGGTCGCCGCCGCCCGCTCGAACCCGAAGGCGAAGGACGAGCCCGTCACCTACAGCGGCGTGCGCATCGTCGAGTCCGCCCTCGTCGACGCCGGATACCTCGCCAAGACGTACAGCGACGGCCATTACGGCACCGCCACCATCGACGCCTACGCCAAGTGGCAGCGCCACCTCGGCTACACCGGCTCGGCCGCCGACGGCATCCCCGGCAAGACCAGCCTCACCCGACTCGGCGCCGAGCACGGCTTCGACGTGAAGGAGTAACCCATGCTGCTGCCCTCCATCCTGCGCACCGTCGTGCCGCTCCTCGCCGGGTGGGTCATCACCGTCCTGGCCGGACTCGGCCTGCAAACCGACTCCACCACGGTGGCCGGCGGCCTGGCGCTCGCCGTCGCCGCCGCCTACTACCTCGCCTTCCGGGTCATCGAGCGCGCCGCCGAGAAGGCGGGCGGGCCCGCGTGGATACGCACCGCGGCGGGCCTGCTGCTCGGCTACGCCCGGCCACCGCGGTACGAGTCCACCGACGACGTCCAGGCCCTCATCCGTGCGAGCCGCGGATGAGCGACACCACCGGCGTGCCAGCCGTCGACACCGTCGTCGTCTGGTGCGTGGCCACGGCCGCGATCGGCGCCGGCCTCGGTCTGCTGTGGCGGCTCACCCGCGGCGTGCGACGCATCCTCACCCGGGTCGACGAGTTCGTCGACGACTGGAACGGGGTCCCCGCCCGGCCCGGCGTCCCGGAACGGCCCGGCGTGATGACGCGCCTGGACGGGATCGAGGAGCGGCTGGCCAGCGTCGAGCACGAACTGCACCCGAACAGCGGGTCTTCGCTGCGGGACGCGGTCGACCGTGTCGACCGGCGCACCCAGCGGCTGACCCGAGACGGCTGACACACGGCCCCCTCTCGCCTGCGGGCGGGAGGGGGCCGCTTCGTCATGCCCGGGGCCATTACTCCGCAGGCGGCTTCGGCAGCTCGGTCACGAACGTCCCCACACCCGGATGCATCTGCGCCAGTCCGGCGGCCCGCAGCTCGGTCAGTACCCGCCGCGCCGTCATCTGCGCTACCCCGAACTCGGCCTGCAGCGCGAGCACGCCCGGAAGCTGCGTCCCTGGCGGATAGGTCCCGTCCGCGATGCGCTCCTCGAGGACCGCGTAGATCTGGCGCCACCTCGGCACGTCCGGCTCCCACTCCATGATCGTCACGCTAGGTTCACTCCGTTCACCCAGCGAGACGAGATAGCCTGTTTCGCCTAGCCACCCTAGCTAGCTAGGTCTACGCTGCGAAGACACAGAAAGCCCCCGCGGCTGCCGGGCCCGGGGGCGTGGCCGACGCTTCGAGGGAGCATCGACATGGCGCACAGTACCGCCCGCACAGGCACCGCGACAGGCCTGCCGCCAGCCGCCCTCGCCCTCCTCCACCTCCCCGCCATCAGCGGCGTCACGGACGGCCAGAAGCGGGGCGCCGACTGTGTATGGTGCGCCTGCGGCCCGCTGACGGCAGAGACCGCCATCGACTACGGCGAGCAGCTCAGCCCCCTGGACAGCGCACCGGACAGCGCCCGACAGCGCTGGTACCCGCGCTCCTGCCGGTCGTGCACCCGTGACCGGGCGTACCGGGCCCTCCTCGACCACGCACCCGCCTGCACCGACGGCTGCGCCGACACCCCCGGCTGCGAGATCGGCCGCGCCCTCAATCGGCTCATCAGGGAGGCTCGGCGATGACCGGCCGGAAGGCCGCCGCTGACGCCGACGAGCAGGCGTCTCTCGCTGCGGGCCGCGCCGCCGGCTACTGCTCGGCGCCGCGCCCCGGCGGAGGCGGCCGCTGCACCAGGCCCCCAGGTATCCACTCGGACGGGGACCACGTCGACTACTACAACGGCCGCCCCTCAGAGGGCGCCGCCGAAGGGTACCGCTGGCCCCAGTAGGCCCCCGTGCCCGGCGCGGCGGTGTGCCGGGCACGGGACGGGCCCGCCGCAGCGCCCTCCCCCGTGGGCCTGCGGCGGGCCACCCCACCAGACGAGCAAGCCGCACAACGCACCCCCTGAACACGGCCCCGACCGGCACGCCGACGCCGGACGGGGCCGCTTCCATGTCTGGGCATTGTGGTGCGCGGGGGAGTGCGGGAGAATGAGATCAGCGCAGGTCAAGCCTCACGCGGCCACCAAGGCAGTGCGTGAGCGGTGCGTGAGCGGAGGTCCCTGAGCGGGCCAGAATCCACGGAGTGAGCCGGAGTGATAGGCCCTCACGAGCAGGGATTTTCGGAACACCCGGAGTGAGCTGGAGTGAGCCAGAGTGGAAACTTCGGACTCATAATCCGTCGGCCGTGGGTTCGAGTCCCACCCGCCCCACCAAAAGCAGGTCAAGGAAACGTTCTGACCTGCGGAAATGTCGTTTCGAGCCCTCGATCGGGTCTCTGGCCCAGGTTCCAGAACCGCGGTGCGAGGGCCCGCGCGTCGGGGCCCGCGCTGGCCACTCTCGGGGAAGGCGCCCGCCGCGAGTGGGGCGGCCGGTACGGCGGGCCCGCGCTGATCGACGCGCTCCTTGGCGACGGCGATGTGGACGCCGCCTGGCGCGAGGCCACCGGCCTCGCCGACGACCGGCAGTGGGAGCAGCTCGCCGGCCTCTCGCGCGAGTCGCATCCGGCCGAGGCGCTCGCTGTCTACCTGCGGCTGGTCGAGCGGTCGAAGGAGCCGACCGGCGACCGTGCCTACGAGCGCCTGGCGGGGCTGCTGCTGGGTGCCCGTGACTGCCCTCGTGTGCTGGGGACGCAGGAGGCGTTCACCGGCCGTCTCGCCGGCCTGCGGGCGGAACTGAAACGTCGGCGCAAGCTGGTGAACATCCTCGACCGGCACGGGCTGGGAAGGGGTGCGGGCCCGGTGCCCGCTCACCGCGTGCCGGGCGGCGCTTCTGGGTCCGAGGTCGGTCGTGTGTACGCGCTGGTGTCAGTAGTGGTACCGGGCCTGGACGATGATCAACTCGTCGTCGGTCGGCTTGTACACGAGTCGGTGGGTGTCGTCGATTCTCCGGGACCAGTAGCCCGACAGGTCCCCCTTCAAGGGCTCCGGCTTGCCGATGCCCTTGAAGGGACCGCGCATGGTGTCGTCGATCACCTTGTTGATGCGCTTGATCATCTTGCGGTCGGTCTCGGCCCAGTAGGTGTAGTCCTGCCAGGCGTGCGATGTGAACGAGATCTTCACGCACGCCCCGTGTCGGGGTCGATGAGCTCACGCTGCCGAGCCTTCCCGGTCTCCGCCTCGGCGATGGAGTCGAGCAGACGGCGGGCGTTCTTGGGGGAGCGCAGGAGGTGCACGGTCTCCATCCAGGAGTTGAAGTCCTCTTCGGACATCAGGACGGCGTTCCCCTTGCGGGACGTGATGTGAACGGGAGCGTGGTCCTCGTTGACCTGCTCGATCAGCGGGAACAGGTTCTGACGTGCCTCGCTGGCGGTGATGGACATGCCTGTCTCCTCCTCTCTCGACTTGTACAAGATATCGTACGAGTCTTGTCGGCGTCCACTGATCGCCTCGAGTCGCCGGCGCGGAGCCGCGACCGGCGTGGCCGGAACGGATCGGACGGCCGCGCCAGGTGAAGGTCGCTGGAAGGGCGGCGGCCGGGTCCATGCCACAGTTCGGCGGCCGTATGGCCGTCTCTACCCCATGGGGCCTGGCTCGGGTGACTCGGTGTGAAGGTCGGGCCTCGGCTTCAGGTTGGGGTTCGAGTCCAAGACAATGTCGGCACGATGACGCCTCAGCCCGCCCGTCCCGACCGTACTGATCCCCGCCCCGCTGAGTCCCCGGGATCCTCCGGCAACCCCTCGTACGCGCCGTTCGCGCACCTCACCGCACCCAACAGTGCCCTCTACCGCGACGTGATGAAGGCGTTCCTGACGGCCAAGGAGCGGTTCGCGGTGCATCTGCGGCCCGAGGACGTACACGTCGCGCTGCCGGCGGAGCGCCGCCCCGCCGATCCGGACGCCGTCGTCAAGGCGCTGGACAGTCTCGTCGACTGGGGCAATCTGCGGGCGGATCCGGATACGTCGCGGGTCACGGCGGTCGAGGACTTCTACCGCAAGCGGTTCATATACCAGCTCACGCAGGCCGGCGAGGCCGCCGAGCAGGCGCTGTCCGCGTACGACGAGGCGCTGGGGCGGCGCGGCGCGCTGCAGGCGGTGGCGCTGCACGACATCGTCACGCAGCTGCGAGCCCTGCTGGTGATCGCCGCAGAGCAGGACGAAGGTGAACCGGATCCGGCCAAGGCCCACCTGGCGCTGTCCACGCTGACGAACCGGTTCGAGGCACTGGCCGAGAACGCGCGGGCGTTCATGGGGTCGCTGCAGCGCACCATCGACCTGCACGGCGTCGGGGTCGAGGTGTTCCTCGCCTACAAGGACCGGCTGATCCAGTACCTGGAGCGGTTCATCCAGGACCTGATCACCCTCGGTGGGCGGATCGCCCTGCTCATCGGCGAGCTTGAGGAGCGGGGACGGGCCGGTGCGCTGCTGCGGCTCGCGGCGGCGCGGGAGGCGGCCGACGCCGCCCCGGACGAGGCCGAGACCGCCGAGGTGCGGGCGTATGCCCGGTGGGCGGCGAAGTGGGCGGGCCTTTCCGCCTGGTTCGTGTCCGCCGAAGGCAGTGAGTCCCAGGCCCGGCTGCTGCGCGGACGCGCCCTGGGAGCGATCCCGCAACTTCTCGCCGTCGTACGCCAGTTGAACGAGCGGCGGGCTGGGCGTTCGGACCGGTCGGCGGACTTCCGCACCCTGGCCCGCTGGTTCGCCGAGGCCCCCGACGACGCGGCGCGGCACCGGCTGTGGCGCGCCGCGTTCGGGCTGTATCCCGCCCGGCATCTCACCGTCGACGCCGACACCCTCGCCGACCGTACGGCCCGCCCGGTGGCCGCCTCCACCCCGTGGGCCGAGGCCGAGCCGCTGCGGATCAGCCCGCAGCTGCGCCGCACCGGCAGCTACGAGCGGCGCGGCAAGCCCCGCAGGGTGCAGGACCGCTCCGAACAGCGGCGACTGCTGGCCGAACTCGCCGTCAAGCAGGCGGAGGAGATCGCCGCGGCCCGCGCCCGGCTGGCGACGGACGGCACCACCCGGCTGTCCGCGCTGGGAGAACTCGACCCGGTGGCCTTCGGCCTGTTCCTGCGGCTGCTCGGCGACGCCCTGGCCACCTGGCGGCCCGGAATGACGACGGCCGTCACCACCAGCAACGACGGCACGATGGAGATCCGGCTGACCACGCTCACCGACGGTACGGCGGCCGAGATCCGCACCCCGGCCGGGGTGTTCCGTGGCCCCGACCACCTCGTCGAGATCACCGACCTGACCGCGGGCATCCCCGCGCGGGAGGCGCGATGACCACACCCCTGGGCGAGGTCCTGGACGGCCGGCGCGCGGCCGAGTTCCACAAGGCCGCCCGTGCCCTGCTGAAAGAGCCGCTGCTGCTCGCGCACGGCCCGGACGCCGACGCCTACCGCCTTGTCCGGCAGTATGCCGCTGAGCTGCGCGACTGGTTCGAGCGCAACACCGGCTGGTCGCTGCGGGTGGACGCGGAGGCCGCCCGGCTGCGCAAGACACCCGGCACCCTCGCCGACGCCACCCACCCGGCGCGGGAGGCGTCCCGCGCCGGTGCGCCGTTCACCCGCCGCCGCTATGTGCTGCTGTGTCTGGCGCTCGCCGCGCTGGAGCGGGGGGAGGCGCAGATCGCGCTCGGCCGACTCGCCGAACAGGTGATGCTCGACGCCGCCGACCCGCAACTGGCCGCCTCCGGGATCGAGTTCACGCTGGAGCGGCGCGACGAGCGCCTGGACCTCGCCGCCGTCGTACGGCTGCTGCTGCGCCACGGCGTGCTGCGGCGGGTCGCCGGGGACGAGGACGCCTACGTCAGCGGGACGGGCGACGTGCTCTACGACGTCCAGCGCCGCGTCCTCGCCGGACTGCTCGCCGCCCGCCACGGACCCTCCACCATCACCGCCGACGGCTTCGAGGAACGGCTGGGCCGGCTCACCGCGGAGAGCGCCCTGGACAGCGACGAGCTGCGGTTCCGGGCGATCCGCCAGAAACTCACCCGCCGCCTCCTCGACGACCCGGTCCTGTACTACGACGAGCTGACCGACGAGGAACTCGCCTACCTGACCCGCCAGCGCGCCTTCCTCACCGCCCGAGTCGGCGAACTGACCGGCCTGGTGGCGGAGGTACGCGCCGAAGGCATCGCCATGGTCGACCCCCAGGACGACCTGACCGACGTACGGATGCCGGAGCAGGGCACCCACGGGCACGTCACCCTGCTGCTCGCCGAGCACCTCGCGGCCAGGGGCGGCGAGGTGAGCCGGACGGAGCTGGAGCACCGAGTGCGCGAACTGGCCGTCGAGCACGGCGGGTTCTGGTCCAAGAGCGCCAGACAGCCCGGCGCGGAAGGGGAGCTGGTCGAGCAGGCGCTGGCCAAACTGACCGCGCTCGCCCTGGTCACCCGCACGCCCGGAGGCGTGGCCCCGCTGCCCGCGCTCGCCCGCTACGCGGTCGGCGAGACGGTGGTGGTGGAGCCGGGCGAACGTACCCCCCGACGAAAGACCTCCCAGCGAAAGGCCCCACAGCCGTGACCGCCCTGCCCCAGCCCGCCCCCGGCCGCTGGCGGCCGCTGCGCATCGGCCTGGTCGACCTCTTCTACTACGACACCGAGGAGTTCTGGTTCCGCGACGGCCGTCTGCTGCTGCGCGGCAACAACGGCACCGGCAAGTCCAAGGTCCTCGCCCTCACCCTCCCGTTCCTGCTGGACGGCGACCTGTCCGCGCGCCGCGTGGAGCCGGACGCCGACCCGGGCAAGCGGATGGAGTGGAACCTGCTGCTCGGCGGGGAGCACCCGCACCCAGAGCGGCTCGGCTACACCTGGATCGAGTTCGGCCGCGTCGACACCGACACCGGGCAGGCCCACTTCCGCACGCTCGCCTGCGGGCTGAAGGCGGTGGCGGGGCGCGGCATCGCCCGCCACTGGTACGCCGTCACCGACCAGCGCATCGGTGCGGAGCTGAGCCTGCTGGACGCCACCGGGACGGCGCTGTCGCGGGACCGGCTCGCGGACGCGGTCGCCGGGCGCGGCATGGTGTACGACACGGCCACGGCCTACCGCAGGGCGGTCGACGAGGCGCTGTTCGGGCTCGGCGAGCGGCGCTACGCCGCCCTGGTCGACCTGCTGATCCAGCTGCGCCAGCCGCAGCTGTCGAAGCGGCCCAACGAGACGGCGCTGTCCCGGGCGCTGACCGAAGCTTTGCCACCGATGGACCAGGCCGTCGTGGCGGACGTGGCCGAGGCGTTCCGGTCCCTGGACGAGGAGAAGGAGGAGCTGCGGGCCGCCGCCGAGGCGGAGCGGGCCTCCTCCGCGTTCCTGGACCACTACCGCCGCTACGCCCGCGTCGCGACGCGGCGCCGGGCCCGGCTGCCCCGCAGCGAGCACGCCCGCTACGAGCAGCTGCACCGCGACCTCGTCCAGGCTCGTGCCGAGCGGGAGGAGGCGGAACAGGACCGGGCCGCGGCCGCGGAGCGGATCGCCGAGCTGGAGGAGACCGCCACCCGTCTGAAAGCGCAGGAGGCGGCCCTGCGCGAGGGCCCCGAGATGCGCAGCGCCCGGGAGTTGGAGCAGGCGGCTGCCGACGCCCGCCGCACCGCGGGGGAGCTGGCCCGCGCCCAGGCCGACCGGGACGAGGCAGCCCAGGTGCACACCCGGGCGCTCGGCCGCCTGGAGACGGCCGGGCGGCGCCTCGAAGCGGCCGAGGAGCGGGTCGCCGACACCCTCACCCGCGAGCGGGAGGCGGCAGCGGCGGCCCGTCTCGACGGCGAGCTGCGCACCGGCGGGGTACCGGAGGCCGAACTGCGGCGGACGGCCGAGGAGTCGGTGGCCCGTAGGCGACGCACCGTCGAGAAGGTGGAGGAGCTGGCGGCCCGCGCCGACGAGGCCGCCGCCGAACGGCGCGCCGCCGCCCGCCGGCTGGACGAGGCCGAGACCGAGGTGGGCCACACCGTCGGCCGCCAGACCGAGGCCGAGGAGCGGGCCGCCGAGGCGGGCCGGGACCTCGTGTCCCGCGTCCGCGCGCATCTGGACGCCTGCGAGGAACTGGCGGTCACCGATCCGGCCGGGCTGCTGGACGGCCTCCAGGACTGGGTGACGCACTGTCAGGGACCGTTTCCGGCACGGGAACAGGCGGCTCACACCCACCGCGAGCGAACGGCGCACCTGGCCGACCGGACGGCCGCCCTCGGACAGGAACTCGCCGCCCTCCGGGCCCGACGCGCCGAGGCCGAGCGGGAGTTGGCCGAGCTGGAGGCGGGCGGCCAGCGTGGCCCCACGGCACCGCACACCCGTACGCCTGGTGTCCGCGACCAGGCGCCGGGGGCGCCGCTGTGGCGGCTGGTCGATTTCCGCGAGCAGGTGTCGGCTGCCGAACGGGCGGGCCTGGAGGCCGCGTTGGAGGCCTGCGGACTGCTGGACGCCTGGGTGTACCCGGACGGCACCGCCGTCCGCGCGGACGGGCACGACATTCTGCTGTCGCCGGGGGACCCCGTGGGCGGGCCGACTCTCGCCGACGCGCTGCGGCCCGCCGTCGACCACGGCGACGCACGAGCCCTGGCGGTCGGTGAGGAGACCGTCTCCCGGCTGCTGGCGGCCGTGGGTCTCGGCTCCGGCCGCTCCGGTGACACCTGGGTGGCGGCCGACGGCCGCTTCCGCGTCGGCGCGCTGACCGGTAGTTGGTCGAAACCGGCGGCCGTGTACGTCGGCGAGGGGGCCCGTGAGGAGGCCCGCCGGGCCCGGATCACCGCTGTGGGTGACGAACTCGCCGTGCTGGCGGACGACATCACCCGGCTCGACGCCGAGCTGGTGGCCGTGCACCGGCGGCGCGGCACCCTGGACGCCGAGCTGGTGGCCGTCCCCGACGACGCCGCCCTGCGGCACGCGCACGCGCTCGCCGCCGCCGCTTCCGACGCCGCCCACCGGGCTCGTGTCCGTCGCGACGAACGCTCGGCCGAACTGGCGGCGGTGGCCCGGCAGGAGGCCGGGGCCGCCACCGAACTCGCCGAGACCGCCGCCGCGGTGAACCTGCCCGCGGACCGGGCGGGCCTGGCCGCCGTCCGCCAGGCCCTGGCCGACTACAGCGCCGTCCTCGCCGCCCTGTGGCCTGCCCTGCGGGAGCGCACCGACGCGGCGCGCGCCCTGGCCGAGGAGCGCACCGAGACCGAGCGGGCCGGGACCCGGGTGGCCGAACTGTCCCTGCGCGCCGAGGAGTCCGCCCGGTTCGCCGCCGCAGCCGACGAACGCCACACCACGTTGCGCTCCACTGTCGGCGCCGCCGTCGCGGAACTTCAGCGCCGCCTGGCCGAGACCGCCGACGCCCTGGCCGCCTGCGAGAGCGACCAGCGGCGGGCCCGCGAGGACCACACCGCCGCCGACCGGCGCGCCCACCGCGCCCAGGGCCACATCGAACGCCTGGAGGTGGACGTACGGGAGGCCACCGCTGCCCGCGCCGAGGCCATCGCCGCCCTCCAGCGGTTCACGGCCACCGGCCTGCTGTCCGTCGCCCTGCCCGAGGCCGCCGTACCCCAGCTCGACGCCGGGCCGTGGGCCGCCACCCCGGCTGTCGCCCTCGCCCGCTCCATCGAGGCCGAACTGTCCGGCACAGACGACTCCGACGGCGCCTGGGAACGCGTGCAGAAACGGCTCAGCGAGGAGTACAAGAAGCTCCAGGACGCGCTCTCCCGGGGCGGTCACAGCGCCTCCGCCCGGATGGTCGAGGACGGTATGGTCGTCGAGATCGTCTACCAGGGCCGTGAGCGGGCCGTCCCTGAGCTTGCGGAGGCCCTCGCCGCGGAGGTCGCCGAGCTGACCCGCATCCTGTCCGCGCACGAACGCGAGATCCTCGAAACCCACCTGCTCACCGAGGTCGCCGGCACCTTGCAGGAGCTGATCGGCGCCGCCGAGCGTCAGGTGCGGGCCATGAACGCCGAACTTGAGGAACGGCCCACCTCCACGGGCATGAGGCTGCGCCTGGTGTGGCGCCCCTCGCGCAAGGCTCCGGCCGGGCTCGTCCAGGTCCGCGAGCGGCTGCGCCAGTCCGCCGACGCCTGGACGGTGGAGGACCGGGCCGCGGTCGGTGAGTTCCTGCAGGCCGAGATCGCCCGCAGGCAGGCCGAGGACACGGCGGGCAGCTGGCTGGAGGTGCTCACCGCGGCCCTCGACTACCGCGCCTGGCACGAGTTCGGCGTCGAACGCCACCAGCACGGCAAGTGGGTCCCGGCCACCGGTCCCGCCTCCGGCGGCGAACGCGTCCTGGCCGTGAGCGTGCCGCTGTTCGCGGCGGCCTCCTCGCACTACGCCACGGCTTCCCCGCACGCCCCGCGCCTGGTCACCCTGGACGAGGCGTTCGCCGGCGTCGACGACGACTCCCGCGCCAAGTGCCTGGGCCTGCTGCACGCCTTCGAGCTCGACGTCGTCATGACCAGTGAACGCGAATGGGCCTGCTACCCGCAGGTCCCCGGCATCGCCATCGCCCAGCTCTCCCGCGTCGACGAGATCCCGGCGGTCCTGGTGACCCGTTGGGAGTGGGACGGCGCCGAACGGGCGCGGGGTACCGAGCCGGGCCACGGGCTCGTGCCCCTCCCGGCACAGGCCACCACCCCCGCTGCCGAGAGCCAGGACGCCCTGTGGAGGTGAACGAGGGCACGAGCGCGCCCCGGCAGCCCCCGGCGCCCGTCGACCGTGACCGTCTGGCCCGCCTGCTCGGCGGCCCCGACCTCGCCTGGCTGGTCGACCGCGTACGCCGCCGCATGGCCAGGGACGAACCCCTCACCGGCCCCGTCACCCTGAGCGCCCCCACCGCCGGGCAGCGGACCGCCGCTGAACGGCTGCTGGGCCGCGCCCCCGGCGCCGGGCATGCGCTGAGTATCCGTCTCGACGCCGTGGACGCCGTCCTGCGCCGCTCCGGCATCAGCCCCGACGGCCTGGCAGCAGCCGTAGCCGCCCTCACGGGACCTGTCGCCCGGCTGGCCGACGTGCGCGCGCGGGAGAAGCGCGCCTGGCGGGACGCGTACGCCCCGCTCGACGAGCTCATCCACACCCATAGGCCCGAACTGGCCGACTGGGCCGAGCGGCTGCGGGGGGACGGCCTCGCACGCCGGCTCACCCGCACCCCGCAGTCGGCGAAGAGCCTGCTGGGTGAGACAGCCGAGGCCCTGCGCCGGCTCCCGGCCGAGCCCGCCGTGTCCCTGCCCGCCTTCGCCGCGGGCACCTTCGGCGACGCCCACGCCCTCGACGACGGCACCCCGCTCGCCACCCTCGTCCTGTCCGGCGCCCGCGCCCTGACCGGCTTCCCGGACGGCAGTGGAGCCGAGTGGCGCCGCGAGGCATGGGCCTCCGCCGGGCTCCTCAAGGACGCCCTGTCCTCCACCGTCCTCACCCTCGGCCTGCGCGGCACCCCCGCCCTCGACTGGGCGGCCGACGCCGGCGAACCCGTCGTGCTCACCCTGCGCCAGCTCAGCCGGACTCCGCCCCGCGCGGCACCCCGCACTGCGTACGTCTGCGAGAACCCGGCCGTCCTGGCCACCGCGGCCGACACTCTGGGCACCGCCTGCCCGCCCCTGGTCTGCCTCCAGGGCCAGCCCTCGGCCGCCGCCCTCACCCTGCTGCGGCACGTGCACACCCACGGCACGGCCCTGCTGTACCACGGCGACTTCGACTGGGGCGGTCTGCGCATCGCCTCCGCCCTGCTGCGCCGCGTCCCCTGGCACCCCTGGCGCTACACCGCCGCCGACTACCGCAGCGCGGTCGCCGCCGCCCCGCTGGCCTCGCCCCTGACCGGCACGTCGACCACCGCCGCGTGGGACCCGGACCTGCCCGCGGCCCTCACCGAACTCGGCGTGCGCATCGAGGAGGAGACGGTACTCGACGACCTGCTGGCCGACCTCGGCCAGTGAGCGGGGCGGCTACGGCGCCGGAGCCGCCTCACCGCGTGTCCAGGTCCCCGGCAGGGGCCTCGACGGCGGTGGTGCGAATGCCGGCTCTCGTGATCGCCAGAGGACACGCAGGGGACACGCAGGGGACGGAAGGACCCGGAAGGACCCGGAAGGATCAGGAAAGCCGACGCGGAGCCAGAATGGCAAAGTGCCTTTGACCTTCTTTGACCTGCGGTTATAGGCAGATCGAGGCAAGAGTGGGGACGGATCGGAAGATCCGGAAGGGACTCATGATCCGTCGGCCGTGGGTTCGAGTCCGACCCGCCCCACCGCGCACTACGCGTGCAGACCTGTCCGGCCGGCGAAGACGGCAAGGCCCGCGCTCCCGCGGGGGCCTTTTTGCGCGGTACGACGGACGCCGACCGGCAGGACGCGGTCAGGTCACCAGGCCCTGGCGGTAGGCGTAGACGACGGCCTGGACGCGGTCGCGCAGCCCCAGTTTGGCGAGGATGCGGGAGACGAAGGTCTTGACGGTCTCCGGGCTGAGCACGAGGGCCGCGGCGATCTCGCTGTTGGAGAGGCCGTCCGCGATCAGACGCAGCACCTCCAGCTCGCGCGGGGTCAGCGGAACGCCGGGCGGGGTGCCGCCGTCGGCGGGGCGGATCCGGGCGGCGTAGCGGCCCACGAGCTGCCGGGTCACCTCGGGGTCCAGCAGGGCCGCGCCCGTGGCCACGGTCCGGATGCCGTGCAGCAGCCGGTCCGGCGGCGCGTCCTTGAGCAGGAAGCCGCTGGCGCCCGCGCGCAGCGCCTCGTAGACGTACTCGTCCAGGTTGAACGTGGTCACCACGAGCACCTTCACCGGATTCGGCACCCCGGCACCGGCCAGCAGCCGGGTGGCCTCGATGCCGTCGAGGACCGGCATCCGGACGTCCATCACCACGACGTCCGGGCGCACCCGGCCGGCGAGGTCGACCGCGGCCTGCCCGTCCCCGCACTCGCCCGCCACCTCCAGGTCGGGCTGGGCGTCGATGATCGTCGCCAGCCCGGTGCGCACCAGCACCTGGTCGTCGCAGACCAGGACCCGGATCGGTGCCCCGCCCGCGCCGCTCACGCCGGGTTCCCCACCGGTATCCGGGCCCGGACGACGAACCCGCCACCCGCCTCCCGTCCCGCGCTGAACTCGCCGCCCAGCACGTCCACGCGTTGCCGCAGACCGGCCAGGCCCCGTCCGCTCCCGCCGGGGGACGCGGTGGACGGGCCGGAGCCGTCCGTGCCGACCTTCACGGAGATCTCCTTCTCGCCGTACCGGACCAGGACCGAAGTGGGGCTGCCGTGGGCGTACTTGAGGGCGTTGGTCAGGGCCTCCTGCACCACCCGGTAGACCACCAGGTCGGCGCTGCCCGCCGACTCGGCCGGCGCGCCCTCCTCGGTGAACTCCACCGGCTGCCCGGCCCGGCGGGTCTGCTCGACGAGGGTGCGCAGCCGGCCGGCCGCCGGTGTCCTGCCGCCACTCGTGCCGGTGCCGGTGCCGTGGTCGGGGTTGAGCAGGTCGAGCAGATGGCGCAGGTCGGAGATGGCCCGCCGCCCGGTGTCGGTGACGTTGGTCAGCGTCTGGTCGAGGCGTTCGGGTGCGCCGGTCAGATACCGGGCCGCCTCCGCCTGCACGACCATCGCCGTCACATGATGGGTCACCACGTCGTGCAGTTCGCGGGCGATCCGGGTGCGCTCGGCGGTGCGGGTGTCCTCGGCGACGCGCCGCCGGCGGTCGGCCTCGGCGGCCCGGGAGGAGCGCAGCCACGCCCCGACGCCCCAGGCGAGGACCAGCGCCAGATAGAACGTCACGAACCCGCTCGCCGTCTCGCCCCCCGACCCCAGCCGGTGCAGCGCGACCGCCAACGGCACGTAGGCCGCGGAGAACAGGAGCGCGGCGGGCCGCCGGTGCCGTTCCAGATGGGCGCCGGTGCTGATCAGGGCGATCGGCAGCGCGGCGCTCGCGAGCGAGTGGTAGCCGCGCAACTGGTCGACGGCGAAGCCGAGGCAGACCAGGGCGAGCGAGACGGCCGGCCGGCGCCGGCGCACGGCGAGCGGCAGGCACTCCAGCCCGAGCACCACGATGGCCGGCGCGTCGAAGGGGCGGGTCGGCAGGTCCCCGACCTGCGTCCCCTTGTCGTGCAGCACCGGCAGGAACGACCCGGCCAGGAGCAGCAGTCCGAGCAGCAGATCGCGGACCGTGACGTCGAGCCGCTGCCACCACCCGGGCGCCTGCCGAGGACTGATCACCGGGGCAGTGTAGCGACGGAGCCGGCCTGGACACCCCGGCGCCGACGCGGCACCAGATGCCCCCGCCGCTTGGCCAGCCACAGGAACGCGACCGTCACCAGCAGCCCGAACAGCACCGAGTACACGCTCGCCTCCGGCCCGAACTGCCCGCCGGTGACGAGCTGGGCGCCCGAGGTGGTGGCGTCCAGCAGCCCCTTCTGGGCTCCTCCGTTGCCGGAGACCTCGGTGCCGAAGACGCCGGACTCGGCGAAGTTCCAGCCGAAGTGCAGGCCGATCGGCAGCCAGAGGGTGCGGGTGGCGGCGTACGCGGCGCCGAGCATGCCGCCGGCCTCGATCGCGATGGCGAGGGCGCCCCACAAGGTCG
Source organism: Streptomyces sp. NPDC020996 (assembly GCF_040641355.1). Lineage (NCBI taxonomy): Bacteria > Bacillati > Actinomycetota > Actinomycetes > Kitasatosporales > Streptomycetaceae > Streptomyces > Streptomyces sp. NPDC020996. Next base: position 83,035 of record NZ_JBFADM010000009.1, read on the forward strand.
CGTCCTTGTTGAACAGATGCATCATTCCGAACAGCATCCCGGTCGACACCAGCGCGATCCAGGTCCCGGTGCGTTCCTCGACGATCCGGAACAGCACGCCCCGGAAAAGCAGTTCCTCCGTCACCGCGGCGGCGGCCATGAACCCGACGACCCCCAGCGCGCCGGTCACCGACCCCGCACCGTGGACGGTGTAGTCCCCGAGGAAGGCGATGTTCCCGATGACGCACGCGAAGGTGCCCCCGCCTATGAGCGCCCCCCGCACGAACGCCGCCCGGGCGCCTTCCCGCCCCACCTCGGTGCTCGGCCGCCGTTCGGTCCGCCGTACCACCCAGCCGTAGACCAGCACCGCGGCCACGGCCGTCAGCAGGCCGAGGACCAGGGTGAGGAGCCAGTTCCCCTGCACCGCGGCGACGCACTGCGCCCCGACGAAGGCGACCGCCGCGACCGCCAGGAACTGCCAGACCAGCCTCATGATGACTCCCTCACAGGATCCGCGGCCCAGGTGCCGCGGCTGGCCCGAACGCTACGGATCGGCCGCCCGCGAATCGTCACCGCTCAGTGGACACCTGCGTGTAGCTCGCACGGGGGACAACCGTCCTGGACTGCGGTCAGGAGTTCAGCAACTGGTGCAACTGCTTGTCGAACTCCCGCGGGTCCCGGCTCAGCGACGCCTTGACCATTTCGGTGAACTCATCGACCACCACCTCGACGGCGCCGGCCTCGACGCCGTCGAGGGTGATCCGGGCGACCTCGGCCGGGTCCGTCTTGGGCACGTCGTAGCCCTTCATCATGTCGGTGTCGGCCGCCCCGAGATGTACCGAGGTGACGAGCGTGCCCTGACCGGCCAGCTCCTGGCGCAGCGCTTGACTCATGCTCCACACGGCTGCCTTCGAGACCGCGTAGGCGCTGCTGCCGGGGAAGACGAACCATGATGCCGAGGAAGCCATGTTCACCATCGCGCCCCCGCCGTTCACTGCGAGGACCGGTGCGAAGGCGCGGGCCATCGACAGCGTGCCCCAGAAGTTGACGTTCAGTGCGGCATGGACCGCCTGTAGGTCGCCGAGCAGGGTGCCGCCTCCGATGCCGGCATTGTTGACCAGCAGGTTCACATCGCCCGCCGTGCGGGCTGCGGCCGCGACGGCGTCCGGGGCGGAGATGTCCAGGGCGAGGACCTCGACGCCGTCGAGATCGATGGACTCGGGACGACGGGCGGTCGCGTAGACCTTCGCGCCCCGCTCGACGAGCTGGGCAGCGAGGTGGCGGCCGATGCCGCGGTTGGCTCCGGTGACGAGCGCAGTGGCTCCGTTGAGGTTCATGAGACGTACGCTAGAACCTCACGTCGACGTGAGGATCAAGCCCGGAGTGACGGAAGGTGTCATGCGTATCGGAAAGGTGGCCGAACGCGCTGGAGTCAGCGTCCGTGCGCTGAGGTACTACGAAGAGCAGGGGCTCGTCATCGCCGACCGCAGCCCCAGCGGCCACCGGCGGTACCCCGAGTCCGCCGTCGAGCGGGTGAAGTTCATCCAGCTCCTCTACGCGGCCGGTCTGAGCAGCAAGGCGATCCGGCAGATCCTTCCGTTCCTGGACACTCTCGTCGCGACCCCGCAGATGACGCGCCGGCTCATGGACGAGCGTGCCCGTATCAGGGGCCAGATCGACGCCCTGACCAGGGCGCACGATCGGCTCGATGAGCTGATCCGCCTCTCCGCCGAGTACGAGAACGCCCCGGCTACGTGCTCGGCGACGTAGCCGCCGGCCGTCACATCAGGCCTTCAGGTGAAGCGAGTTGGCCGAAACCAGGGGTCGGCGCTCTGGCGTCCTCCTGGCGTAGCGTGGCGGCCATGGTGCGTGGTTTGCCTCTTCGGCCCTGGATGCATACGGCCTACGACGTCGCCGTCGCGGGGATGGTGGCCTGTTCGGCCTCCTACTACAGCGAGGGGTACGACCAGGCGATCGGCTGGGCGATGGCGCTGACGCTGGTGTTCCGGCGGCGGCGGCCGATGACCGTGCTGGGTGTGGTGTCGGCGCTGGCGTTGCTTCAGTACGTGCTGGCCGTCGTTCCGGACGAGGCCCAGGCGGGCGCGCCGACGGGCTACGACATGGCCGTCCTGGTGGCGATGGTGTCGGTGGTCACCCACGCCCGTGCCATGTGGCAGGTCTATACCGCGGGCGCGGTGGTCGTGGTCGGCGTGGTGCTGGGGTTCGGCGGAGTCGACAGCCTGTTCACGCCAGGTGCGGCGTCGATGGACTTCGTGCCGTTCGTGGCGTTCCTCGGCATCTGCGTGGCGGTGTGGCTGACGGCCGTGGTGCTGCGGACCCGGCGGCTGTACGCGGCCGGCCTGGAGGAGAAGGCCGCCGCGGAGGAGCGGGAGCGGCGGCATCTGGCGCAGCTCGCCGCGGCCGGGGAGCGGGCCGAGATCGCCCGGGAACTGCACGACGTGGTGGCCCACAGCCTGGCGGTGATGATCCTCCAGGCCGACGCGGTCGGCTACGTGCTCAAGACCGATCCGGACAAGGCCGGTACGGCGTTGCGGACCATCGCCGCCACCGGCCGGGACGCGCTGGAGGACATGCACCGGATCGTGCGCGTCCTGCGCGCGGGCCGGGCTCCGGGCGAGGTCGAGGAGGAGGGGTCCGAGCTGGGCGACGGCCGGCGCCGGGCGTCGCTGGCGGGTCTGGAGACCCTCGTGGAACGGGCCCGTACGGCCGGACTGCTGGTGACCCTGACGGTCCACGGCGACCGGGACCGGTTGCCGACCGCGGACCAGCTGACGGTGTTCCGGGTCGTCCAGGAGTGCCTGACCAACGCGTTGCGGCATGCCGGACCCGGCGCGCAGGTCGCCGTCACGCTCAGCTGCGAGGAGGACGTCGTGCACATCGAGGTGTCCGACGACGGAGGCGGCCGGCTGGGGGCGCCTGCCGGCGCGGAGGGCGTGGCCGGCGGCGGCAACGGCCTGGTGGGCATGCGTCAGCGGGTGGAGGTGTCCGGTGGCCGTTTCACCGCCGGACCGCGCCTCGGCGCGGGATGGCGGGTCGAAGCGGATCTTCCGACGAAAGCGGGGGCGGCGACGTGAAGGGCGGGAGCACGGACATGAACACGGACCCGAGTGGGGACCTGGGCAGGCCGATTCGGGTGGCCGTGGTGGACGATCAGCCGCTGATCCGGGCGGGATTCACCATGGTGCTGTCGACGCAGAGCGACATGGAGGTCGTAGGGGAGGCCGCGGACGGCGCCGAGGCCCTGAGACTGCTGAAGAACACCGAGGCCGATGTCGTGATCATGGACATCCGCATGCCGGTCATGGACGGCATCGAGGCCACGCGGCGGCTCGCCGAGCGGGGCACCGCGCCCCGGGTGCTCGTGCTCACCACCTTCGACACCGATGAGGACGCCTTCGCCGCGCTGCAGGCCGGGGCGAGCGGCTTCCTGCTGAAGAACTCCCCGGCCGAGGACGTCGTGTCGGCCATCCGTGTCGTGGCCGCCGGCGAGTCCGTCGTCGCTCCGCGGGTCACGCGGGCGCTGCTGGACCGGTTCGCGGGGAAGCTGGCGCCGCCTCCGCGGCGTGACGACCGGCTGGCCGTGCTGACCGCCCGGGAGCGTGAGGTGCTGGAACTGGTCGCCGAAGGGCTGTCGAACGCCGAGATCGCCGCCCGTCTGTTCGTCGCCGAGGCCACCGTGAAGGCGCACTTCGGGAAGGTGCTGGCCAAGCTGCACCTGCGCGACCGCGCGCAAGCCGTGGTGTTCGCCTACGAGTCGGGCCTCGTGCGCCCCGTCGGCTGATCCCTGTGCGCCCTGAACGGGGCGCGGGCCGGGCGGTGTCCGGGCGCGGGCGGACGGTGAGGGTGTCCGGACGGCGTCCGGGCCGCGGTCCAGGCGGGGGGCGGGGCCGTGAGCGGGCCTGAGAAGATGGCAGGCCGACAGGCCGACAGGCCGACAGGCCGAGAGGCCAGGCGGCGCGGCGGTAAGACGCGGCAGCGCCGGATCGCCCCGCGGCCCCGCGGCCCCGCGGCCCCGCGGCCCCGCGGCCCCGCGGCCCCGCCGTCTCGCCGTCCCGCCGTCCCGCCGTTCGGCGGTCTCCGCCGGGCTGCCTCCGCGCGTCGGGCTGCCTCCGTGCGTCGGGCTGCCTCCGTGCGTGGCGCTGTCCGCGTGCTCTCGCGGGTCGGTTCGAGAACGTCGCTCCGCGGCTACGACCGTGGTCGTAGACCCGCGCTGCGACTGCGGTCGCAAGCGCCCGCGCCCGACATTCGATCGTGCTCCGATGTGCCAGGGACGCCGAACTCCGAGGATTACTTCCACGGCCCGCCGGAAAACGCCGGCGGAACTACTCGGAGGTTATGGCCATGGCGGTTTTTGGCGCTGTCCGCAAGAACAGGTCCCTGGTTTTCGGGGCGGGCGGCGTGGTGCTCGCCGCCGTCGTGGCCGCCACTGCCGCATACGGCTGGCACGAACACAACAAGCCCAGTCAGGCATCCGCCGCGGACTGCCGGCTGGCGCAGCGGATCGTCGACGAGGCGCAGCGGCTCCCCAAGGACGCCAAGGCGGCTGACGCCTGGGGGCAGCGCACGGCCACGATGCGCAGGGCGCGGATGAAGGACGGCTACCTCGGCGCGCAGATCTCCAACTACGAGGGGTGGGCGGTCCTGCACGCCAAGGGGGAGGGAGAGCCGCCGACCGGCAAGGAACTCGCCCGGATGGCCAAGGAGGCCAACAGCCACTGCACGGACGCCGGTATCACCCTCACCCTGCCCGCATTCGATTCCTGACGGACGCGACGCGATGACGTTTTCGGAGCGGAGCGGCTCCGGACCGGAAAGGAATTCTGACGTGACCGCGGGGATCATCTCGGCCGTGAACCTGGTGAAGAAATTCCGGCAGGGGCAGTCCGACGTCACAGCGGTGAACGGGATAACGGCGGATTTCGCCCGCGCCCGTTTCACCGCGATCGTCGGGCCGTCCGGCTCGGGCAAGTCGACGCTGATGCACTGCCTGGCGGGGCTGGACACCCCGACCTCCGGCCAGGTCGTGCTGGACGGCACCGACATCGGCCGCCTGTCGGACCGGGAACTGACCCGGTTGCGCCGCGACCGGGTCGGTTTCCTCTTCCAGTCGTTCAACCTGCTCCCGCAGCTGACCGCGCTGGAGAACATCGTGCTGCCGCTCACCATGGCCGGCCGCCGCCCCGCCCCGGCCCTGCTGGACCGCCTCGTCACCGTCCTCGGCATCACCGACCGCCTCGCCCACCGCCCCGGCGAACTCTCCGGCGGACAGCAGCAGCGGGTAGCGCTGGCCCGCGCCCTGGCGGCCCGCCCCGCCGTGGTCTTCGCCGACGAGCCCACCGGCAACCTCGACTCCCGCGCGGGCACCGAGGTGCTCGGCTTCCTCCGGGACTCCGTACGCGACCTCGGCCAGACCGTGGTCATGGTGACCCACGACCCGGACGCCGCGGCCCGCGCCGACCGCGTGATCGTCATCGCCGACGGCCGCGTCGTCGACGACCTCGACGCCCCCACCCGGACCGAGGTCACCGACGCGCTGCGCACGGTGGTGAGGACCCGATGACGACGTCCGTCACCTGGCGCGCGAGCGTCCTGGGGTCCCAGCTGGCGGAACTGCTGCGCCGCCCGGCCCGCATGCTGACGACCGGTTCGTCGGTCCTGGTGGCCGCCTTCGTCGTCTTCGCCACCGTCATGGCGCAGCAGATCACCGAGAACACCGCCCGCGCCCACTTCCGCGGCACGCCCGCGGCGGTCTCGCTGGTCGTGACCGACACCGACGCCTCGATCGGCCCGGCGGCGCTGCGGCGGATCCGCGCGCTGCCCGGCGTGGCCGAGGTCGCGGCCCGGGCCGACGCCGGAGCCCCGGTCTCCGGCGGCCTGTCCCAGAAGTATCTGCAACTGCGCGCCGACCCCGGTACCGGCCCGCTGTCCCGGGTCCGGCTCGTCGAAGGGAGCTATCCCGACGGGCCCGGCCGGATCGCCGTCAACCGTCCGGCGGCGGAAGAGCTCCGGCTGGCCCCGGGCCGCCGCGTCACCCTGCTCTTCCCCGACCCCGGCAACCCGGAGAAGACCGTCCGCTCCACGCTGACGGTCACCGGCGTGGTCAGCGGCGCCACGAACGCCGACCGGGACGCCGCCGGGTACGCGACCGGGCAGGACATCCTGCGCATCGCGGCCCTGTCCGGCTACTCACGGCTCGACATCCGGGCCGTGAACGGCGCCGGCGCCCAGGAGACCGCCCGGAGAGTACGGGACGTCCTGAGGACGCCGTCCCCGCACGCCCGGGTGAGCTCCGGCGACACGATCCGGGCCGCGGAGGCCCGCGCCGCCCTCGCGCAGTACCGCGAGGTCTTCCAGCTGATCGCCGTGTTCCTGGCCGTCGCGGTGGGAGCCGCCGCCCTGGTCGCCACCTCGGCCTTCCGCATCGTCTTCGCGCAGCGGCTGCGGCAACTCGCGCTGCTGCGTGCCATCGGCGCCCAGCGACGGCAGCTCGTCACCGCGCTCGTCGCCGAAGGCGCCCTGGCGGGGGCCGTCGCGGGGACACTCGGTGTGCTGGCGGCCTGGGGAGCCGGGCACCTGGCCCCGCCGGCCGCCCGCGCCGCCGGACAGGACCTGGCCGCGCCCGGCTTCCCCGCCGCGCAGGCCGCCCTGGTGATCGCCGGCGCCGCGTTGGTGACGGTCGGCGCGGTGCTCGCCCCCGCACGGTCGGCGTCGCACGTGCCGCCGTTGCAGGCCCTGCGCGCCGCCTCCACCGTCACCGCCGAGCACCGACTCCACCCCGCCCGGCTGGCCACCGGACTGTTCCTCGCCGTCACGGCCCTGGGGCTGGTGGCGCTGCTCCTCAGCGACCTGCCGCAGCCCGGGGCGGGCGGCTACGACCGGGACGTCACCTCCCTGCTGGTGACCGTCGCCTCGGCGGCCCTGGCCTTCCTGGCGCTGATCACGCTGGGCCCGCTGCTGGTCCGCCCGGTGCTGGCGGTCGCCGGATGGCCGCTGCGCAGGATGGGGACCACCGGCAGGCTGGCGGTCGGCGTGGTCGGCGGCGCACCGCGCCGGGCCGCCGCGGTGTCCGTCGTGGTCGCCCTCGGCGTGGCGCTCGTCGGGGGAGCCCTCGTGGCCGTCGCCTGCGTCGGCGGTTACACGGACCGCAAGCTGGCCGTCGAGGCGCCGGCGGACTTCCGCGTGACCGACGCCAAGGGGTTCCCGCCGGCCCTGGTCCGACGGCTCGCCGCCTCCCCCCGGCTGTCCGACGTCCTCGCCTACCGCACGCTCGACATCACGGTCGGGTCGACCGAGCAGACCGTCTCCGACCTGGACCTGCGGGCACTGCGCACCGCCCGGGACATCGACACGGCGACGGGGAGCCTGAGCGCCCTGCGTCCGGGCGAGGTGATCGTGGCGGCCGTGCTCGCCGACGGCCTCGGCGTGCGCGCGGGGGACACCGTCAGCCTCCGCGCTCCCCACGGGCGCCTCCGGCTGACGGTCGCGGCCACCCTCGCCGGGGACGGCCCGGCCGGCACGGGACTCTTCGTGACACCCGCCGACCTCGGCCGGCTGGGCGCCGCCGCCCGGCCGACCGGCATCCTCGCCAACGCCTCGTCCGACGGCCTCGCCGCGCGAGGCCAGGCACGCAGGGCCCTGGAGGCCGCCGTCGCCGCCCAGCTCCCCCACCCCGACGAGGCCGGCCTGGACGTACCGGCCGAGCTGCGGGACGTCACCCTCGGCGACATCCGGCTCATGGGTACCACCGCGCTCGGGCTCGTCGGCCTCACCATCCTCATCGCCGTCGTGGGCGTGGTCACCACCACCAGCCTCACCGCGGTCGAACGCACCCGGGAGTTCGGCCTGCTGCGCGCCCTGGGCCTGGGCCGGGGCTCCCTGCGCCGGACCGTCGCCGCGGAAGCCGCCCTGTACGGCGCCCTCGGCGGCATCCTGGGGCTGGCGCTGGGGGTCCCGTACGCCTGGCTGGCCGTCCGGCTCGCCGTCGCACCGGCGCCGCTGCTGCTGCCCACGGGCCGGCTGCTGACGGTCTTCGCCACCCTGACGGCCGTCACGGCACTCGCCGGACTCCTCCCCGCCCGCCGGGCCGGCCGCGCCACCCCCATGGCAGCACTCGGCGACACCGACTGAGCCGAGCCCGGGGGCCCTCGAACAGCCGGCCGCGGGCCGGTCCCGTCCGGCGGCGAGCCCGGCGCCGAGTCCGTCGGCAGCCTACGGACTCGGACCGGCGACACCCGGTGAGCGTGCGGTCGGCGGGCGGGAGGCCTTGGGCAGCCGGGGGATCAGGCAGCCTCAGGCGGTGGTGCTTCTTACGCCTGCTCGGATGAGGTCCTGGCGTGGACCCCCGGGACGTTGGTGACATACAACGGGTGCATACAAGACGTGCAGGGGGGTGTGGCGTGTCCGTCACCCGGATCGATCTTGACGATGGCGTGCTGGCCGAGGCGATGCGGCTGATGGGTGCCACGACGAAGAAGGAGACGGTCAACGCCGCCCTGCGGGATTATGTTGCCCGGGTCAAGCGGCTCGAAGCCGCCGAAAGGCTGGCCGGGCGGGGAGCGCGGGGGGAGTTCGACCAGGCGGCGGCCGCGCATGACGCGGCCAAGCGTGCCCGCCGGGCGGCCTTCGAATGATCAGGTACCTCCTCGACACCCAGGCGCTGTGGTACCTGTTCCGCACCCCGGGGGCGCTGAGTCCCTGGGAAGGGCACATCGGCGCCGGGGTGTTCCACATCTGCGAGCCGACCCGCACCGAGTTCCTCTGCTCCACCACCGGCCCGGCCCACCGGGACGAGATGGCGGAAGAGCTGGATGTCTTGTGCCGTCCGGCGCCGGTACCGAAGAACGCTCGGCGCTGGGTCGACACCGCCCAGTACAAGCTCACCCAGCACGGGCAGCACCGCGCGGCCGGCCCCATCGATCTCCTCGTCTGTGCGACGGCGGTCCACCACGGCCACACCGTGCTCCACGTGGACGACGACTTCGTCGCCGTGGCGGATGTCCTCAAGGAGGTCCAGCAACGGGACGCGCGTGGCTGAGGTGCCGTACGACCGCTCCGGTCCCGCTGTCCGCCGGGACCACCCGCAGTCCGGTCATAGCCGTGTGGCCGTGCGGATCAGCGCCGCGAGGGCCAGGGAGCGGCTGTGGGCCGGCCAGGCGATGTGGGTGACCACGGGGGGCGCGTCGGTCAGGGGGACTGCGGTGTGCTCGGCCCACAGCCAGGCGCGGGCGGAGTCGGGGTAGACGGCCACGGTGCGTCCGAGGGCGATCAGTTGGGCCAGCTGCGTCTGGTCGTGGATCTCGGGGCCCGGGCCGGGCGGGTAGCTTCCGCGGCGGGGCCAGCGGGCGAGCGGAAGGCCGGGGATGTCGCTGACGTCGGCGAGGGACAGCGTCGTGCGCGTGGCGAGGGGGTGCCCGGCGGGCAGGACGGCGATCTGCCCCTCGGTCATCAGCTCCTCGCTGTCGAACCCGGCGAGGGAGTTGAACGGCTTGTGCATGAGCGCCACGTCGGCGCGGCCGTCGCGCAGCATCTCCTCCTGCTCGCAGGTGCCGCTCGGCAGCACCTCGATCTCGGCGGCGTCGGGCTCGGCCGCGTAGGCGGCGAGGAGATTCTGCAGCAGTTCGTGGGACGCGCCGGCCTTCACCGCCAGCACCAGACGGTTGCGGGGGCCGCCCGGGCGGTCGGCGCCGCCGGCGCGCCGGGTACGGCGAGCGGCGGCGGTGGTCGCGTCGAGGGCCGCGCGGCCCTCGTGCAGCAGCACCTCTCCGGCGCCGGTCAGGGAGACGCCGCGGCGGTCGCGCTCCAGCAGGCGGACGCCGAGGCGTCGTTCGAGCTGCTGGATCGCCCGGGACAGCGGCGGCTGGGCCATGCCGAGGCGTTCGGCGGCGCGGCCGAAGTGCAACTCCTCGGCGACGGCCAGGAAGTACCTCAGCTCGCGGGTCTCCAAGGTGTCCATGGCCTCAGCGTATGCCGGTGATACCTACCGGGTATGACAGGGCACCGCATCGGTGTTGGATGCGCCGCACGTCCGCGGGCGAGCATCGACGGCATGAGCGAAACGAAGATCGCGCTGGTGACCGGCGCGAACAAGGGAATCGGGTACGAGATCGCGGCCGGTCTCGGCGCCCTCGGCTACCGCGTGGGCGTGGGAGCCCGCGACCGGGCCCGGCGCGAGGCCGCCGTCGGGAAGCTGCGCGCCGCCGGGGCCGACGCGTTCGGGGTGCCGCTGGACGTGACCGGCGACCGGAGCGTCACCGATGCCGCGGACCTGATCGAACGGCAGGCAGGGCGCCTGGACGCCCTGGTCAACAACGCCGGCATCTCGGGGCCGACGGGGCCGGGGTGGGAGCAGGACCCGACCACGCTGGATCTCGACGTGCTCCGCACAGTCGTGGAGACGAACGTCATCGGTGTCGTCCGGGTGACCAACGCGATGCTGCCGCTGCTGCGGCGCTCGGCGTCGCCACGCATCGTCAACGTCTCCAGCGCCGTCGCCTCCCTCACCCGGCAGGCGGACCCGGCCATCGAGATCGGCCCCGTCATGGCGGCCTACGCACCGTCGAAGTCGTTCCTCAACGCCGTCACCGTGCAGTACGCCCGGCGGTTCGCCGGTACCGGCATCCTGATCAACGCCGCCTGCCCGGGACTGGTCGCGACCGACTTCACCGGCTTCCACGGACCCCGCACCCCCGAGCAGGGCGCGGCCACGGCGATCCGGCTCGCCACGCTGCCCGACGGCGGCCCGACCGGTTCGTTCTTCGAGGACGGCGGCGTCATCCCCTGGTGACGTCGGACCCGTTGTGGCCTGTGGTTGCTCTGACTCCGATGCTGGCCCTATCCTTGATAAAACGATTGCTCATCTGAATGCAGGGGCGAGTTGCCGCCCTTCAAGTGGCGGGGGGACGACATGCTCGAGGCGTGCGATCTGCCGCTCCATGGGGTGCGCGTCCTTGACTTCAGTCAGTTCCTCGCGGGGCCGGTCGCCGCGCTGCGGCTGGCCGACCTGGGGGCGGACGTCACCAAGGTCGAACGGCCCGGCGTCGGCGAGATCGGCCGCACGCTCGCCTTCGCGGGCAGGTGGGCCGACGGTGACACGCTGTCCTTCCACGCCATGAACCGCAACAAGCGGTCGGTCGTCGCGGACCTGAAGGACCCCGCCGACCTGGAGCTCGTGAAGGAGCTGGTCTCCCGGGCGGACGTGCTGCTCCAGAACTTCCGTCCGGGAGTGATGGCCCGCCTGGGGCTCGACTACGAGACGCTGCGCGCGATCAACCCCGGCCTCGTCTACGTGAGCGCGACCGGATACGGGGACGACGGCCCCTGGGTGGGACGGCCGGGCCAGGACCTGCTCGCACAGTCCGTCTCGGCGCTGCCGTGGGTGATGGGGACGGGGGAGCGTCCGATGCCGGTGGGCCTGGCCGTCGCCGACCACTTGATGAGCTGCCACATAGCCCAGGGAGTGACCGCGCTCCTGGTCCGCAAGGTACGCACGGGAGTCGGCGGCCTGGTCCAGACGAGCCTCCTGGAGGCGATGCTGGACCTGCAGTTCGAGCGATTGACGACGCGGCTCAGTGAGCTCGGTGAGCTCGGTGAGTTCGGCGAGCTCACCGAGTGCGGGGAGAACACGGCCGAGGGCGACGCGGCGACGCGGCCCGCGCACGGCCGGCTGACGGCTCCGTCCGGCGTCTTCGCCACCCGTGACGGACACATCGCGCTGGCTCACGTACCCGTGGACGTGCTCAGCCGCGTCCTCGGCGACCCTGAGCTCGTCCGGTACGACGGTCCCGGCCGGGGGCGGGACGGGTGGGCGGACCTCGAAGCAGCCCTGCGCACGGCCTTCGCCTCCAGGCCGACGCAGCACTGGGTCGACCTGCTGTCCGGCGAGGACGGCTGGTGCACTCCGGTCCTGTCCCTCGAGGAACTGCTGCGGCACGAGGCCTTCGACGCGGTCCGGATGACCCAGGAAGTGCTGCGTCCTTCACGAGCCGGTGGCACCGCCCCGGTGCGGGTGGTGACGACCCGGAGCCCCATCCGTATCGACGGGCATCGCCTGGTCTCGGCGAAGGCGGCACCGCGCGTGGGTGAAGACGGGCACGTGCGCGACGAGGTCGTCTCCGACCGCGCCCGGCACGCCTCCGCCGTCACCGGCGAGCGGAATGCCGCACTTGTAGGACAGGGTGCCGACGATAAGTAGGCTTCATCGCATGGCCACACTGGGAGATGTCGCGTCACGCGCCGGCGTGTCCATTTCGGCGGTTTCGCGGGTGCTCAGCAACCACCCCTCGGCCCGGGTCAGCGAGGCCACCCGCCAGCGGATCATGGATGCCGCCCGCGAGCTGCGCTACCGGCCGAATTTCGCCGGGCGAGCGCTGAAGTCCGCCCGTACCCAGGTGATCGGCCTGGTCGTGCCGGACCTCACGAACGCGCTGTTCACCGAGCTCATGCACGGCGCCGAGGAAGAGGCGTCGGCGCACGGCTACACCGTCCTGCTCGGCCGCTCCGACGACGTTCGCCCCGGTGGTGACGTCATCGCCCGGCTGATCGGCGAAGGCCGGGTGGACGGCATGGTCGTCCAGTTGGGCGATGCGGTCCCGCCGGCAGGCCTGAAGGATCTCCTGGACATGCCCGCCCCGGTCATTCTGCTGAACACGGCGTACCGGGACCATGTCGGTTCCGTCGTCCTGGACGACCGGACGGGCGCCCGTCTGGCGACCGAGCACCTCATCGAGCTGGGACACCGGAGCATCGCTCTGGCCAATGGGCTGAGGCGCTCCTACACCGCCCAGAAACGACGTCTCGGATTCAAGGACGCGATGTCCGCGGCGGGGCTGTCGTTTCCCGGCGGCTACGAGACGCGGCTGGGGTACACGCCGGAGAACGGGCGGGCGGCCCTGCGGAGCCTGATGGCGCTTCCGCAGCAGCCGACCGGAGTGGTGGTCGCCAATGTGAACGCCGCGGTCGGCGTCCTCGCCGAGGCCCGGTCGCTCGGCATCCGGATCCCTGACGATCTCTCGATAGTGGCGGTCCACGACTCGTGGACCGCGGAGAACACCTGGCCGCCGCTGACGACGGTCAGGATGCCGTTCCACACCATGGGCCGCGTCGCGGTACGCGCCGTGATCAAACGCATCGAGACGGGCGAGACCACCGACGAGGTGATCACCGACCCGCCGCCCGTGCTCGTCGTACGAGAGTCCACGGCGCCGCCGCACACCCGGTGAGCGGCGGCGCCGTGGCGGCGAGCGGGGCTACGGCCGGCCGGCGCCTTCGCTCCGAGCCGCGGCGGCGGTGAGCAGGCCGTCGTCGAGGTCGTAGAAGCGACGCGCGGTGCCGGACAGGATCTCGTCGCGGTCCTGCGGTGCCACCCCTTGCAGGGCTTGCAGGACACCGTCGAAGACGCGGTCGTAGCCGCCTGCCGCGACCGAGATGGGCCAGTCTCCGCCGTACATCAGCCGGGACGGCCCGAACAGCTCCACCGCACGCTCGACGAAGGGCTTGACGGCGTCGGCGGTCCACCGGTCCGGTGCCTCGCCCGGGTAGAGCCCCGACACCTTGGCATGGACCAGCGGGTTCTCCGCGGCGGCCGCCATCAGGCTCCACCACGGCTCGACGTCCGAGTGGCCGATCGGAGGCTTGGCGAGGTGGTCGATCACCATGTGCAGCCGGGGGTGCCGGGCTGACAGGACGGGGACGTGTTCGAGGTGCCGCGGAATCACCGCCACGTAGTCGAACGGGATGCCGGCGGCTTCGAGCAGACTCAGTCCCTCGTCCACGTCGGGGCGGAGGATCCAGTCGGGATCGGGACGGTCGTGGGTCAGGTTGCGGATGCCGACGACGCGCCGGTCCGTACGCAGCTCCGCCAGGCGCGCGCTCGCCTCCGCGGGCCTTTCCAGCGGTACGTATCCGACGACGCCGACCACTTCCGGATGGTCGTCGGCGACCGCGAGCATGTGGTCGGTGTCCTGGTCGTTGTCGGCCGACTGCACCAGGACCGTCGCACCGACGCCATTGCGTCGGAGGGCCGGCTGGACCTCCTCGAAGGTGAAGGTCCGGTTCCACTGGGGAACGTGCGGTCCCAGCCACGGGTACGGCGCACGGTCGAGGTCCCACACGTGCTGGTGAGCGTCGATGATCATGAAATGCCTTTCCTGGGAGAGGCCCGCAGTTCGTCCTCGATCCGGGCGTGGGCCTCCGCGAGCGCCGGCCCGGCTTCCGCACCGCACCACACCACGGCGTCGACGAGCCTGTTGAGGATCTCCACCACTTCCATGAGCCGGGGGATGCGCGGCAGCGGTCTGGAGTGCGCGTGGGCGGCCGCGAACAGCCGGTATTCGGGCCGCCGGCCGAGAATATCCGGATCGGTCCAGGTGCTCCTGCGGACCCCCGAGGCCCCGGCCTGGCTGGTGGCACGGTCCATCACGGGGGATGCCACGTGACAGAGGTAGTCCCAGGCGACCTCCGGACGGTCGCAGCGGCTGCCGACCGCCAGGGCCCAGAAGGCGTTGACGGTGGTGGTCGGGTGCCCGGCGTCGTGAGCGGGGGCCACGGCGGTGTCGAACCGCCCTGCCACGGCACCGCCGGCCGCCAGGGCGGCGTAGCCCGCCCAGTTGACGGTCACCGCGACCCGGCCCTCCGCGAACTCCACGCCGCTGTCGGCGCTGTCGAGCGCATGGGCGCGCGGGTCGACGACGGTCGTCACGAGGTCCCGCATGAAGGACAACGCCCGTCGAGCGGGCTGCCCGTCCAGCACCACGCCGTCGTCGCCGAACAGGTCACCTCCGTATCGCCAGAGGTGGACCATGAAGTCGTAGACGTTGTTGTGCCCGTCGGGCGCGCCCGCGAGGACGGTTCCGGCGCAGCGGCCGGGCTCGTGCAGCAAAGCCGCGTGTTCAGCCAGTTCCGCCCACGTCGTGGGAGGCGTCAGGCCCTGGGCGGCGTACAGGTCGGAGCGGGTGAACAGCAGTTGGGGGCCGTCGTGGAAGGGCAGTCCCCACAGGTGACCGGAGAACGAGACGCCCTCGAGGAAGGACGCCGGCCAGGCGTCGGGCCATCCCTGAGGCTGCCGCCCCGCGAGGTGGCTGTCCAGGCCGGTGATCGCGCCGCGGGCCGCGAGGCCCGGCAACCAGTCGGCGGGCACCAGCAGCAGGTCGGCATCGGCGTCCTGCCGCAGCACGGACTCCTGCAGTGCCCGCAGCTCCACCCACCGTGCCGTGACCGTTCCCGCGGGCCAGGCCGCGGAGTGGGCGGTCACGGCCCGGCGGAATCCCGCGAAGTCCCGGCCGAGCAGCCGCAACGGGCGACCGGTCACGCCTCGGTCCTCTTGTTGGTCAGGTAGAGATGAGTGAGCACGAGGACGGTCTCCCGGCGCTGGTTGACCACGGTGACCTTCTCGTGGACGTAGCCGTGCGTGGCGGCCATCTTCGGGTGATCCGCCTTCTCCGTGATCTCGGCGGTGACCGTGATCGTGTCACCGATGAACACCGGCTTGATGAAACGGATGCGGTCGTATCCGTAGGACATCGACTGAGGATTGATGTCGCCCGCGGTCATCCCGACGGCGACGGAGAGGATCAGCGTTCCGTGCGCGATGCGCTGCCCGAACGGCTGGGTGGCCGTCCACTCCGCGTCCATGTGGTGCGGGAAGAAGTCGCCGGTCTGGCCCGCGTGCAGGACGATGTCGGCCTCCGTGATGGTGCGTCCCACGGAGGTACGGGACTCCCCGATCTCGTAGTCCTCGAACCAGCGGTCTTCGGTCCTCATGAGGTCTCTTCCATGGTCTCGGGAGCAGCGGGGCGCTGCTCGTCCGCTGCGGTGAGAAGCCGCTCGGCAAGGTGTGAGGTGCGGCGGATCAGCTCGGCGTCGGTCAGCTCCCCGCGCAGGGCCTGGGTCACCCAGGGCGACGCGGTGTCCTGGAACTCCATGTAGCCGCGGCAGCGCGGGCGGACATACGCCTGCTCCAGGGTCTGCCTCGTGCCTCTGAAGAAGTCCCACGAGTCGGCGTTGAGCCGGTCGTCGTCCCAGGCCGGCGCGTACCCGGGCTGGCCGCCCGCGTCGTAGTAGACGCCGGCCTGCACGTCGGGGGAGGCCACCCAGAAGGCGTAGGCGCGGGCGGCGTCCAGCTGGGAGGACAGCGCCGACACGGCGACCCCGGCACCGCCGAGGAGCGACCCGGCGACGCCACGCGGACCGCGGGGGATGTCGGCGTGCCGCAGCCGATGCGGCCTGAAGCCACTGCGGGAGTAGTTCGAGTAGCCGAACGACAGCGGGCTGCACAACCACGTGTCCTGGGTGCTGAGCGCTTCCGCGACCTTGATCGGGTTGGCTTCGAGACACCACTCCGGGACGCGCTCGGCCAGCTTGTGCATGAGTTCCAGCACCGGCGCCGCGTCCCGCTCCGACAGGAACGTGCCGGGGACGGCG
Source organism: Streptomyces sp. NPDC020996 (assembly GCF_040641355.1). Lineage (NCBI taxonomy): Bacteria > Bacillati > Actinomycetota > Actinomycetes > Kitasatosporales > Streptomycetaceae > Streptomyces > Streptomyces sp. NPDC020996. The sequence goes on from NZ_JBFADM010000009.1 coordinate 99,451, forward strand.
TTGGCCGGGGTTCCGTTGTTGGCCGCGAGGGTCAGCAGGGTGGAGAAGGCGTCGATGGGCTTGGCCGGCCACAGGACCTTGCCCTGCTCCGCCAGCTCCAGCACTTCGTCCCACGTCTCAGGGCGGCTCGGCAGGAGGTCGGGGCGGTACACCGACACCTGTGCGGCCGAGTCCGTGGCAAGGCCGTACTGGTGCCCGTCATGGGCGTACGAACCGTGGGCCGCGCCCAGTGACGCGGCCGCCAGGGCGGCCAGCTCCTCGTCGTGCCCGCAGCCGTCGAGCCGCGCGAGGAGGTTCTCGTGCGCCGCCAACGGCACGTGCGGGTGGTCGATCACCAGCAGGTCGTACTCGCGGGCGAGCACCTCCAACGGCGCGTCCGCGAACGCCTGCAGCGAGCGGAACTCCCACACCACCTGGACCCCGCTCAGCCTGGCGTACTCCTCGGCGGCCGCCACCTGGCAGTCGTAGCCGCGGGGGTGCTCCCATGTCATGCCGCGCAGCCTGGTCATGCGGTCACTTCCTTCCCGGGCTCACGCAGTGCGTGGTTGTGCTCGCCGAGCCGCGGAGCCGGGCGGTCGCTGAGCAGGCGGCGGCCGTCGAGGCGGATCGGGCTCCGCGTGGTCGTGAGGCGCAGCCCGTCGCGGGTCAGTTCCTGGGTCATCGCGATGGCCCGGAATCCTTCGTGGCCGAGCAGCTCCTCCTGGGTCAGCACCGGAGCGCACCACACATCGGCGGGGTCCAGCACGGCCAGCCACTCGTCGCGGGTGCGGGCGGCCAGCCGCTCCGAGAGCAGGTCCTCGATCTCCCGCTGCCGCTCCCACCAGGTCGCGGGATCCGTCATCTCGACGAGTTCCGGTATGCCGAGCAGCTTGCCGATGGTGGGTACGGGGTTCATCGCGATGGCCAGCCAGCCGTCGCTCGTGGGATAGATCCCGTACGGCGCCGACAGGAACGCGTGCGCGGAGCGCGGTCCCTTGCGCCGCACCGTGACCGTCGGGTCGTTCAGCCGGGTGGTGAGCAGTTCGAACTGCAGGTCGAGGAGCGACTCCAGCAGGCTCGTCTGCACCAGACCGCCGCGTCCGTCCCTGAAGCGCCGCACCAGCAGCGCGGTGATGCCCTGCGCGAGGTGGCAACTGGCGAGGTGGTCGGCGATCGCCAGGCCGATCGGCACCGGCGGGTCGTCGGCCGAGCCGTTCAGCCAGGGGATGCCGGAGACGGCCTGGGCGAGCAGATCCTGCCCGGGCCGGTCCTTGAGCGGGCCGTGGTCCCCGTATCCGCTGACGCTGCCGTACACCAGCGTGGGGTTGAGCTCCGTGGCCGAGGCGAAGTCCAGGCCGATGCGCTCCATCACTCCCGGCCGGAAGTTCTGGATCAGCACGTCGGCCTCGCGGACCAGGCCGCGGACGAAAGCCAGGTCCTCGGGGTCCTTCAGGTCGGCGGTGACACTCTCCTTGTTCCGGTTCATGGCGTGGAACGACATGCTGTCGTCGCCCGCCATGCGTCCGGCGAAGGCCAGTTTCCGGCCGAGGTCACCGGTTCCAGGACGCTCGATCTTGATGACGCGTGCACCGAGATCGGCCAGGCGCAGCGCGGCCACGGGGCCCGCGAGGAACTGGCTGAAGTCGAGGACGGTGATGCCTTCGAGCGGCAATCCGAAGTCGGTCACTGGGACTCCCCCTGTGAAGCGGCGACGGTCTGTACGGACCGGACGCGCAAGTGCGTGACACCACCGTCGACGTCGAGGGCGGTGCCGGTGGTGGATCCGGACAGAGGGCTGGCGAGGTAGGCCACGGCGGCCGCCACTTCCTCCGGGGTGACCATGCGGCCGGTGGCCTGCCGTGCGTCGAGGGCGGCCCGCTCCGCCACCGGGTCGGGGAAGCCCTGGAGCATGCGGTCGACGAACCCCGTGTGCACCGTGCCGGGACTGACGCAGTTGACGCGGATGCCCTCGCCGACGTGGTCCGTGGCCATGGCATACGTCAGGCCCAGGACGGCGGCCTTCGAGGCGCTGTAGAGCGCGCGCTGGGGCAGTCCGTTGAGTGCCGCTATCGAGCACAGGTTGACGACCGCCGCATGCGGGGAGCGCCGCAGGTGGGGCAGTGCCGCCGCGGTGACCCGTGCCATTCCGGTCACGTTCACGTCCAGGACCCGCGCCCACTCGGCGTCGTCGTTGTCCTCGACGGTGCCCACGGCGCTGATGCCGGCGTTGTTGACCAGTACGTCGAGTCCGCCGAGCTCCTGGGTGACCGCGGCGACGGCCGCGGTCACGGACGCCCGGTCCGTGACGTCGCAGAGCGCCGCGGTCAGGTGTGCGGGGACCGACGTCACGTCGAGGTCCAGTACCGCCACCCGGGCGCCTCGTCGGCACAGCTCTTCCGCGACGGCGGCTCCGATGCCGGCCGCGCCGCCGGTGACGGCCGCGACCAGGCCGCCGTACTCGCCGCTCATGCCGCCTCGAAGGGCTGTCGGGCGGTGCCCGGGCTGGACGACGGCCCGGTGTCGCGGGAAATGTCGGATCCTCGGAAATCGAGGCGGGGGAGTTTCATGGGTGTCCTAAGGCGTAAGTCGCGCGGCGATTCGAGGGTCAGGCGTCGTACGGCGGTGGTTCGCCGCCGGACTCGGCCGACCGGTAGGCGGCCTCGACGACGGCCATGGTGCGGAAGACGTCTTCGACCGAGGTCGGCAGGGAGTCGACGGATCCTTCGAGGTAGCGGTGCAGGACGCCCATCGATCCGATGAAGGCGTCCGGGAACCACGAGCCGGTGAAGGGCAGCGGCCGCCAGCCGGCCTCGGGCTCGTCGGCCAAGGCGTATTCGAGGACGTCCCGGCCGCCCGTCGGGTAGTCCAGGAGCAGTCCCATCTGGGCACGGACCGCACCGCCCGTGCCTTCCCACTTGATGAAGCTGTCCTGGTAGCGGGGGCCGAAGACGTGGTCGTGATTGGTGGAGACCACGGCTCGCACCGGCCTGCCGCCGTACTGCAGGGCGATGTCGGAGCGGCTGTTGGCGTGGGTCTTGCGTGGGTGGCGCACGGTGACCGCCGAGACGCCGGTGGGGTCGCCGAGGAAGGAGCGGATCAGGTCCAGGTAGTGGACGCTGTGCATGTTGATCTCGAGACGGTCGAGGTCCAGGACGTACGGGAACATCTCCCAGGGCGTCTGGACGCAGACCCGGATCTCCATGTCGTAGAGCTCTCCGATCGCACCGGAGGCGATCAGCTCGCGTGCCGCCGCGACGTAGGGGGCGAACCGCAGTTGCGTGTTGACGGCGGCCACCAGACCCTTGCGGCGGCACACCTCCCGGGTGCGCACTCCGTCGGGGAGGTGATTGCCGAGCGGCTTCTGGATCAGCACGGGTGCGCCGTCCGGCAGCAGTTCGAGGACCTCGACATGCGCTTCCGGCGGGAGCGCCAGGTCGAAGACGGCATCGGCGGGCGCCGCGGCGATCGCCTCGGCCACGTCGCTGAACGCCTGGGCGATGCCGTACCGGTCCGCCAGCGCACGGGCGGGTTCCGGGCGCCGGTCGACGATGGACGCCACCGGAAATCCCGCTTTCGCGTACGCGGGAAGATGGGCGTCGCGCACGATTCCGCCGGCGCCGACGATCACGATCGGGCGCGGATCACGCGGGGGTGTCAAGGTGTAGCCGGGGTGGGGACGGAATTCGGGAAGGCCGGGGTTGGTCAGCGGCTCGCTCATCCCTTCACCGCCCCGATGGCCTCGCCCCGGATGAGGTATTTCTGCGCTCCCAGGAAGATGGCGAGCAGCGGCAGCATGCTGATGAAGGTCGCGAGCGCCAACTGCGGCATGTAGAGCTTGACGTTCAGGCCGGCGGCCACGGTCGGATTGAACAGAGGGCTGGAGCCGATGAGGTCCTGCAGACCGGTGGAGACGGTCTTCTTCGACTGGTCGGACGACAACAGGGCGAGGGGCAGAAAGAAATTGGTCCAGTTGGCGACGAAGGCGAAGAAAGTGACGAGTACGGCCGCCTGCTTGGAAATGGGCACGGCGATCCTGAGGAAGATGGACAGTTCCCCGAGGCCGTCCATGCGGGCCGCCTCGACCAGTTCACCCGGCATCGCCGTGAGGTAGTGGATGTAGGAGAGGTAGACCCCGAACGGGAAGAAGCCCATGATCACGACGACCGGCCACAGCCGGCCGATGGCTCCCACGGCGTTGACTTCGAGGAACAGCGGGATGACCAGCACGGTGTTCGGCATGACCATCGTGACGAGCGTGATGAGCAGCATCGTCCGCCGGGCACGGAAGCGGAGCCGGGCCATCGCGTAACCGGCCGGCAGCGCGGCGGCCAGGGCGATCGCGGCCCCGCCGACGCTCACGGTGAGCGAATTGCCGAGCCACTGGGTGAAGAGCCCGCCGTCCGGTCCGAAGGCGTTGACCTCCGACCAGTTGTATCTCAGGTTCTCCAGGGAGACGCCGGCCAGGCCGAGGAAGCCGTCGCTTCCCGCCTGGACGTGGTCGTTGGAGCGGAACGCCATCGCGATGAAGCCCACGATGGGGAAGACGAACAGCGTGGCGACGAAGAGCATCGTGACCACCCGGGCCAGTCGGCCCGGGCTCCAGGCCGCGATTCCTCCCCGGCCCCGCGGCGACGAACCACTCAGCGGTCCGGGCGATCGCCGTCCGACCGCGGCCGATGTGCTCATCAGTGGTCCTCCTTGCCGAACAGGCCGCTGCGGAAGACGATGAGCAGTCCGATCCCGAGGGTGATCACCAGGAGGATCAGGGACATCGCGGCCGCGGCCGGGAAGTTGAAGTTGCTGAACGCGAAGGCGTAGCCGAGCTGCGTCGGCGTCCACTGGTCCGGCAGTGCGTTGGACGCCACTTGGTCGAGCAGTTGGGGCTCGAGGAAGAGCTGGAAGCCGTAGGCCAGGTTCATCAGCGCGGCGTAGCCGACCCACGGGCGGATGATCGGCAGTTTGACGTGGCAGGCCAGGTGCCAGGCGTTCGCGCCGTCGAGGCGGGCGGCCTCGAGCACTTCCTCGGAAATCCCGTTGAGGCCGCCGTTGACCACCATGACCCAGGAGCCGGCGCCCTGGAAGAACATCATGGCGGCGAGGATCAGGGGCATCTGGTGGGGCGCGACGACGGCCTGCTTGATGGTGGTGATCCCCATGGCGTGCCAGAGGCCCTCGATGGGCGACTGGCTCGGGTTGAGGAGGTAGACCCAGAGCACGAGGTTGGCGATTCCCGCCAGCGCGCCGGGAATGAAGTAGACGAAACGCATCGTGGCGCCGAACCGGCCGGGACTGGCATGGAGCAGCAATGCCAGGCCGACGATCCCGATCATCATGATCGGCAGCCAGACGACCAGGACGGACAGGATGTTGGTGAATGTGTCGACGAAGCGGAAGTCGGTGACCACTTCACGGAAACTGTCGATGCCGCCGAAACCGGTACTCGGATCGAGGTCCGTCGGCGCCTTCTGCAGAGAAGTCCCGATCGCATAGCCGATCGGAATGACGCCGGCGATGAGCAACAGCACGGCGTACGGCGTCATCAACAGCCAGGCGCCCCGGCTTTCGGACGGGCGCGAGCTTCCGGATCGCCGGCGGGGAACGCGGACGGCTTCCTCGACAGGGGCTACTGTCATGCGCTTCTCCGTGACACCCGTGGTCATGCTCGACTCCCTTCAGGGGTTGCGGGGGTGGTGGGTGTGGGGGCCGAATCGGACGGCCCCCACCGGAGAGTCACTGGATGGTGTAGCCGATCGCCTTCGCCTGCTTGTCGAGCTCGTCACCGAAGTTCTTCCAGGCCGAGTCCACGCCGGCTCCGTTGACGAGGTCGGCCGCCATCTTCTCGGTCCACACGCTGCCGGTGTTGTACAGCATGTACGCGTGGTGTGGCTGAACGTAGCCGACGGCGGCCTTCATCGCGGCGAAGGTGGTCTTGTTGTCGGCGAAGTAGTCCGTCTTCTGCTGCTTGGCGATCCAGGCGTCCTGGACGGGGCCGTAGGCCGGGAGACCGGTGGAGAGGCTGACCTGCCAGGCCGGGTCGGTCGCGACGAACTCGGCGAACTTCAGGGTGTTCTGAAGCTCCTTGCCCTTGATGTGGCTGGACACGCCCCACAGGCCGCCGCCCTCGTCGCCGGTGGCGGGGGTGGACTCGCCCTTCCACGTCAACGGCTCCACGGCCGTCATCTCACCCGCCGGGAGCTTCCAGGTCTGGCGGAACAGGTAGTCGCCCCACCACACGGCTCCGGGGCTCATCACGAGGTTCTTGCCCGCCTTGGCGGCGTCGGCGTCGAAGATGCCGGCGGTGGAGACGGCCTTTCCGCCGACGAGCGTCTTCAGCAGGCTCTTGGCCCGCCGGCACTTCGCATCGTCGAGGTCGATGTGGACCTTGGTCTCCGAGATCCGGTCGTTGGTGGGGCAGCCGCTCGCCCACAGATACCGGTCGGGCGCGTACGCGTCACCCGTGAAGCCGCTGATCTTGCCGGGGTGCTCCTTGGCGATCCGGACGGCGAGATCGGCGTACTGCTCCCAGGTGGTGGGCGGCTTGTAGCCGTTCTTGTCGAAGAACGTCTTGTTGTACCAGAACACGTCGGGGGCCGCGTCGTTGCGCAGGCACCGGATCTTGCCGTCGATGTTGCACGGCGCGATGACCGCCGTGTTGTAGCCCTTGATGACCTTGGGCAGCAGTTCGGTGAGGTCGGCGGCGTAGTTGATCTTCGCGCCGGTCGCCCAGGCGATGTCGTCGTTCGACGGGAAGAAGATCGCGTCGGGCCAGCCCTTGCCGGCCTGGTTGAACTGCGCGAACTGCTGCTGCAGCGACTTTCCGCCGACGGTGCCGTCGATCTGGTTGATGGTGATGGGGATGTCGGGATGGGCCTTCTTGAACGCCTCCGCCGCGGGGACTCGCGGCGGGTCGACCCATACCGTGATCCTGCCCCCGGTGTCGGTCTGCTTGGCGGCAGAGGTGGAGGCACCGCTGCCGCAGGCAGCCAGCGAGAGCACGGAGCCCATCGCTATGGCGGCCGCGACCAGGTGCTTCTTCCCGAGGCGAGCGCGAACTGGCTTCATGAGGGTGTTCCTTTGGGGCTCGGGTTGTCGCCGCGAGGAGCGAGTCGGCGGTGAGTTGCGCAAACGTTAAACTGGGAGCAGCGGCAGGGCAATCGTTTGAGCTGCACGTTAAGGCGGCGTTACGTAAACGTTAGGCCACAGGTGGATGCGTGCTTAAACGTTTGACCCGGGACCTCTGTCACGCCGAGTGGGTGGCGAGCGGCAGCCGGGCCTGTCGCAGCCGGACCGGCTTGCGCGCCCTGCCCGGCGATGAGGCCGCGGACCGCGCCGCACAGCCCGTACCGGACCGCCGACGACGCCTTCACCCGGTTCGGACGTCAGACTTCCGCGGTACCACGGCAGTTGCAGGGACCGGATGGCTACCGCGCTGGTTTGCCGCGGTGTTCAACCCCCCGTGGGACGCGGCCGCGTGGTGCGGGCCGTAGGTTCTGGGACCACGACGGTGCCGGATGACCACTGGCACCTCACCGAGATCAGGGGGAACACATGATCAAGCGCTCCATCGGCATGCTCGCCGCCGCAGCGGGACTCGTCGGGGCCGGACTCGCCATGGCGCCCGCCGCCCAGGCCGCGCCGTCCGGATGCAGCTCCGGGGCGCTGTGCGCGTACGCCGGCGCCAACTACTCCGGCGGCTCGCCGCAGCGGGTCTGGCAGGACAACGACGACCTCACCCAGTACGCCTACTTCTACTACATCCAGGGAGGGTCGCTGTACAACAACGGCACCCAGTGCAACGTGAACGTCTACACCGGGAAGAACGGCACCGGTACCGGCTACAAGCTCAACCGCGGCACCGGCTGGGCGAACATCGGCAGCAACCTGCCGCACATCTCGTCCAACTACTGGTGCCGCTGACCTTCCCGCGCACCCGTCATGAGGAACGGAACCCGCACGGCGCTCGCGGCGCTGCTCCTCGGGATCCTCGGTGCCGCCGGCTGCACGCAGTCCGGCGGCACCACCCCCGAGCCGGCGCTGCCGCGCCCCTTCGACGGCGTCCTCTCCTACGACCAGCGGGAGAGGCAGGCCCTGCACACCGCCGACGAGCGCCTCGTCGCCGACTGCATGCGGCGGCGCGGTCTGCGCTACCAGCCGCAGCCGCTCGTGACCGGCGGCACCGACCCGGACGACGTCAACCCGTACGGCCTGCTGACCCGTGCCCAGGCCCGTCGGGACGGCTACGGCATCACCAGCGCACGGCTGGCCGCCCGGCCCCCCGACGACCCCAACGCCGACCGTGCCCGCGAGCCCGGGTGGAGGCGGGCACTCCTCGGCACCAAGAGCCATGAGGTCCGCATCCGGCTGCCAGGAGGGGCCGAGTTCTTCTACAACAGCGACGCGTGCGTCACGCGAGCCCGGCAGACGCTGTACGGAGCCGACTACGACCGGCTGTCCAGCACGTACCAGGTGCTGTCCAACCAGGTCGTCACCGCCGTACGCGAGGACCCGCGCTATCTGCGCGCCCAGCACCGGTGGGCGCTGTGCATGCGCGCGGCAGGCGTTGCCGTGAAGTCCGTGGACGACCCGCGCGGCCTCGTCGAGCAGCGGCTCCGGCGGGCAGCGGACCGGCCGGCGCGACTGCGCGAGGTGGCCCGGTACGAGCTGAAGGTGTCCGGGCAGGACGCCGACTGCCAGCGGACGACCGGCCTGACCCGTACGGTCGCCGAGGCACAGGCCCGTGCCGAGACGGATGCCGCGGGCGCCCGCACCGCCGAGCTGGCGCGCCTGCGCGATCTGCGGTCCGCCGCCGTGCGCCGGGCGACCGCGCCACCCAGCCCCTCGAACATTCGTTGACAGGCCTCTACTTGTCCCAGATCTTGCGGTAGGCGTTGCGGTAGCCCTCGGAGTCCCAGGACAGCGTGCCGCCGCTGTTGGCCGCGACGGTGATGTGCACGGGGGCGACGTATCCGCTGGACGGCTTGCCCGCGAAGGCGCGGTTGAACTCGTCGACGATCTGCCAGCCCTGCTCGGACAGCGGCTCGGGCACGGTGGCCGCCTGGTACGCCTTGCCGTTGATGCGCTCGAAGGCCGACGGGTCGCCGTCGCCCGCCCCGATGTTGAACGGGGCCCCCGCACCGTCCCTGCCGGCCGCGCGCAGGGCGGATTCCGCGTAACCGAAGTACAGGTCGTTGATGGCGGCGGAGTGGGTCCACCGGTCGCCGAAGCGGGCGGCCAGGGAGGAGACCCGCTTGACGGTGCGGGTGTTGGCCTGGGGGATCGGGATGTTCTCGTAGCTGAGCAGCTTCACGTCGGAGCAGGTGGCGAGTTCCTTCTTGATCAGGTCGGACTTGCGCTTGGCGAACGGGATGGAGGCGTCGGTGAACAGCACGACGCCGGCCCGGCCGTCGGACTGCGCGATGATCCAGTCGGCGCTGAGCCGCGCCACGTCCTCGACCCTCGTGGTGATGTTGGTGAACAGCTTCGGGTTCTCGCTGGGTCCGGGCGCGCCGACGGCGTGCCAGCCGATCAGCGGGATGCCGGCGGCGTTCGCCCGCTCGACCTGCTTGGCGGTGGAGCTGGGATCGAAGCCGCCGATGACTATGCCGTCGGGCTTCAGGGCGAGTGCCTGGTCGAAGGCGTCCTTGAGGCCGGCGGGCGTGCCCTGGCCGTTGATGGTGTGCACGCGCCAGCCGATGACGTCGGCTGCTTCCTGGACGCCCTGGGCGACGCCCTCGACGCCGGGATTGGTCAGCGTCTGGGCGATGTAGACGATGCTCCGGCCGGGGACGGCCCGGGGGCCGCTGGTCGGCCCGGACCAGGGGGCGTTGACGTCCTCGGCCGCCTTGACGTCGCGCTTGACCCGGGCGAGGGCGTCGGGGCAGCCGGGTCTGGACGAGCCACCGGAGGACGCGTTGACGGATTCGGCGGTCGTCGAACCGCTCTCGCAGCCGGCGACGAGGGTGACGGTGGCCAGGAGGGCTGTCGCGGTCACGGCCGCCTTGCGGGTGGGGTGCACGAGGTCTCCAACACAGGCGAGGAAAGCAGGCAGGGCTGGGCGGGGGAGGGGGAGTTCGGGGGCGGGCGACGGCTTCGGCGTACGGTCGCCGTCGCGAGGACCCGCTTCGCCTCGGGAGGCTGCGGGGACCACGGGACTTGGCGGGCGTCGGTTCCCGAGCGGTGGCCCGGGGCCGGCGGGGTTGGCGGCAAGCGTGCTGCCGAGGATCATGCTCAACCGGTCGGTTCCCGTCAATTCCCCCGTCGGCACAGTACATCGGCCGGCGGCACATGGTGCGACGAGGGCCATCGGAGGCGAAGTATCACGATCCGTGCAGCACCCGTGAAGCTTCTGTAATCATCTTTTGATCACTGGAAGGCTGTGATGTCGCTGTAAGTACGGCTATGCTCACGCAGCCGGTTTCGGACACCTGGCGTGATCTCTTCACTCCTCTCAGCGGCAAGCGCCGCGAAAGTGTCACGTCCGCTGCCGGCCATCGGCGGTCCGGCGGCGAAGACGGCGCTGCCGCCGCTCGGCAACACATCGAAGGAGGCACGGGTGTCCGCGAACAGAGGCAACCCGCCGCTCGCTCCCGAGCCACCGGGGGCGGCCGACCGGAGTCCGCGGTCGCGTCGGATGGCGGCGAGCGTCCTCGACCGGTGGCCCTTCCGCCGCAAGCTCAACGTCCTGGTGATCGCGCCCATCGTGGCCGTCGGCGTGCTCCTCGGCATCGGCGCCTACGGCCAGGCCCGGCAGGCCCGGGACGCGGACCGGATAGCGGAACTGGTGCGCGACAGCGGACAGGTCGCCAAGCTCATCAACGACGTACAGGCCGAACACCAGCAGGCGCTGCTGCTCTCCGTGCAGTACGCGGCGTCCCGCCCCGACGCGCCGCTGCCGTCGGTCGCCGCCTACCACCAGGCGCAGCGGGACACCGACCGGCAGGCCGCCGCGGTGCGTTCGGCGTTCGCCCCGGACCTGCCGCACGAGGAGGCGCAGGCACTCGACTACATCCGCGGCCTCGGCGTCCTGCGCGCCAAGCTCGAACGGGGCTATGTCTCCGTCGCCGACATCGACCCCGCGTACGCGTCCGCGGTCGACTACCTGATCGACGGCATCGGCCTGGACCGTTACTCCGGCACGTCGTCGTCCTCCGTCACGGCGCGCCTCGACGCGGTGCTGCGCGCCGACGCCGCCCACGCGGCCTTCGAGAGCGCGGTGTTCTCCGCGCAGACCCGTGACGCCAACCCCCTCACCGAGTACAGCCGCGCGGTCGACGCCCGCGCGCTCTACGACCATCAGGCGCAGCGGTTCCAGCGGATCGCCGCACCCGACGAGGTGCTGCGGATGGAAGGCATCGAACGCAGCGCCGAGCAGAACGGCATCAAGGCCCAGTACGCCCAGTTGCAGATCGATCCCGGCGCCCTGCAGGGCAAGTCGCCGGCCGAGCTGCGCAAGGCGATGGCCGACGGGGACCGGCAGTCCGAGACCCGCCTCGGGATCACCCGGTCGCTGATCGAGCAGACCGCCGTACAGGCCGACGCCGCCTCCTCGAAGGCGCTGCGGGGCGCGCTGTACCTGGTGGGTCTGGCCCTTCTCGGCTTCGTCGCCTGGCTGGCCTTCTGCGTCCTGGTCCGGCGCTCGGTCGTACGTCCCCTGGTGGCCCTGACCGACGCCGCCCAGCAGGTGGTCGACGTGGCGGGCGAGGAACTCGCCCGGGTCGCGGACGACGACTCCGGCGACATCACCCCCCTGCGGCCGCGGCCGATCCCCGTGCCGGTGCGCGACGAGATCGGCGGACTGGCCGAGGTGTTCAACCAGGTCCAGGTCACCGCGGTGCAGCTGCTGGAGCGCCAAGTGCTCAGCCGCCGCAACGTGGCCGAGATGTTCGGCAACGTCGGCCGCCGGGTCAGCAACCTGACCACGCGTCAGCTCTTCCTCATCGACGAGATGGAGAAGGAGGAGACCGACCTCGAGCTTCTCGAACGGCTGTACCGCATCGACCACATCGCCGTACGCCTCCAGCGCAACGCCGACAGCCTGATGCTGCTCGCCGGAATCCGGGAGCGCGGCGTCGATTCCCGTCCGGTCCCCCTCTCCGACGTCATCCGGGCGTCGCTCGCCCAGATCGAGGGCTACTCGCGGGTGTCCCTGCGGTGCGAGACGGAAGTCACCCTCGCGCCCGACGTCATCGGCGACCTGACGCTGATGTTCGCCGAGCTGCTGGAGAACGCGGTCTCGTTCTCCCCGTCCGACACGTCCGTCGAGGTGGTGGTCCGCCCCGGCGCCGACGTCACCGAGGAGGGCGGGGCGCTGGTCGAGATCATCGACCACGGTCTCGGCATGAACGCGGAGCGCCTCGCCGAGGAGAACGCCCGGCTGATCCGCCGGGAGCGGCTCGACCTCGTACCGACCAAGGTGCTCGGTCTCTTCGTGGTCGGCAGCCTCGCCCGGCGCTGGGGTGTGCGGGTGTCCCTGAGCCGTACGCCGGGCGGCGGCGTCACCGGCACGGTGTGGATCCCCGCCGCGCTCCTGCCGGCCGCGGACCCCGCGGGCCTTCCGCAGCCCGTGGCCACGGGCGCGGTCGCCAACGTGACGCCGCTTCCGGTGCGGACCGGGAAGGAGACCGCCGTGCCGGCACCGTCGCCCGTACCGGCCTCCGCCTCTGCCTCCGCCTCCGCCGTCCCCGCGCAGAGGCCGTCGCCGTCGGCGCCCGGCGAACTCCCGCGACGGGTCCCGGCGGCCACCGGCTCGGGACCGGCCGCCTCGGGACCGGCCGCCGCGGAACGGACCGCCTCGGGACCGGCCGTCGCGGAACGGACAGTCGCGGAACGGACCGTCGCCCAGACCGGCGCTCGGTCCGGCGCGACGCGAACCGCCGGCTCGGACGAACCGCCGTCCGCCCGGACCTCCCGGCCGCTGCACCGGCGGGTGCGGGGAGCGACGCTCGCCCGGACCGCCGCACCGGCCGACCGCGTGCCGACGGGCGTGCGGCAGCCCGCGGACGCCGAGGCCGTCCGCTCGGAACTCGACGAGTTCGAGGCCGCCGTACGCCGGGCGGAACGGGACAGCGCCAACGTTCCGGCCGAGTCGCCGGCATCTCAGTACCAGGAAACACAGAAGGAGTCGGGCAGTGGCCACGTCGATGGATGACAGCACCTCCGAGCAGCCGGAACCGACCGACCTGCGAGCCGCCGCAGCCGATTTCACCTGGCTGCTCCAGCGGTTCGCCGCCGACACCGCCGGCGTGGTCGACGCCATCGCGGTGTCGTCCGACGGCCTGCTGATCGCCGTCTCCCGGCTGCGCGACCAGGCCGACTCCGAACGGCTGGCCGCGATCGTGGCCGGACTGACGAGTCTCGCCGCGGGCGCCTCCGGCAACTACGGTCTCGGCGCGCTCGACAAGGTCATCGTCGACCTGGAGCACGGCCACGTCCTGGTGTCGGCGATCGGCGCCGGGGCCGTCCTCGGCGTGGTGACCTCCGGGGACGCGAAGCTGGGCAACATCGCCTACGAGATGACCCTCTTCGCCAACCGGGCCGGGGCCGCGCTCACCCCCCAGCTGGTGCTGGAGCTGAAGAACAGTGTCGGCGCGGCGTCGGCCCGCTGACCGTGCCTGAGGCCAGGGCACGGGTACTGGCACATCGTGAAGGGACCGTGATGGCCGTCGTTGGACCACCGCACGAGGCAGCAGGGGAAGCCGAGGGCTCGCCGGAGCCGCCACGTCGCGCACCCGCGATCCGGCCGTTCCTGCTGACCACCGGCCGGGTGTCGGCAGACGGCAACGCGCTGCCGATGCCCGTGGAGACCCAGGTCGTGTCGACCTCGGCCGGGCTCCTGGCCCTTCACTCGCTCACTTTCGAACGCCACAACATCGTCGCGGCCTGCCGGCGGCCCCAGTCGGTGGCGGAACTGGCCGCCGAGCTGCGACTGCACCTCAACGTGGTGCGCGTGCTGGCCGAGGACCTGCGTACCGCCGGGCATCTGGCGGTCCATCGGCCGAATGCCGCCATCGCCCAGGATCTCTCCGTACTGCGAAGGGTTATCGATGGTCTCCGTGCCGTCCCCGACTCACGGGACACACTCCGTGACACCAGCTGAACATCCTCCGACGCCGGTCAAGGTGGTCATCGCCGGCGGCTTCGGCGTCGGCAAGACCACGACCGTGGCCTCGATATCAGAGATACGCCCGCTGACCACGGAGGCCGCGATCACCGAGGTCGCGGCCGGGGTGGACGACCTCACCCACACGCCGGGCAAGATCACCACCACCGTCGCGATGGACTTCGGCTGCGTCACCATCGACCCGACGCTGAAGCTGTACCTGTTCGGCACCCCGGGCCAGGACCGGTTCGGTTTCATGTGGGACGACCTGGTGGAGGGCGCCCTCGGCAGCCTGGTGATCGTGGACACCCGCCGGCTGGACGACTGCTACGCGGCGGTGGACTACTTCGAGCACCGGGACATCCCCTTCGCGGTCGGCGTCAACGCCTTCGACGGGGAGGTCGAGCACGACCTCGCGGAGGTGCGGTGGGCGCTGGACATCGCCGATCACGTGCCGCTGGTCGTGTTCGACGCGAGGAAGACGGGCTCGGTCCGCGACGCGCTGCTCGCCGTGCTGGACGTCGCCTTGCGCCGCGCGGAAGCCGCCGCGGCGTCCTGACGGCACAGGGCCGGCCGGCACGGGCCCGCGTACCGGGCGCCCGCGGGCGACTGCCTCGGCCGACTTCCTCGGGCGGCGGGGCACCCGCGTCGCGGCCGGGCCGCCGGGGCTCGGCCGGTACCCGCAGCCGGCCCGCGCCGATGAACGGCTGTGGCCCGCCGGGCGGCAGCCGGTCCGGTCGGCGGTGACGGCCGGGACGGGAGTTTAGAGGAGACGGACCCAACTCGGCGTATGGCGAAGGTCACAGGGCTCTGTTTTTCCCAACTCCCATACGCACCAATGCACTTGAAACGGTACTGCTCGCACCCGCGGCCACCGGCCCAGGCCGGTCCCCCGGCGCGTCACCGCTCCGTGAGCCAATCGAACTCAGCTTGTTCGATCAGTGTGCGTCTGGCTACAGTCGGCCCGCATGACCACCCCAGACCCCTCACTCATCCGCAGTAGCTTCGCGGCAGTCCAGCCCCACGGGCCGCAGCTCACCGCGTACTTCTATGACCACCTCTTCACCCACAATCCGGACGTGCGCCCGCTGTTCGCAGCTCACCTCGACGAGCAGCGCGACCGTCTGTGGGCCGCGCTGGGCGCCCTGGTCGCCAACCTCGAGAACACCGAGACGCTGGTCGGCATGCTCCAGAACCTGGGGCGCCGGCACGCCGGTTACGGCGCGCTGGCGGAGCACTACCCCGCCGTGGGCAACAGCCTGATCGCCGCCCTGCGTCACTACGCGGGCGACGCGTGGACGCCGGCCGTCGAGGAATCCTGGACGGCGGTCTACGGAGTGATCAGCGACACGATGGTCGCGGCCGGCGAGGCCGCCGCGCGCTGACCCCGGCGGCGACAGCAGCATCCTGACGAGCCGTCGGGCCGGCTCGCCATCGTTTTCGGAGGTCACACCTGATACCAGCCACCGGAGTGCGGACATGAGCGATTCCCAGGCACTGAGAGACTCCTTCGCCCTGGTGGGCAAGTCGGGAGACGAGGTACCGCGGTACTTCTACTCGTACTTGTTCCTCATCGCGCCGGAGGTCCGGCCGATGTTCCCCGTCGCGATGGGGGCGCAGCGCGACCGGCTCGTGGCCGCCCTGGGCCGGATCGTCGCCGAGGCGGACGACCCGGACCGGCTCCTGCCGTACTTGCGGCAACTCGGCCGTGACCACCGCAAGTTCCAGGTGGTGGCACAGCACTACGAGGCGGTGGGACAGGCGCTGCTGGCCACGCTCGCCTACTTCCTGGGCGAAGCGTGGACCCCGGAACTGCAGCACGGCTGGACCGAGGCGTACACCCTGGTGGCCCGCACCATGGTGGAAGCCGCGGAGGACGACGCCAGGGTGAATCCGCCGTGGTGGAACGGCGAGGTGGTGCAGATCGAGCCGCGCGGCTTCGACCTCGCGGTCATCACGCTGCGCCTGGACCGTCCGATGGCGTACCGGGCCGGCCAGTCCGTCATGGTGGAGACCCCGACGCTGCCGAGCACCTGGCGGTCGTTCACCCCGGCGAACGCCACACGCGCCGACGGGATCATCGAGTTCCACGTGCGTGCCGTCGACGGAGGCCTGGTCAGCCCGGCCCTGGTCTACGGACTGCGCCGAGGGGACGTGCTGCGCCTCGGCGCCCCGGTCGGCGGCCGGCTCACCCTGCAGGCGTCCGGCGGCCGGGATCTGGTGCTGATCGCCGGGGGTACCGGCCTGGCCCCGATGCGCGCCCTGGTGGAGGAGATCGCCTGGCACGGGCCCGCGCGGGGGGTGGACCTGTTCGTCGGAGCGCGGGACGAGCGGGGCCTGTACGACCAGCAGGCGCTGCGGCAGCTGGCCGGGGCCAACCCCTGGCTCCGGGTGACGCCGCTGGTCGGGGCGGACGCCGGCACCGTCGACAACCGCAGCCTGGCCGGTCCGGTCCTGCGCGCCGCCCACTGGCACGGGCGCTCCTTCTACGTCTGCGGCTCGCCGTCCATGGTCTCCGCGACGGTACGCGATCTGGCGGGCGCGGGCGTCTCCCACGACTTGCTGCACTTCGAAGAAGACGCTCGGTGATCGGAGATACGTGAACAGGACACGAGGACACCATCCGGGGGACCGCCGGGTGAGCCCCGAGGCACTGCGGTCGATGACCTTTCCCCGCGCTCCCCTCACCCGCCGCGGCTACAGCGAGGAAGCGGTGCACGACGCCCTGCGTCGTTGCGCGGCCACCCTGATCGAGCTGACGCAGGAGAACGACCGCCTGCGCACGGACATGCAGCGCCACCGGGACTGGATCCGCGCGAACAACATCGGCGACGGCACCGGCCCGACCGGGGTGCCGACCGTGGACGCGGTGCTGCAGCAGGCCCGCGCCCAGCAGGCCGCCGAGAACACCGTCAACGTCGCCCGCGAGCAGGCGCGGAACATGGTGCGGGCCGCGCGGGCGCAGGCGGAGGCGATCCTGCAGCAGACCTGGGAGAAGACCACCCGGGCGGCGGCCGCGGGCGGCCCGGAGGAGACCGAACGGCTCATCTCCTACCTGCGCCAGATCGCCGAGTCCCTGTCGGTCACCGCGGACGAGTACGCCGCCAGGCGGGCCCAGATCGTCCCGGCGGCCGCCGCCGCGGCTCCCCGGCCGATCGCCGACCACCGTGCCGCCGTACCGTCGGACCACGCGCCCGGCGCGGAGCGGGAACAGCCCCTCGGCATCGCGAACGCCGCCGGCCCGCCCGGCCGCGACCACTGAACACCCGGGGCCGGCGCTGCGATGTTCCCCCTTGGCCGTGAGCTGCTCCCGAACGACGCGGGAGCGGCGATAGACGCCGTCCGGCACCGGACACCAGGCATAGGCGGCATCCAGTGCCGCCTTCAGCCGCGTACGGTCGGTGATCGACCGGGCGGAGCAGAGGACTTCCAGCTCGGTGATGTCGCAGACGGCGACGAGGCCGGCACCGATCCTGTCGTTCCACCCGGCCGTGTTCTGACCCGGCAGGACCCGGGCGAGGGCGGAGGTGTCGATGAGGTAGTCGGCGACGGTCACTCATCCGCTCCCGTGTGACGTCCGTCGTCCGCCGGGCTCGTGGGCCGGTACCTGCTCTTGTCCAGCAGCAGACCGATGTCCAGGGCGCCCTCCGCCGCCGGCGGACGGCCTTCGACCAGGGCGCGCAGTCGCCGGTACCGGGTCGTGACCTCACGCAGGGCGGTGTTCACGGTGTCGCGCTTGGTGGTCGAGCCCAGTTCCTTGGCGGCTGCTTCCAGTGCCTCGTCGTCGAGGTGGTGGAACGGGCCACGAGGCCAGTGCCCCGTGGCCCGGGGTGGAGTGGGGCGGGTCGTGACCTCTCGTGGGGGCTTGTTCGGGTCAGCGCTGGAACTGCTTGGTCAGGCCCAGCTGGCTCATGATGGCGCCGGTGTCCAGATAGGCGCGGCCTTCCTTGATCTTGCCGTCCTTGACCTCGTAGATGTCGCACCCGTGCACCGTGACGTGACGGCCCGTGGCGGGCAGGGTGCCGGCGTGCAGGACCAGGTCTCCGGTCTGGGTGCCGCTGCTCGTGTACTCGACCACCACCGTGTCCTCCTTGGCCGTGAGGTGGTCGACGGTGAACTTGCCGTCGGGCATCGCGTCGAACATGGCCTTCGCGAGCCGGGTGAAGCCTTCCGGGCCCTGCAGCGTCCTTCCGCTGCCCTCGTCGACGAGGGTGCAGTCCGGAGCCACGGACCCGGCGATGCGGTCGTAGTCCCGGTCGTTCCACGCCCGGAAGAGATCGCGGACGAAGGTTTCGTTGTCAGCCATGCGAACCTCCATGGGGAACGTCCCTTTCCTCCATGCTGACCCGCGGCGTCCGACCGTGCATTCCCTGCGGGCCGCGGCACGGCCGGGCGCCCGCTCATCTCCCTTGCGCGGCAACGCCGTCCTCGGACCAGGGGCGGACGAGCAGATACGCGGCCACGGCCAGGGCGAGCGGCAGGACGCTCACCACCAGCATGGTGAGCCGCAGGCCGTCGGTGAAGTCCAGCCCGAGAGCCAGTCCGGACTGCCGGAGCAGGTTCGGGTCGTATCCGGCGGTGCCGGGACTGTGCGCCATCGCACTGCGTGCCGCGTCCACGGCCTGCTCGGCCTCTTCCACCGACACCCCGCGCGCCTCGGCGTCGTTGAGCCACCGCCGCTGGAAGAAGAGGTTGAGCAGCAGGAGGTAGACGGCGGGTCCGAGCGCGTAGCCGGTCATTCCGAAGGCCGGCTGGACGGAGGCCACGGTGCCGGACTTGCCGGGCGGTGCGTGGGACAGGATGGTCTCGGCCACCGCGGCGGAGGCCACCAGCGATCCGAGGTTGGTGAGCCAGGTGGCCGGCACCAGCACCCACAGCGCCATCGTGGGCGCGGCGGTCGCCGCCATCAGCAGTGCGCTCGCGGCCAGCACCAGCAGGCCCGTGACGAGGACCGGCCGGGGGGTGTACTTCCCGATCAGGCGCCCCGCCAGGACGACGGCGCCCGCGATCGCCGCCGTGCCGGGCAGGTACAGCAGGCCGATCGTGCGCGGGGACAGCGACAGGATCACGCTGCCGAACTGCCCCAGCGCGAAACTGAACCCGGCGGCGAGGAAGTTCAGCGTCAGGGCGGCCAGCGCGGCCACGGTGAACGGGCCGCTGCGGAACAACGACAGGTCCAGGACCGGTTCCGGAGTCCGGCGTTCCCGGAGCACGAACAGCACGAGCGCGACCGCGCCGACCGCCAGCGGCAGCCAGGCCCGGAGCTGGGAGAACCCGTTCTCCGCCCCGGCGATGCCGTAGACGAGGGTCAGCAGGGCGGTGCCGGCCAGGCCGACGCCGACGATGTCGAGTCGGTGCCGCCGCAGGACGGGCGGCTCGGCGACGTACCGGGCCGTCAGCCCGAGGGAGATCAGTGACAGCAGCGGGCTGAGCAGGAACAGCCACCGCCAGCCGACGGCCTCCACCACCCAGCCCCCGGCCGCCGGGGTCACCCCGCACAGCGCCATCTCGATGGCCATGAAGACGCCGATGGCCGCCGGCCGCTTCTCCGCCGGCACCGACGCCTTGAGCAGGGCCAGCGACACGCCCAGCATCGCGGCCAGCGCCAGGCCGTCCAGGAAGCGCATCACCAGCAGGAACTCGTAGCCGGGGGAGACCGCGGAGAGCAGGTTGACCACCATGACGCCGACCAGCCCCAGCATCAGCAGCCGCTTGAGCCCGAAGGCGTCCCCGAGACTGCCCACGGCGAGCACGGCGGCGGCCACGACCAGCGTCGCCGCGCCCCCCAGGAATCCGACGGCGTCGGGCGGCACGTGGAGCGCCCGGCTGATCTGCGGCATGTTCAGGCTGAGGACCAGCGGGTCGACGGCCGTGATCGTGAAGGCGAGGGAGAGTCCCGTGATGACCGGGAGGAGCGTGACGGTGGAAGGCGGCTCCGCAGTCGACACAGCAGCACCTCCCGCACGCCGGCCGGCGCCGGCCGCCGACCGCACGCCGACCGCCCGACCGTAACCCGGTCGTGCTTCCGGCCCGGCCCGCACCGGCCGACGCACGTGGCCCGACACCTGTTCGGACCACGTGGGGCGTCGGCGCCGGGCCGTGCACTGGGAGCCGGGGCTCGGCGCAGGCGTCGGCTCGGGCGTCGGCTCGGGCGCGGCGAGGGCGGCCGGCCGCCCGGCCCCGGGGCACGGCGCCTTCGGTGGCGGGCCGTCCGGCCGGAGGGGACGCTGTACGCAGGGGGCAGCGCGTGATTGAGAGGCATCCCATGGCCCAGACCGCCGGCACGCACCACAAGGCGCACACGCCGTTCTTCTCCCGCCCCGTCGTCCGCCGCGTCACACCGTTCGTGCTGACCACCGTGATCGCGATGATCTTCATCTTCGAGAACCGCGCCAGCACCGAGATCCGCCTTCTCGTCCCGGTGGTGACCATGCCGCTGTGGGGCGCCCTCCTGATCGCCTGGGGCCTCGGCGTCCTCGCCTGCACCTTCACCGTGCGCCGACGCTCCCACCGGCATGCGAGGGGACCTGCGTGAACCTGGGCGTGGGAGCGCGCCGCGGGCGTTCAGGACAGGCAGCGGGCGGCTGCCGTGTGCAGGGCGCGGCGCAGTGCGGGCGGCGGGGGCGGGCCGTCGCCCCCGGCGCCGGCGGTGACCGCGGCGGCCACCGTGCGCAGCTTGGTGTTGGACAGCTGAGAGGCCTCCCGCAGGATGTCCCACGCCTCCTTCGGCTTCCAGTGCGCGGTGCGCACCGTGACGTGGTGCCGGTCGCCGTACGCCCCGAGATGGTCCAGGAACTGCGGCCCCGCCGTGTCCATGAACACCACGCCGCTCATGTCCAGGTCGATCCGGTCGATGCCGCCCGGCAGGCCGGCCAGGGTCGCGGCCAGCGTGTCCGCGCATCCCTGGACGAGTTCCCCGCGGGGCCCGAGCCGTGCCCGGCCCGCCTCCACGCGGACGTCGATGACCAGGGTGTTCAACCGTCCCGCCAGAGGTGTCCGTGCCGCTGAGGTCGTGCCCTGCCTCGCTGCTTCCGACAGTCGTCACGTTCCGTCGCGTCGCGCCGCCGGCCTCCCGGGGCGCGTGGGGGCCGGACCCGCGGGGGCCCGGCGGTGCTGCCGGTGCGCCTGCCCGGCGACCGGCGCGCTACACCCGGCCGGAGCGTGGTGCACGGCGGCGGTTCGGGCGCGCTGCGGGTGTGGGCCGTGGACGGGTACGTGCTGTGCGCGGTGCGGGACGCGGTGCGGGACGAGCTGCTGGTCCGCCCGCTGACCCGCGGCGATCCGGCCGGGAGGACGACCGGGGACGGCCTCGCGGCCGGGGGAGGAGGGAAGGTCTCAGTCGGACATCGGGTCGAGCACCAGCGGTTCGATCTTGCCCTCCAGCATGTAGCCCAGCCCCTGCACGGCGCACACGTCCGGCCGCTCGGCGATGTGCACCGGGATCCCGGTGAACTGCCGCAGCATGTGGTCCAGCCCCGGCAGCAACGCGCTCCCGCCGACCATCGTGATCCCGCGGTCGGCCAGGTCGGCGACCAGGTCGGGCGGGCAGTCGCGCAGCACCTTGCCGATGCCGTCGAGTACGGCCGTCAGCGGGGTCTGGATGGCGTCGCGGACGGCGGCGGTGTCGACCCGCACGGAGCGGGCCAGGCCGGTGGCGACGTCCCGCCCGTGGATCTCGGTGGAGGCCGGGCCGTGCGGGGTGAGCCCGTTGCCGGACAGGGCCAGTTGCAGCGGCCGTACGGACTGGCTGGGCAGCATGAGTTCGTGCTGGTGGCGCAGGTGCTGCACGATCGCGTGGTCGACGGCCTCGCCGCCGACGGGGATGCGCTCGGCCGTCACGATGGAGCCGAGGGAGAGCACGGCCACCTGGGTGGCCGCCGCTCCGCACACCATGACCATGGTGGCCTCCGGCTGCTCCACGGGCAGCCCGCAGCCCACGGCGGCGGCGATGAGGGTGTCGACGAGTTCCACGCGCCGGGCGCCGAGCCCGACGAGCGTCTCGATCGCCGCGCGCTGGGCGAGCGGGTCGGCGTCGTACGGGGTGCAGGCCGCCGCCCGCAGCCGTGGCTTGCGGCGCAGCGCGCGGCGGATCTTGTCGCCCAGCAGGTGCCGCAGCATGCGCTGCGCCATCTCGATGTCGACGACGGTGCCGCCGGAGACGGGGCGCACGACACGGATGTAGTGCGGGGTGCGGCCGGTCATCTTCTCGGCGAACTCGCCGACCGCGATCAGCGCGCCGGTGCGGGTGTTCACGGCGGCGACGGACGGCTGGTCGACGACAAGGCCGGCGCCCTTGACGTAGACGCGGGTCCGGGCCGCCCCCAGATCGACGGCGAAGTGGCAGCGGCGCAACCGCTCCAGACTGGCGGTCATGGCAGGGTCCTCCCGAGAGCGCAGGCCGTGTCCCGCCGGGCGGCGGGCCTCCCTGGCATCGTGCGGCGGCCGGGGGAGCGGGCGCCTTTTGTAGGGGGCCGGGCGGGTCGCCGCTGAATGGGGGGTTGTCGCGGCGCGAGTGCTTGCGGGGCGGGTGTCTTTGGCGGGAACATGCCAGGCGTTTTCCGTCGTCGCCGGTCAACTCCTCGGCGGCGCACGCCACATGACGCGCGACGGAAGAGGCCTGGATGAGCAGAGGACCAGTCGGACGCGGGGCGACCCTCCTGACCGCTGGACTGGTGCTGGCCCTGTTGCCGACGGCCCGGGCGGCCGGGGAGACCGGCACACCGCCCCCCGCGCACCCCGCGCAGCCCGTCCACCACCCGGTCACCCACACGGGCTCCCGCGCGGCCACCCGCACGGGTTCCCGCCCGGTCACCCGCACGGGTTCCCGCCCGGTCACCCGCACGGGTTCCCGCCCGGTCACCCGTGCCGTGGCCCGGACCGTGACCCTGGTGACCGGCGACAAGGTGACCGTCACCGACCTCGGGAACGGCCGCCGGACGGTCGCCGTCGCGCGGCCCCGGGGCGCCGTCGGCGCCGTGCGGACGCGGGTCTCCGACGGGCGGATCACCGTCGTACCGGACGAGGCGCTGCCGTATCTGCGGGCCGGCACCCTCGACCCGCGGCTGTTCGACCTCGACGGGCTGTTACGGCAGGGGCTCGCCGACGGCCGCACCGGCGAGCTGCCGCTGATCGTGACCTGGGACAAGGGCGCGCGGGCCGTGGTCCCGCACGGCGCCGAGCGGACGCGGACCCTGCGCAGCGTGCGCGGCATGGCCGTCGCGGCGGAGAAGGGGCGGACGTTCTGGCGGGCCGTCACCCGGCGGGACGGCGGCAAGGGCGTCAGCGGCATCGAGGGAGCCGAAGGCGTCAGCGGCATCAAGCGCGTCTGGCTCGACGGGCGCGTGCGGGCCGACATGGCCGAGAGCAACGCGCAGATCGGGTCGCAGGCCGCCTGGGACATCGGACTGACCGGCAAGGGCGTCACCGTCGCCGTGCTGGACAGCGGGGTCGACGCCGGGCATCCCGACCTCGCCGGGCGGATCTCCGTCGGCAAGAGCTTCGTCGGCGGGGAGGACGTCGCCGACCGCTACGGGCACGGCACGCACGTCACGTCGACCGTCGGCGGCAGCGGGGCGGCCTCCGAGGGCAGGGAGCGGGGCGTCGCGCCCGGGGCCCGTCTCGCCGTCGGCAAGGTGCTCGGCGACCAGGGCTCGGGGAGCGAGTCGCAGATCATCGCCGGGATGGAGTGGGCCGCCCGTGACGTGCGCGCCCGGATCGTGTCGATGAGCCTGGGCTCGACCGAGCCGAGCGACGGCACCGATCCCATGTCCCAGGCCCTCGACACCCTGTCCCGGGAGACCGGGGCCCTCTTCGTCGTCGCCGCGGGCAACACCGGCGCGTCCTCATCCATCGGCTCGCCCGGCGCCGCCGACGCCGCCCTCACCGTCGGGGCGGTCGACGCGGCCGACCGGCCGGCCCGGTTCAGCAGCGCCGGACCGCGCGCCGGCGACAACGCCCTCAAACCCGACCTGTCCGCCCCCGGCGTCGGCATCCTCGCCGCCCGCTCCTCCCTCACCGGCGGCAGCGGCTGGTACACCTCCATGAGCGGTACGTCGATGGCGGTGCCGCACGTCGCCGGCGCGGCCGCCCTGCTCGCCGAGGAGCACCCCGGCTGGACCGGAGCCCAGCTCAAGGACGCGCTGATGTCGACCTCCCGGCGGCTCGACGCCGACGCCGACGCCGACACCGACGCCGACGCCTACCGGTCGGGCGCGGGCCGGGTGAGCGTGCCGGACGCGGTCAGCGCGGACATCACCGCCACCGGGAGCGCCGACCTCGGCTTCCGGCGCTGGCCCTATGACGCCGGCACGCCGGTCACCCGGACCCTCACCTACACCAACTCCTCCGACCACGAAGTCGAGTTGAGCCTCGCCGCGCAGGGCGCCCCGGACGGCGTCGCCCGGCTCGCCGACACCGCCCTGACCGTGCCCGCCCACGGCACCGCCGCCACGACCGTGACCGGGGACGTCTCCAGGGCGCCGGTCGGCGAGACCAGCGGGCAGATCGTCGCCTTCGCCGACGGGACCCCGGTCGCGCACACCGCGTTCGGGATGGTCAAGGAGGACGAGCGGTACACGCTCACCGTCCACGTGACGGACCGGGACGGCGCCGGGACCGCCGCCGACGTCACCGTGCAGCCGCTCGCGCCGGGCGCCGACGCCCGGCAGGCGCACGCCGACGGCACCGGCACCCTGCGCCTGCGGCTGAAGCCGGGCACGTACAGCCTGACGTCGTTCCTCGACGTGCGCGGCGCCCACGGCGCCGACTCGCTCGGGCTCGGCTTCCTCGCCGCGCCGGAGGTCGTCGTCGACCGGGACCGCGAGGTCACCCTCGACGGACGCCGGCTGCGCGAGATCAGGGCCGAGGTGCACCGGCGCACCGAGACCCGGCAACTGCTCATGGAGTACGAGCGCGCCGCCGACGGCGTCGACCTGTCCGGCGCCGTCATGGTCCCCGTCACCTACGACAGCGTCTTCGCCGCGCCCACCGGGAAGGTCACCCGGGGCACCTTCGAGTACCGGACGGTGTGGCGGCTCGGCAAGCCGCTGCTCGAGGTGGCGGGCGTCGACGACGCCGTCGTCCAGGCCGGCGGCACCCTCATCGAGGGGCGCACCAGCCTCCCTCTGACCGATGTCGGCGACGGCCCCTTCAGCGGCGTGCGCGGCAAGGCGGTGCTGGCGCACCTGGCCGACGGCGCCGACCCGGTCGCCCTCGCGCAGGCCGCGCAGGACGCGGGCGTCAGGGCGCTGTTCGTGACGGACGACGCACCCGGCCGGCTCCAGACGTGGTGGGGCGCCGAAGACAACACCGACCGGCCGCTGCAGATCGCCACCGTCGGTCTCGCCGACGCGGCCCGGCTGCGCGCGGCGGGCCGCGTCGAGATGACGGGCACCCGCGACACGCCGTACGTGTACGACCTCTCACAGGGGCACGCACAGCAGATCCCGGACGGCGACCTCACCTACCGGCCGGGCGCGCGTGAACTCGCCGTGCTGAGAACGAGGTTCCACGCGGCGAGGCCCATGAGCGGCGGCGAGTTCCGGTACTCGGTCACCGGCACGTTCCCGGTCGGGCTCGGCTTCCAGGAGCGGATCGACCTCCCCGCCGAGCGGACCGACTACGTGTCGACCGGGCCGGGCCAGCGGTGGCAGGAGTCCGCCACGGCCGGCGACGGGGCGCTGGAGGAACGCGGCGGAGTCGTCGCCCACCGCGGCGGGTCGCACCGCACGCTCGACTGGTTCGCGCCCGTGTGGCACCCGTGGCTGGGCGGCGCGACCGGCCAGGGACAGCAGCGCACCGGCGGCCGGCTCACGTTCGACCTCCCCGGCTGGGGCGACTCCGGGCCCGACCACACCGGCCTCGGCGACGTGTGGAGCGACGACTCCGGCATGTCCCAGTGGACGGATGCCGGTTTGGACGGCGTACCGGCCGACCGGCGCCGGGGCTCGGGCGCCTACGTGACGGACGCGCCCGCCGACGAGCACACCTACCGGGTCGTCACCGGCACCGCCCTCGACGCCGGCCGCTGGGGACGGGCCACCGAGGGCCGCTCCGAGTGGACCTTCCGGTCCGCGGCCCCGCCCGGCGGCGGCCCGGTCACCCTCCCACTGATCAACCTCGGCTTCGACGTCCCCACGGACCTCGCGGGCGACGTGCCGGGCGGCGGGCGGGTGCCGGTCGGGATCTTCGCCCGGTACGTGGAGGGCGCGCAGGACACCGGGACCATCGGCGGCGGACGGCTCGAGGTGTCGTACGACGACGGGCGGACATGGCGGACGGTGGCCCTGAAGCGGTCCGGGACCTCGTGGCGGGGCGCGCTGACCGTGCCGCGCGGTGCCGCCCACGTGTCGCTGCGGGCCTCGGCGCGCGACGACCGGGGCGGCTCGGTGACGCAGCAGGTCATCCGGGCGGCCGGGGTGAAGCGGTGACCGGGGTGAAGCCGTGACCGGGGCCAAGCAGGCCGCAGGACGCGGGCGGCGCCGGCTCACCCGGCCTGGACGTCTGCCCCCCCGGCTCCCTCGGCTCTCTCTGTTCCCTCCGCTCCCTCTGTTCCCTCCGCTCCCTCCGCTCCCTCCGCTCCCTCGTCCGGACGGGAGACGCCCCGGATCACTCCCAGCTCCACCAGGTCCTGGGGCCGGAGGCGGAGCTGGTCCGCCGTCGGCTCCGCCTGCGCCGGCGGCCGCTTCAGGATCGCGGCGGCCGACTCCGGCGCGATGACGGAGAAGTAACTGTCCGGCGTGGCATACGTGTTGCCCGGCGCGGCCAGCGCCAGCGCCCCGCCGGAGCCGCCCTCGCCGATCACCAGCGTGGTCACCGGCGTGCGGGCGGCCGCCACCGCGCCGAACAGGTCCGCGATCGCCGCGCCCGCGCCCTCCCGCTCCGCCCGGGCGTCGTTGGCCGCGCCCGGCGTGTCCACCAGGGTCAGCACCGGTATCCCGAGCCGGTCCGCGAGACGGATCAACCGGGCGGCGGTGCGGTAGCCGGCGGGCCGGGTCGCGGTGCCGGTCTGGGCGGCGTAGGCGACCGTACGGCCCGCGTGCTCGCCGAAGCCGCACAGCATGCCCGGGTCGGTGCCGCCGCAGCGGTCGCCGCTGATCGCCGCCCGCCGCGTGAAGCAGGCGTCCAAGTAGGCCTCGGCGCGCGGGCGTCCGGGGGAGCGGGCGCGGCGCACGGCCTCCCAGCCGGTGGCGGGCAGGTCACCCGCGCCGAGGGCGGGCGGCACGGGGGCCCGCCGCGCCGGTGACGTCAGCAGCCGCAGCCACAGCCCCAGCGTCTCCCGCAGTTCCCCGGGCCGCACCAGCGCGTCGGCCGCGCCCGCCGCGACCTGCGCCTCGGCCGTGTACGCGGCCGGGTCGGCGTCCGCCGGGCGCACCCGGGAGCCCGCGAAGCCGACCTGGGCGCCGGGCAGCGCGAGGACGACGTCGGCGCCCGCGCCGAGCGTGGCCCAGCCGCCGCCCGTCGTCGGGTCGCGCACCACCGCGATCTGCGGCAGCCCGGCCTGCCCGGTCAGCACCGACTGCCGTGCCACCCGCTGGAGTTGGGTGAGCGCGAGCATGCCCTCCTGCATCCGGCTGCCGCCGGTGGCGACCAACGGCACGACCGGCAGCCGGTGTTCGCGCGCGTAGGTGTACGCCGCCGTCAGCCGGTCGCCGGTGCGCTCGCCGAGCGAGCCGCCGAGGTAGCCGAACTCGAACGCGATCAGCACGGCCCGCGTGCCCGCGACGCTCGCCGTGCCGCACACGACGGACTCCTGCTCGCCGGTGCGCTCGGCGGCGCGGGCGCGGGAGGCGTCGTAGCCCTGCCAGCCGAGCGGGCCGTCGGGCTCCGACCGCCTTGCCGGGTAAGGGAGTTCGGCGAAGGTGGAGTCGTCGGTGACGAGGGCGAGGATCTCGCGCGCGGAGTGCCGCTCAGTCACGGGACAGCGACCGCTTCATGATCTTCCCCATGTCGTTGCGGGGCAGCGCGGCGAGATGGTGCACCACCCGGGGCCGCTTGTGCGGGGCGAGCCGCCGGGCCACGTGATCGGCCAGTTCCTCCGCCCCCGGCGGCGACTGCGGGTCCGCCGGGACGACCCACGCCACGATCCGCTCGCCCAGATCGGGGTCCGGCTCGCCGGTCACCGCGGCCTCCCGCACCCCCGGATGCTCCAGCAGCGCGTTCTCGATCTCACCCGCCCCGATCTTGTAACCCCCGCTCTTGATCAGGTCGGTGGCCTTGCGGCCGACGATGCGCACGTACCCGTCGGGATCCCGCACCGCCATGTCGCCGGTGCGGAACCAGCCGTCCGCGGTGAACGCGGCCGCGGTGGCGTCCGGCCGGTTGAGGTACCCGGTGAACAGGTTCGGCCCGCGCACCTGGATCTCGCCCACGGTCTCCCCGTCCAGCGACGGGATGACCGACCCGTCCTCCTCCACCAGCCGCAGCTCCACGCCCGGCAGCGGCACGCCCACCGTGCCGGCCCGCGGCTCGCCGTCGGCACGGACGCTCGTGTTCATCAGCGTCTCCGTCATGCCGTACCGCTCGATGACCCGGCGTCCGGTCGCGGCGGCGATCCGCTCGTGGTCGTGCACCGGCAGCGCGGCGGAGCCGGAGACCAGCAGCCGGGCCCCGCCGAGCGCCTTGACCAGCTCCGGGTCGTCGGGCAGGGCCTGCGCGATGCGGTGGTACATCGTCGGCACCCCGAACAGCATGGTCGCGCCGTCGTTCAGCTCCCGCGCCACGCCTTCCGGGCTGAACCGGCCCAGGTGCCGCACGCTCCCGCTGCGCCTGAGCGGCCCCAGGACGCCCAGCACCAGCCCGTGCACGTGGAACAGCGGCAGCCCGTGCACCAGCACGTCGTCGCCGGTCCACCGCCAGGCGTCGGCCAGCGCGTCCAGGGTGGTGGCGAGCGCGCGGCGGGGGATGACGGCGCCCTTGGGCGGGCCGGTGGTGCCGGAGGTGTAGACGATCAGCGCCGGGTCCTCCGCGTCGGCGTCGGGGGCGGGGGCGGCGGGCCCGGCGCCCAGCACGTCGACGTCGACGCGGGCCACGCCCCGCAGCGGCGGCGGGAGTTCGTCGCCCGGCGCGGCCAGCACCAGCTCCGGCGCGCTGTCGGCCAGGATGTGCCCGAGTTCCTTCTCCCCCGACTTCGGGTTCAGCGGCACGGCGGCCGCCCCGGCCTCCAGCACCGCCACGACGGCCACCGCGGTCTCCAGCACCGGCGTCGCCCAGACGGCGACCCGCCCGCCGCGCGGGAGCCGCGCCGCCAGGGCACCGGCCGCGCCGGCGAGCCCGGCGTACGTCAGGGACCGCTCACCGAAGCACAGGGCGGGGCGCTCGGCCGGTCCGCCCGTCAGGGCGGGAAAAAGAGAGGACACGCGGCGCACTCCTTGTCGTCGGTGATGTCGGTGATGTCGGTGATGTCGGTGACGTCGGTGGCGGGGGCGCCGGGGACCGGAACGCCACCCCTGTTCCTACACCAGCCGCCCTACCCGTCCGCAGCGCCCCTCAGGCTGCCGTCTCCACCACATCCGCCACCACACAGCTCACGTTGTCCGGGCCGCCCGCACTGTTCGCCGCGTCCACCAGGGCGCGTACGGCCGTGTCGGGGGCCGGGCAGGAGCCGAGGAGGTCGCGTATGCGGGCGTCGGGGACCACGGCCGTGAGGCCGTCGGAGCAGAGCAGGTACCGGTCGCCGGGTGCGGCGTCCCGCAGTTTCAGGTCCGGGACGCCGGTCGTCAGGGCCTTCAGCAGCAGCGCCCGCTGGGGGTGGGCCGCGGCCTCCTCCGGCGTCAGCCGGCCCTCGTCGATCATCGACTGGACCACCGTGTGGTCGTGGGTGACGCGGAAGAGGGCGCCATCGCGCAGCAGGTAGGCGCGGGAGTCGCCGATGTGCACCAGGGCGAGGCGGGAGCCGGTCAGGAGCAGGGCGGTGAGGGTGGTGCCGGTGTCGCCGGCGCCGTCCGCCGCGTCCCGCACCGCCTCGGTCGCCTCCCGGACGGCGTCGTCCAGCACTCCGAGGACGTTGCCCGCCGGCAGTTCCCGCGCGTCCAGGAAGCGCAGCGCCTCGACCGCCGCGCCGCTGGCGGGCGCGCCCGCCGGGCCGTACCCGTCGGCGACCGCGAGCAGCCGCGCGCCGGCGTACGCGGTGTCCTGGTTGGCGGGGCGGACCCGGCCGGTGTCCGAGTGGGCGGAGTAGCGGAGTTCCAGCATGGTGGTGTCCTTCCCGGGCTGTCCGGACTTTCCGGACAGTCCTGGCTGTGGTGGCTGTTCTGGCTGCTCTGGATGTCCTGGCTGTGGTGACCGCTCGGAAGACCCGGCGTGTCCTGCCAGGTGGTCGACGAGGAACGCGGCCAGGTCCCGCCGCACCGCTGTCTCCCTCTCGACCCCCGCCCAGTAGGCGCGGATCTCGCGGCCCGCGGCCGCCGGATCGCGGGAGCACAGGTCGCACACCTCGCGGATCCGGGCCAGCGGCATGCCGAGCCGCCGCAGCCACGCCACCAGCCGCGCCCGCTCCAACTGCCCGGTCGCGTAGTACCGGTAGCCGGTGTACGGGTCGACGCGCGCCGGACGCAGCAGGTCCAGTTCGTCGTAGAGCCGCAGTGCCTTGGGGGACAGCCGGCACGCCTTGGCGAACGCGCCGATCGTCAGCATCTCCCTGTGCATCCCTGTGCGTCCCTCCCGTCTTCCGCCACCGATGCTGGGGCTTCCCCGAAGGGGAGGGTCAAGCGCGCTGGCCCGGTTGCCGGTGCGCTGGTTAGCCTCGGGCGGATCGCGCCCGCAGCAGAACGGAGTCCCGCCGTGCCCCGAGTCGCCCTCGTCACCTACGACCCCGGGCCGGAGACCAGCCGGGACCGGGACCTGCCCGGGCTGGTGGGCGCGCTGCGCGCGGCCGGCGCCGCCGCGGACGCCGTCTTCTGGGACGACGCGTCCGTCGACTGGGCCGCGTACGACCTCGCCGTCATCCGCTCCACCTGGGACTACAGCTGGCGGGCCGCCGAGTTCACGGCGTGGGCGGACCGGTGCGCGAAGGCCACGCGGCTCGCCAACCCGGCCGACGTCGTGCGCTGGAACACCGACAAGCGCTACCTGGGCGACCTGGCGGCGGCCGGCGTGCCCGTCGTGCCCACCCGCTACCTCGCCCCGGGCGACGCCCCCGCCCTCCCGGACGGCCACGAGTACGTCGTCAAGCCCACCTCCGGCGCGGGCGCCCGCTACGCCGCCCGCTACACGCCCGGCGACCACGACACGGCCGTACGGCACCTCGCGCGCCTGCACGAGGAGGGGTTCACGGCGATGGTGCAGCCGTACATGCGCGGCATCGACGCCGGCGGCGAGCGGGCCCTGCAGTTCTTCGGCGGCCGTCTCCTGCACGCCAGCCGCAAGCGCGCCGTGCTCGCTCCCGGCACCGCCTACGACGCCGACAAGGTGCCGCATCCCGGCCTGGAGCCGTGGACCCCGACGCCGGCCGAGCTCGCCGTCGCCGAGCGGGCCCTGGCCGCCGTGCCGGACGCGGCCGAGCTGCTGTACGCGCGCGTGGACCTCGTCGACGGGGACGACGGGGAGCCCAGGGTGATGGAGCTGGAACTGGTCGAGCCGAACCTGTTCCTCTTCCTGCACCCCGGCTCGACGGCGGCCGTCCGGGACGCGATCCTGACGGCCGCGCGGTAGCCACCGGGGGCGCCGGTTCAGCCGGTGACGGCCGTCCGCTGGAGCAGACCCCAGGTGAACTCGGCGACGACCTCCCGCCGCGCCCCGCGCCCGTCCGGGGCCGTGAAGGCCAGGCCCCAGCGGGTCGGGGCGGTGCCCTGGAGGGGGCGGGCGGGGGCGAAGGCGCGGGCCGCCTCGTCGACCGTGCAGGACCAGGGGGCGAGGTCGTCGAGGGTCCGCAGGTCCGGGCCCGCGGCTCCCGGGGCGCGGATCAGCCACTCGTTCCACACCGTGCCGTCCGGGGCGAGGAGGACCTCGAAGCGCAGGTCGGGCCAGAGCGGTACGGGCCACAGGCGGGCCTCGCAGTCCAGGTCGCCGACCCGGCGGGTGAGCGTCGCCTCGGGCTCGCCCAGGACGGCGCGGTACCGGGCGGCGGCTGCACGCGCCCGTGGCGAGTGCAACATGGCCTGCCAACGCCTGTTGGCCTCCCGCATGTCGGCGACCGACGCGCCCAGCGCACGACGGGCGTCCTCCACCGGACCGGGGTTGTGGTCGGCCATGCGGCGCAGCAGCACCAGCTGGAAGTCCAGCGGGGTGAACGGGGTGAACGGGCTGGCGGAGCGTTTTCCGGACGGCATGTGCCCCATGGTGGCCCACGGCGGGCCCGCCGTGGCGGCGGCCGTCCGTGACACGGCGCACCGGGCAGAGAGCATGGCCCACCGGGCGGGGGGAGGTGGTTCGTGCAGCACCATTGCCCGGTCAAACCGACTTTGACTAGCCTGTGTTCGTCATGCCGATCGTCTGTTGAAATTTCGAACACAGACGCCCAGATAAACAAGGGAGGGGGCCGGTCGTGGGACGCCTAGTACCTGCCGTGACCCGGGCTCTCGACATACTCGAGCTCTTCCTCGACGGGGACGGGACGCTCTCCGCCCCCGACATCGTGCGCAGGCTGCAGCTGCCGCGCACCACCGTGCACGAGCTGGTGACCACGCTCGCCGCCCGGTCGTACATCGTGCCGGTGCCGGGTCAGCCCGGACGGTACCGGCTCGGGGTGCGGCCGTACCAGCTCGGCAGCCGGTACGCCGAGCAGCTGGACCTCGCCGCCGAGGGTCAGCAGGTGGCCCGGTCCGTCGCCGAGACGTGTGACGAGACCGTGCACGTGGCCATCCTCGAGGGCACCGACGTCATCTACATCGCCAAGGTGGACTCCACCCACGCGGTGCGCATGGTGTCGGCGGCCGGCCGCCGGCTGCCCGCCCACTGCACGTCCGTAGGGAAGATGCTGCTGGCCTCCCTTCCGGAGCAGGAACTCGCCGCCCGCATCCCGGACGGCGCCGAACTCGTGGCGATGACGCCGAACAGCATCACCGACCCGGTCGCCCTGCGCGAGACCCTCGCGCGGATCCGCGAGCGGGGCGTCGCCGTCGAGAACCGCGAGTCCAACCCGGACGTGAGCTGCGTCGCCGCCCCGGTGCGAGACCGTGCCGGACGGGTCGTGGCCGCCCTGTCCATCTCCGTGCCCATGATCCGCTGGAGCGACGAGCGCCGCGCCGAGCTGGAGCAACTCGCCGCCAAGGGCGCGGCCGAACTGTCGGAGCGCCTCGGACACCGGAGTGTCGCATGACGTACACGTATGAGGTCGCCGTACTCGCCGAGGCCGCCCTCGGCGAGGGGCCCACCTGGGACGCCGACGGTGAGCGGCTGATCTGGGTCGACATCCTCGGCTCCCGGGTGCACACCTACGACCCGGCGACCGGCCACCGTGGCGTGCGGGTCGTCGAGCAGCACGTCGGCGCCGCCAAGCCGCGCGCCGGCGGCGGGCTCGTGCTGAACCTGCGGGACGGGGTGGGGCTGGTCGATCCGGACGGCGCCTTCCGCTGGCTGCACCGCGAGGCCGTCCCCGGCCGCCGCGGCAACGACGCCGCCGTCGCCCCCGACGGCTCCCTGTGGGCCGGCACCATGCGCTACGACGAGGCCCCCGGCGGCGGCACGCTGTCCCGCCTCACCGGGGACGGCACCGTGCGGGCGGTGCTCGACGACGTGGCCGTCAGCAACGGCATCGGCTGGAGCCCCGACGGGCGGCTGATGTACTACATCGACTCGCCGACCCGCCGCATCGACGTCTTCGACCACGACGGCGACGGCAACGTCACCGGCCGCCGGACACTGGCCCGGATCGAGGACGCCGCCGGGTTCCCGGACGGGCTCACCGTCGACGCCGACGGGTGCGTGTGGGTCGCCCTGTGGGACGGCGCGGCGGTACGCCGGTACACGCCCTCCGGCGAGCTGGACCGCGTCGTCGAACTGCCGGTTCCGCGCCCCACCGCGTGCGCCTTCGGCGGCGCCGACCTCACCGACCTGTACATCACCACCGCCCGCACGGGCCTGACCGCGCCCCTGGCACTGTCCGGCTCCCTGCTGGTGGTGCCGGGCGCGGGCAAGGGCCTCCCACAGCCGCCCTTCGCGGGGTGAGCCGAACGCGAGACGGATGAACGGGCCGTACACCCGCCCGCCCGCCGGGCGCCCCGGGTGCCCGGCCTGCGCGGGCCGGCCCCTGCGGGCCTGCCATCGGCCCCGGCGGGCTCCCCGCTGCACCGGGATTTCTGGTCCTCCGGTCCGGCCTTCGCGTCCCGGCGGCACCGTGCGGCCCGCTCTCACGGGCGTGCCAGCCGACGCCGCTGTGCGGCCTGCTCTGGCGGGCGTGCTTGGTCGCCGGCACCATCGGCGTCGGCAAGTCCGAGGCTGCTGCAGACGATCGGGGCGTCACGGGCGGTCGCCAACCGGCTGGCGAGTGTTCGCGCGTCAGCGCCCGGTCGGCACGCGCGTCCCCGTGGCGCGCGTCCCGTGTCCCGTGTGCGGGCGTACCGGCGACACTGCGCGGCCTGCCCTCGCGGGCCCGCTTGGCCGCGGGCGTCCCCGCAGCACCCCGCGGCAGGCTCCCGTGCGGCAGGCTCTCGCGGGCCAGGGACGTGCGGCGCGCCACCCCGTGCGGCTCGCCGCGTCGCGCGGCCTGTGGCCCCGTGCGGCCTGCGGTCCCGTGCGGCAGGCTCTCGCGGGCCAGGGACGTGCGGCGCGCCACCCCGTGCGGCTCGCCGCGTCGCGTGGCCTGCGGTCCCGCGTGGCCTGCGGTCCCGCGTGGCCTGCGGTCCCGCGTGGCCTGCGGTCCCGCGCGGCCTGCGGTCCCGCGCGGCCTGCGGCCCCGCGCGGCCCGCGGCCCCGCTGCCGCGCGGCCCGTGGGTCACCCCGTCGTGTGGTCCAGGGCTCGGAGGATCTTCTGCTCGGCCTCCGACAGTGGGGGTCGGGGTGCCGGTGGGAGGAGGGGGCCGTTGAGGGTGGCGAGCAGGGTGGCGGGGCGCAGCAGGCGTGCCGGGCCCGCGGTCAGGCTGGTGACGTCCCACAGGGCGGCCGCCGCCGGGTAGGAGCCGGTGGCCGCCTTCGTCAGGCGGCGCGAGTACGCGGTGACCAGGCGCTCGGCCGGTCCGCGCCGCCCGCCCCGCGAGCCCGGGTACCAGGTGTCCTGGCCGACCGCGACGGCCCACGCGGCCTCCACCGGTCCGGCGATCCCCCGCTGCACCCGGCGGGCGAGCCCCCGCGCGGTCGGTCCCGCCTGCCGCAGCTCCTCCCGCAGCACCCGCGCGCCCAGCGCGGCCACCGACATGCCCTGGCCGTAGGCCGGGTTGAAGGTGGCCAGCGCGTCGCCGAGCACGACCAGGCCCTCGGGCCAGTCCCGCGCCTTCTCCAGGTAGCGCCGCACGTTGCTGGTGCTGCGGCTGAGGTGGATGCCGGTGAGGGGTTCCGCGCCGGATATCAGCCGGCCCACGATCGGGTCGGGCAGGTCCAGCGTGTAGCGCAGGAAGCCCTCCGGGTCCGCCGGGGGCTCGCCGCCGCGCGTGCCGCCCAGGCTGACCATCCAGCGGTCGCCCTCGATGGGCATGACCATCCCGCTGCGCCCCGGCCGCCCGACGTACGGATCCGACTGCACCATCGTCAGCGGGAACCGCTCGGCGCCCGCGGGCGTGCGGTAGATCCGGGTGGCGTTGACCAGACCGGCGTCCACGGTCCGCTCGCGGATGCCCGAAACGCCGAGCGCGTCCAGCCACCTGACGACGCGTGAGCCACGCCCGCTCGCGTCCACCACCAGGTCGGCCGCCAGCTCCGCCCCGGCCCGGGTCCCGGCCCCGGTCCCGGCCCCGGTCCCAGCTTCGTCCCCGTCCCCGTCCGCCGCGACGCGGACGCCGTGGACGCGCCGTGCGCCGCCCAGCAGTCCCACCGCCTGGGCCTTGCGGACGTCGGCGCCGGTGCGCTCCCGCACCACCTCGCGCACCACCCAGTCCAGCAGCGCCCGGCTGCAGCTGATCATGCTGGGCCCCGGATGGCGCCAGCGCCGGAACCAGCCCTCGGGGGTGCGTACCACCATGTCCTGGCCGAGAGAGATCTCCCGGGCGCCGCGGTCGAGCAGGCGCCGCCGCAGGTCCGCGCCCGGCAGCAGCTGCTCCATCGCCGCCAGGCCCCCGGCCATCAGGAGGTGGGCGTGGCGCCCCTGCGGAAGGCCCTTGCGGTGCTCCGGCCCCTCGGGCAGGTCGTCGCGGTCGAGGACGATCACCTCGTCCACGGCGGGGGACACCGCCGCCGCGGCCAGCATGCCGGCCAGGCCGGCACCGATGACGACAGCTCTACGCGACATGGGGCTCCTCGCACTCGGCGACGGGGACACACGGTCCACGGGTTTCCGGCCACCGGGCAATCAGCCCGGGGCGGCCTTCACGGTACCTTCACCCGCCGTGCGGACGGCGGGAGTTGCGGCCAGGACCGGCACCAGGGCCTGCGCCAGCTCCACCAGTCCGCCAGCGCCGGGGACCTCCGTGGCGTGCAGGCGGTACGCGCTCGGCGTGCCGGGCGGCTCCTCGCGCGCGGCGGCCCGGCGCGCCGCGTCGGCCACCATGGCCGCCTCCGCCGCCACCCGCGCCTCGTGCGGCGGTCGGCCCGCGCGCACGGCCGCGGCGCGGGCCCGCTCGCGCACCCGGTCGTCGAAGTAGGGGGCCAGCGCCAGCAGCGCGTCGTGGATGGACACCTCCCGCCACTGCAGCCGGGCCAGCGGCGGCTGCCACCAGGAGGCGGGCGGCTCGGGCGCGGTGGACACGGACCGCACCAGGGACCACAGCGGGCCCAGCCGCCGGTGGTCGCCCAGGCTGTGCCAGTGGGCGGCAAGGCCGGGCAGCACCCTGGGCAGCACGAAGCCGGCCGCGGTGACCAGTCCGCCGAGCGACGCCAGCGGCGGGGCGAGGTCCGTGGAGAGGAAGTCCAGGTCGTGGCCCGTCCAACGCGCGGTCACGGCCGTGTACTTGGCGAGCTGGAAGCCCGCCCCGTCCAGCAGCGCGCCGATGAGGATCAGCCGCAGCCCGGTCCTGAGCATGCCGGTCACCTCGCGGGCCCACCGCACGCACACCACGCACAGCGCGACGACGGCCGCGGTGTGCCCGAGCAGGTACAGCAGGATCATCTCCCGCATGTACGGCGTGTTCGCGTAGTAGGTGTCCAGGTCCCGCAGCCGTTCGACGGGCGCGTCGGCCCGGGCGAACAGCACCACGATGGCGGCGACCAGCAGCCCGTAGGCGGCGACGCAGCCCAGCGCCGTGCGGCGGACCCGGACGCGCGGGCCGCCCCGCCAGTTGATCAGCAGGATGAACAGGGAACAGCTGTACGCGGAGAGCATGCCGTACGTCAGCGGGGCGCCGAAGTTGGCGACGCCGGTGAGGTCGTTGACGGCGGCCAGGGTCAGCGGCGCCGAGCAGACGAAGACCAGCGCGCCGAGCACCACGGCCGCGCAGGTGGACACGGTCAGGCCGTCGAACGCGGCGCTGCGCGGGCGGCGGCACAGCAGCCCGGAGGAGACGGCCAGGGCGCAGGCGGCCAGGTACACCACGAGGCTCATGCGGTGCCCGTCGGGGTGGCGCCGCGGCACACCCGGGCCGCGGAGACGAGGGGCGAGCCGGCCAGCGCGTCGGCGATGCGGACCAGGGCGGCCGGCTCGGGCGCCGCGCCCGGCAGCCACGCGGCGGCGTCCGGCTGCACCCGGTCGGACTCGTCGCGGACGGCGGCGGCGATGACCGCCGCCCACGCGGTGGCCTCGGCCCGCGCCGGGTCGCCGCTGGTCCGCAGCGCGGCGTCGTGCGTACGGTCGTACAGGGACCGGTCGAAGTAGGGGTCGAGGTGGCTCAGGCCGTTGTGGATGCTGGTCTGCCGCCACACCAGCAGGGTGGTGGGGGAGGCCCGGCGCGGGCGCGGCAGCCGCAGCGCCCGGCGGGTGAGGACGCCGTCCAGTTCCCGTTCGAGCGGTTCGAGACGCACGTACGTCTGCCAGGACCGCTGCCACTCCGTCAGCCGGGGTCCGGCCAGCGGGATCAGCACGCCGACCACCGTCAGCAGGGCGCCGAGCCCGGCGGCGGCCGGGGAGACCCGGGTGCCGATCACCGACCAGTCCCGCCCGCTCCAGCGGGCCGCCACGGCCGCCAGCTTGGACACGCTGTACCCGGCGTTGCACAGCGTCCCCACGCCCAGTGTCAGCAGGCTGGCGCGCAGCCAGCCGTCCACCTCGCGGGCCCAGCGCAGCGACGACACCAGGGTGACGCCGGCGGCGGCGAGGTGGCCGGCCAGGTACAGGACGATCATCTCGGCGATGTAGGGGGTCGTCGCGTAGTAGGTGTCCAGGTCGGTGCGGCGCTCCACGGGGGCGTCGCCGAGCGCGAACGTCACGGCGATGCCGAGCAGGACGAAGGCGTAGCAGACGACCCAGCGCCGCGCGGTACGGTGCACGTGCGGCCCCCCGCGCCAGTAGACGATCAGGACCTGCGCGGCGGCGCTGTATGCGGTGATGGACGCGTACGTCAGCGGCGCGGCGAGGTTGGGCACGCCGCTGACGCCGTTGACGCAGGCGAC
The DNA here is from genome assembly GCF_040641355.1 of Streptomyces sp. NPDC020996. NCBI lineage: Bacteria > Bacillati > Actinomycetota > Actinomycetes > Kitasatosporales > Streptomycetaceae > Streptomyces > Streptomyces sp. NPDC020996. The sequence goes on from NZ_JBFADM010000009.1 coordinate 138,095, forward strand.
CGTGGGCGGCGCGCCGAGGAAGAAGCACAGGCCGGCCAGGCCCAGCACCCCGCAGATCGCCCGCAGGTACGGGTCGTGCCGGTGGCGCAGCAGGTCCGGGGCCTTGACCACCAGGCCGAGCCAGAGCGCGCCGCAGCTGACGTAGTTGATCGTGCCGTTCACCGGCGCCTCCCCCGGTGGTTGAGCGCGGCCCCGATGCGGCCGGCGAGGTCCGGGGGGCCGTCGCCGCGGGCGGCGAACACGGAGTCCTCCGACGCCTCCAGCCAGGTGCGCAGCCGACGGCCCATCAGCATGCCGAACCGGTCGGCCTCCTGCTCCTCGGCGAGGCTGAAGTCGGTGCGGGCCGCGCTCGCGGCTCCGCGGTTCATGTGCCACACCTCGTGGCAGAAGATCACGAGCTGGTGCCAGGGCGCGGCCCGCCGGTCGACCACGACGTCGTCGTGCGTCTCGCGCTCCAGCCACAGCCCGCTGGCGGTGTGCGGCGGGAAGACGGCCCGGTGGACGACGACCTCACGGCCGCGCCAGGCGCTGACGGAGGCGACGAGTGCGGCGAGCAGGACCTCGGGGTCGGCGGGGACCGGAACGCGTATGGGGTCGACGAGGGCGTCGGCGAGGCGACGCATCTCCCTGTTGGTCCGCACCAGGACAGACTCTCAGATGTCCCCGTGGTCCGTGCAGTCCTTCGTGCGTTCTGCCTTTTCAGAGAGGGGTCCGCCCGCACCCGGGACGGCCACGCGCACGCCGCCGTCCCGGGTGCGGGCGCGCACCGCGAGGAGGTCGTCGGTGCGGCGCAGGGCCCGGGAGACGGCGCCGATCTCGCGCAGCAGGTCCGTGGTGTCGGGGTCGTAGCCGGGTTCGCAGCCGCCCTCGCCGTCGTCCGGCCGGCGGCGGGCCTCGACGGCGTCCTGGATCGCCAGCGCGGACGCGAGCGCCTTGGCCCGGCCCGGCTCGTGACCGAGGGCGAGCGCGGCCTCGTAGGACCGCTGCCGCCGGTCGTCGTCGATGTGCCGGGCCAGCGGGAGCAGCACGTCGCGGATGAACGTCTCCCGGCGGATCAGCCGCAGCTCCGGAGTGGAGCGCAGCACGAACGGGACACCGCTGCCGTTGGCGGTCCGCATCAGCAGGTACAGGGGCCGCAGTTCGTGGTGGGCGAGCCGCACCCGCCAGCGGTCGTGCAGGTACTGGCCGGCGTGCGGGAGGATGAACCCGACCGCGATGAGGATGGCGGACAGGCAGGCGATGGGCGGTGCGACGCCGGTGCTGAGCCAGTCGAGCTTGTGCCCGGCCCAACGGGCCGCCACGGCGGTCAGCTTGGCCGCGTCGAACAGCAACTGGATGGCGTAGCCGACGCCGAGGAACTTCAGCCCCCAGCGCAGCCAGGCGTCGAGCCCGTCGGTGCGCACCCAGTTCCAGATCAGGCCCGAGGTGATCACGGTGGCCACGGTGTGCGCGAGGAGGTAGAGCAGGATCATCTCGCGCATGTACGGCGTGTCGGCGTAGTACGTGTCCAGGTCGCGCAGCCGCTCCACGGGCGCATCGGCGAGGGCGAACAGCACCCACAGCGCGGCGATCACGCCCGAGTAGACGGCGACGACCCAGCGTGTGGCGCGCACCGTCTGCGCGGAGCGGTCGGACAGTCCGTTGCGCCAGGCGATGATGAGCAGCAGACACGATCCGCCGAACGCGGTCAGCAGCGAGTACACCCAGGGCGCCGAGATGTTCGGCACGCCCGTGACCCGGTTGACCAGGGCGATGGTGGAGGGCGCCACGAACACGAACACCGCGCAGGCCAGCACCAGCAGGCCGCCGACGGCGCGCAGCATCGGGTCGGCCCACAGCCGGATGATGGTGGGCAGCTTGATCGCCAGGGCGGCGGTCAGCACCCCGGCCGGGATCCACCAGAAGGACGGGTAGAACTCGCTCACGAACCCCGTCGGCGTCAGCGCCAGTTGGGCCTTGACGGGGGCGAGCGCGGCGGTGGCGATGGCCACGGGGGCGAGGGCGGCGGTCACCGCGCCGTTCCTGCCGGCCCGCGGGGGTCGCGGTAGCCGAGGGACCGCTGGAGCGGGCCGGGGGGAGGGCCGGCGGGGCGCGGGGCCAGCAGCGGCCGCAGCGCGGCGGCGAGCCGGTGGCCGAAGTCGTCGGCGGCGGCCTCGTCGGCCGCGCGGGAGCCGTCGCGCGCGGCGACCGACAGCGCGACGTCCTGCCAGTCGGCCCGCTCGGTCAGCGCGCCGTCCTGCCAGTCGCTCCGCTCGGCCAGCGCGCCGGCCGCCGCGGCGCCGGCCGGGTGATGGTGGTCGTGCCCGGCGTGCATGTGCCACAACTCATGCCCCAGGATGACGAGTTGCTGTACCGCTTCGGCCCGCTCCTCGACGATGACCAGGTCGAAGTCCGGCAGCTCCACCCACAGCCCGGTCACCTCGATCTCGTCGGGGAACCGCTCGAAGCGCAGTTCGATGGGGCGCCCGCCCCGGCGTGCGCTCATCTCCGCGCACAGCGCCCGGCACAGCTCGCGCGCGTCGGCGGGCGGGCGGGGTCCGGCCCACAGCGCGGATGCGAGGCCGTCGGTCAGCTCGCGCATCCTGGAGAACTCCCGCGAGCGGTGCCGCCAGGCGGAGATCCGGGCCGCCTTCCTCCGTGCGCCCGCGATGTCCATGACTCCCCCTCTCGCCGCCGCACAGCAGGCCGTTCGAGATTACGCGGCCGGTCGGGCCCCCGTCATGTGAACGTGTGCCGTCGGCCACCCCGCGAACGCCGCCGTGGCTGGAAAGTCCCGTCCGGACCATTGACTGACGGGCGCTGACTCTTTACGGTCCCGTTCGAAGTTACGGGCATGTTTCGACATATCGAACGGTGGGGGTGGAGGACATGGGACGATCCGACTCGAACCGCAGGCCCCTCACGGACGGACGCGGAGAGCCGCTCGTCGCGGCCGGCTCCGGCGTCGCCGCACCGGGCGCCGGCGCCCGCGCTCCCGCCGCGGGCGCCGCAGCAGGCCGGTCCCGCGCCGCGGCCGCCCGCTCCGCCGCCGGCGGCCCCGACTACGGCGCGATTCCGCTCCCGCCCGCCGCCCGCGGGCAGGCCGCCCACGCGGAGTCCCTCCCCTTCCCCTGCCGCACCGTCACCAGCACGTCCTCAGGTAACTCCCGTTCCGAAAGGCACCCATGACCGAGAGCACCGCCCGCTTCACCCTCGACCCCGCCTTCACCGTCGGCGAGGTCGACCCCCGGCTCTTCGGATCCTTCGTCGAACACCTCGGCCGCTGCGTCTACACCGGAATCTTCGAACCGGGTCACCCCACCGCCGACGAGGCGGGGCTGCGCGGGGACGTGCTCGACCTGGTCCGCGAACTCGGCGTCACCGTCGTGCGCTACCCCGGCGGCAACTTCGTCTCCGGCTACAAGTGGGAGGACTCCGTCGGCCCGGCCGACAGCCGCCCCCGCCGCCTCGACCTCGCCTGGCACTCGACGGAGACCAACCGCTTCGGCCTGTCCGAGTACATCGGCTTCCTGCGCAAGGCCGGCCCGCGGACCGAGCCGATGATGGCCGTCAACCTGGGCACCCGCGGCGTCGCCGAGGCGCTCGAACTCCAGGAGTACGCCAACCACCCCGGCGGCACCGCCCTGTCCGACCTGCGGGTCGCGCACGGCGACAAGGACCCCTTCGGCATCCGCCTGTGGTGCCTGGGCAACGAGATGGACGGTCCCTGGCAGACCGGCCACAAGACCGCCGAGGAGTACGGCCGGGCCGCCGCCGAGACCGCCCGCGCCATGCGCCAGCAGGACCCCGGCGTCGAACTGGTCGCCTGCGGCTCCTCCAGCCAGTCCATGCCCACCTTCGCCGCCTGGGAGGCGACGGTGCTGCAGGAGACGTACGACCTCGTCGACTACATCTCCCTGCACGCCTACTACGAGCCCGTCGACGGGGACGTGGACTCCTTCCTCGCCTCCGCCGTCGACATGGAGTCCTTCATCGAGAACGTGATCGCGACCTGCGACCACGTCGGCGCCCGCCTGAAGTCGAAGAAGCGGATCAACCTCTCCTTCGACGAGTGGAACGTCTGGTACCTCTCCCGCTGGCAGGAGCAGGCGACCACCATCGAGCAGGACGACTGGCCCGAGGCGCCGCGCCTGCTGGAGGACAACTACAGCGTCACCGACGCCGTCGTCTTCGGTTCGCTGCTGATCGCGCTGCTCCGGCACGCCGACCGGGTCACGGTCGCCTGCCTCGCCCAGCTCGTCAACGTCATCGCCCCGATCATGACCGAGCCCGGCGGCCCCGCCTGGCGCCAGACGACCTTCTTCCCCTTCGCCCAGGCCTCCCGGTACGGCCGCGGGCAGGTCCTCGACGTCCGCGTGGACTCGCCGACGTACGAGACGAAGAAGTACGGCGAGACCGCCCTGCTGCACGCCACCGCGGTGCGCGCCGAGGACGGTACGGTCACCGTCTTCGCCGTCAACCGCGGCCGCACCGAACCGCTCCCGCTGGAAGTCGCCCTCGGCGGGCTCGGCCTGACGTCCGTCGTCGAACACAGCGCCCTCGCGGACGACGACCCGGACGCGCGCAACACCCTCGACGACCCCGAGCGCGTCACCCCGCACCCGGTCGCGGGCACCACCCTGCGGGACGGCACGCTCACCGCCGTACTGGAGCCGCTGTCCTGGAACGTGATCCGCCTCTCCTGACCGCTCCCACCCGACCGCGCACACCCGACCGCTCCCACCCGACCGCTCACCGCTCACCCCTGGGCCCTCACAATGGACGCATGAGGATCTCGGCACGGGCGGACTACGCGGTACGGGCGGTACTGGAGCTCGCCGTACGGCAGGGCGAGGACGGTCCGGTGAAGGCCGAGGCCGTCGCCGCCGCGCAGGAGATCCCGCACAAGTTCCTGGAGGGCATCCTCGGAGACCTCCGCCGCGCCGGCGTCGTCGACAGTCGGCGCGGCGGAGGCGGGGGCTACCGGCTGGCCCGGGAGGCATCGGCGATCACGGTCGCGGACGTGATCCGCGCGGTCGACGGCCCCATCGTGTCCGTGCGCGGGGTCCGCCCGACCGGCCTGTCCTACGCCGGTTCCGCCGAGCCGCTGCTGCCGCTGTGGATCGCGCTGCGCGCCAACGTCCGCCGGATCCTGGAGGGCGTCAGCATCGCCGACCTCGCGGCGAACGCGCTGCCGGAACCGGTGAAGGAACTGGCGGCGGAACCGGCGGCCTGGGAGAACCCGTAGCGCCGTATCGAAGGCGACCGACTCTCAGGGCCCGGACTCATGGCGGCTCTCAGCGGCTCTCAGCGGCTCTCAGCGGCTCTCAGCGGCTCTCAGCGGCTCTCAGGGTCCCCTCAGCTTGATGCCCTACCGTCCAGCCCTGTCCATCCCTACCCACCCGGTAGGAAACCAGGGAAGGCGGGACCGCCCCATGCAGACGCTGCTACTGCTCGCCCTCGCGGGGCTGGGCGCCCAGCTCGTGGACGGCAGCCTCGGCATGGCGCACGGGGTCATCTCGACGGTGCTGCTGCTGGCCCTGGGCACCAGCCCGGCCGCCGCCTCGGCCGTCGTCCACTTCGCGCAGATCGGCACGGGCCTGGTCTCCGGCGCCTCGCACGCCCGCTTCGGCAACGTCGACTGGAAGGTCGTGGCCCGGATCGGCGTCCCGGGGGCGGTGGGGGCGTTCGTGGGGGCGACGGTGCTGTCGGGCATGTCGACGGCGCTCGCGGCGCCGGTGACGGCGGTGATCCTGCTCGTCCTCGGCTGCTTCGTCACCTGGCACTTCACCGTGCGCGGGGTCTCCCGTGACCGGCTCGGCCGCCCCCTCGGCAAGCGGTTCCTGGTGCCGGTCGGCCTGGTCGCCGGGTTCCTCGGCGCCACCGGAGGGGGCGGCTGGGGGCTGATCGGCACGCCCGCGCTGCTGGCCGGCGGCCGGCTGGAGCCGCGCAAGGTGGTCGGCTCGGTCGACGCGAGCAAGGCGCTGGTCGCCGTGGCCGCGAGCCTGGGCTTCCTGTTCTCCCTCGGCTCGCACGGCGTCGACTGGTCCTGGGTGCTCGCCTTCCTGGCCGGCGGCGTGGTCATCGCCCCGGTCGCGGCCTGGCTGGCCCGCTTCGTCGCCCCGCGCGTCCTGGGCTCCACCGTCGGCGGCCTGATCGTCCTGCTCAACGCCCGCACGCTGCTCGCCGACGGCCGGCTCGGCCTGCCCGGCACGGCCGTCGCGTCCGTCTACGCCGTCCTGTGCGCGCTGTGGGCCGCCGCCCTGGCGTACTCGGTCCGCGCCCACCGCAAGGAGCGGCAGGCGCGGACCGAGCCCGCCGCGGAACGGCAGCCCGTCACGGCGTGACGATCCGTCCGGCCGTGGTCAGCCCTGTTCGACGCCGAGGGTCAGCGTTCCGGTGTAGCCGGAGGAGGTCGAACTGCCCAGCGCGGTCGTCGTCAGGAGGCCGGAGGAGGCGCCTCCGTCGTCGTAGATCCCGTCCTGGGCGAGGGTGGTGCGGGTGACGGTGTTGGTCGAGTACGGCGAGATCGCGGCGACCTTGGCCGTGAGCGACTCGTCGATGAACAACTGCCCGGTGTGGATCTCCTGGCCGCCGGTGAACGAGCCGTCGGAGGTGAGCGTGACGTTCGTGTGCACCTTGACGTGGATGTGCACGCAGCGGCCGCGGTACCAGCCGGGGTAGATCGTGGTGATGTTCGCGACGCCACCGGAGTCGGTCAGCACGCCGCCGCGCAGGAAGGTGCCGTCGTCGGGCTCGTTGTGCCCGTTGTTGCCGACGTACCCGGAGTACTCGCCGAGCGCGTCGCAGTGCCAGATCTCCACGAGCGCGCCGGAGAGCGGTGCGCAGGTGTCGTCGTCGACGATGGTGAGCCTCAGCTTGAGCGGGATGCCCGCCTTGCCTTCGGTGACGTCCGAGCGGACGAGCTGTCCGTCGAGGTAGTAGGGGCCTTCGGTCATCTCCTTCGTGAGGGTGCAGACGGCCGCGGCGGCGACGGGCACGGCGTCGTCGCCCTCCGCGGCGGCGGGAGCGCCGGGCACGGCGGCGGCAACGGCCAGCGTGGCCGCCGTGGCCCCGGTGGCGATCAGTACGGTGCGGCGCCCGATCACGGGCTCGGAAGTGTCTGTCATGGACACGGCACCGTAGGGAGCGATGCTGTCGGTGAGCTGTCAGTTCGGCAAAGTGACGCCCCGTCAAGTCGCGCGTCGGTCATGTGGATCGAGCGTGGCCGCCCGCCGCAGTCCTCGGCCACCAACCCCTCGCCGAACATGTCGCGGCGGGCCCGGGCGAGCAGTTCCTCACGGAGCCGCTCGGCCTCGGCCGCATCCGCGGGCAGCGGCACGCTGTACTCGTGCGCCAGGCCGCTGAACCCGATGCCGAACGCGCTGAACACCGCGGAGAGGTCCGGCACGATCACCCGCCCGATCCCGGCGGCGCGGGCGATGCCGCAGGCGATCACCGGCCCGGCGCCGCCGAAGGCCAGCAGCGTCGTCCCGGCCGGGGCGTGGCCCGCCTCGGTCAGGGCCTCCCGCAGGGCCTCGCCGGTGAGCTGCTCGAAGGCGCGCAGCACGGCCAGCGCGGCGGCGGGCGCCGACAGGCCGAGCGGTTCGCCGACGTGGGTGCTCAGCGCGCGTTCGGCGCGGGCGGTGTCGAGCTTCAGGTCGCCGCCGAGGTAACGCTCGCCGTCGAGCACGCCGGCCAGCAGCAGCGCGTCGGTGAGGGTGGCGCTGGTGCCGCCGCGGCCGAAGCAGGCCGGGCCGGGCGCGGCGCCGACGCTGCGCGGCCCGATGGTGACCACGCCGTCCACCACCTCCACGACGGAGCTGCCGCCGAGTCCGACGCTGCGGATCTCCGGCATCGGGAACGAGGTCGGCGCCGAGCCGACCCGGCCGAAGGCGCTGACCGCGAGCTGCCCGCCCGCGATCACCGACACGTCGGTGGTGGTGCCGCCGATGTCCATGCCGACGAGCACGTCCGCGTCGTAGAGCCGCGCGTAGGCCCGGCCGCCCTCCAGCCCGCCGCGCGGGCTCGCCAGGCCGCCGTCCTTGCAGACCCCCTCGGCGGAGTAGAGGAAGTGCTCCATGCCCGGGTGCAGGTAGGAGTTCAGGACCGAGGTGAGCACGCGCCGGGTGTCGTCGGCGTCGCGGGCCAGTTCGTGGGAGAGCGTGAAGGGCATCGCGCCGAGCAGGTGCCGCGGGTAGCGGTCCAGGAGCTGCGCCTTGACCGCCCACTCGGCCTGCGGGTCGCGCAGCGCGATGACGATGCGCTGGGCGTTGGTCGCCAGCAGCGCGTTGATCGCCGCGGTGAACTCCTCCGCGTCCACCGTGCCGCCGGGGCCGGTGGCGATGCCGACGGGCCGGTGCGGCACCATCGCCGCCCACAGCTCGGGGTCGGCCGACCCGCCGGCCTCGTGGACGTCGTCCTCGGCGCCGGAGTCGACCAGCAGGGCGACCGGAGTGCCCTTGTGCTCGACGACGGCGTTGGTGCCCGAGGTGGTCGAGCAGCGCAGGTGGCCGGTCTCCCGGAGCAGCCGCGGCAGATCCTCCTCGCCGTAGAGGCGGTCGGAGGCGAGGCTGAGCCCGGCCGCGAAGCAGCGCGTGAGGTCGTGCGGCGTCGTGGGGGTCTTCGCGTGGATCAGACGGTCGCCGTCCGTCACACATACGTCGGTGAACGTTCCGCCGTTGTCTATGTTGACGAGTAGTCCCATTCAGCCCTCCGTGCAGTCTGTTTCGGTCGTGTGAACTGGCCAGACAGTGACAGAGGGGCGAAGGTGGTGGCACCACCCGAAGGGGTGGGGATCTGGCAGGCGAAGGGTGGGTGGCCGCCACCACCCGACGACCACCCCGGCGCGCCTTCCAGAGGGGGGCGGGGGCGGCTGATCGGCGGTGGAGCCCTGTCGGGACGCACGGAGGGTGGTCGGGCGCCCGGCTCGGCCGCCGCCGGCATCGGCACCGGCATCCCGGCCATGTGCGACGGCCCTGCCTGGGCCGCGGCGGGCAACGGCATGCCGACGCCGACGCCCGGGGCGGCTACGAGCGCCCGAACGCAGGCGTCAGGAAGAGTGACGCTCCGTCACGTCAGGTGCCGGCCACACGGACGGAGCGTTCGCCACGAACGCGGTCCAGGCGGCGGGGGAGAGAGCGAGACGGGGTCCCCGCCGGTGTTTGGAGTCGCGGACGTGGACGGTGGTGGGGGTGAGGGCGACCTCTATGCAGTCGTCGCCCGAGCCGCTGCTGTAGCTCGACTTGAACCATGCCGCCTCAAAGGCGACTTCGACGCAGTCGTCGCCCGATGCGCTGCTGTAACTGCTTTTGAACCAGGTCCATTCGTCGCTGCTCATGGCTCTCCTCGTCTCCGAGGGCGTGAGGGTCTGTCCGTCAGTTTGCTCGCTCGACGGAGGCGCGGTCGACGTGTGCGACGAAGGCGGTCCAGGCGGCGGGGGAGAGGGCGAGCTGTGGCCCCTGCCGGTGTTTGGAGTCGCGGACGTGGACGGTGGCGGGGGTGGCGGCGACCTCTATGCAGTCGCCGTCTCCGCTGCTGCTGTAGCTCGATTTGAACCAGGCCAGTTCACCGGTGGTCATAAGGCTCCTCGCATCCGATTCAACAGGCTCACGGAGTCTTCGAGGGTGAGAGCCTGTGAACGCATCCTGGCATACCGCCTCTGGAGCACGCTGATCTCCTTCGGGTCGGCGATCAACATGCCACCGCGTTGACCTTCGTTGTAGGCGAACCACCTGTTCTCGGGAGTCTCCGGCAGTTGCATCGGGCCGGCCACCCCGGCGTGTGAGCCCTGTGGCAACGGCATGATCTGTACTTCGACATTTCGCTGCTCGACGATCCCGAGCACGTGGTCGATGAGGCTGCGTGTCACCTCCACCCCGCCTGCGCGCCTCAGCAGCACATGTTCTTCAAGGATGAAGCTGAACGCCGTGTTCGGGCGCTCCTTGAGCAATCGCTGTCGGTCTGCGCGGGCAGCCCACCGCTCTTCGATCTGGGCGTCATCCAGAGGGGGAAGCTGGTGCGAGAACAGGACCCGGGCGTACGCCTCCGTCTGCAGCAGTCCCGGAATCATCCGGCACTCGTACGTGTAGAGCGTGATCGCCTCCCGTTCCAGCCGGGCCCATTGCCGGAACCACGCCGCCAACCCCGGCTGGCGGGCCAGGTGGCGGGCGGCCCGCCGTAAAGCGCCGGTGTTGCCCAGCACTTCCTCCGCTCGCTCGACGAACGCCGGATCCGGCATACGTCTGCCCAGCTCCACCGAAGCCACCGTGTGCTTCGAGTACCGCACCTGCTCGGCGAACTCCTCGCGGCTCAGACCCACATGTTCCCGCAGGGCCTGGACGACCGCTCCGAACGTCCGCATGCTGTCCGACGACTCCGGCTCATCGACCACGCTCGGTCACCTCCCGCACCGGTACTGTCCATCCGGTGACCGTGTACGCCGCCCCGGCGTACACGGCGTTGAGCTGGAGAACTGCCCGCCCACGCCGTCAGATTGGGCGCATGACAGCACCACCCACGCCCCAACCCCCGGTCACCGTACGTACGTTCGCGCAGCGACTCAGTGCTACCCCGCGCGGCGCCCGGCTCGCCCGGCACCTCGCCCTGCACCAACTGGACGCCTGGGGCGTCCCGCACGGCTCGAACGCGTCCGACGCCGTCGCGGTGATCGTCGCCGAACTGGCGGCCAACGCGGTCACGCACGGCCGGGTGCCCGGACGGGACTTCGAACTGCGGCTCGACCTCGCCGCGGGCCGCATCGGCGTCGAGGTCACCGACACGCTCGCCGAACGGCGTCCCCCGGCCCCCGGTGCCGTACACATGCCCGACCCCCTCGGCGACGGCGGTCGCGGCCTCGCACTCGTCGCCGCGCTCGCCGACCGCTGGGAGGTGCGGGACCGCCCACCCGGCAAGACGGTCCGCGCCGAGGTCGACCTGCCGGGCGGCGGGCCCTGAGCCGGGCGGGCCGCTCTTGGCGTCAGTCGCCGTAGAGGGTGGCCAGGTCCACCAGGAGGACGTCGTCGCGGCGGTCGGCCAGGTCGATCAGGTCGGGGTGGAAGCCGTGCAGGGAGTACAGGGCCAGTGTGGTGGCGGTGGTGCCGTAGCCCTGGTCCGTCAGCAGGGCGCGGATGCGTTCCAGGCGCTCCAGGTCGCCGGTCCCGCGGCGGGCGGCGGTCGCCTTGGCCTCGCCCAGCAGCGCGATCGTCGCCCGGGGAGCCTGCGGCCGCTCGCCTGCGGCCAGAGCGATGACGTCGACCTCGTGCTTCGTGCGGGCGGCCCGGTCGGCGACCTCGGTGGTGCCGACCGGGCCGGGCAGCCCGCCGGGCAACAGGGTGTGGGCGTAGCGGCGGGTGAAATCCCGGGCCAGGTCCTCGAAGTGCGGTCCGAGGATCTTGGAGTTGAAGGTGGGAAGCGCCTGCTGCCACACCTGCTCGGCGAAGCCCTGCTCCACGGCGGTGGCCTGCGGGAGGGTGACGAGCTGGTTGAAGCGGATGACGGGGTCGGCGAGCGTGATGACGGGGTGCCGGGAGCGGAGGATGTCCTGTTCGCTCCGGATGTAGCCGGTGGATTCCAGAACGCCGAGCGGGTGAGCGACGGCGTTGCGTGGCCGCTCCAGGGCGGCGCCGATCTTGCTGGGGGTGGTGGCGCCCCGCGCGATCGCGGTGAGGATGTCGTAGTACAGCGTGTGCTGCGTGATCCTCGGGTCCTCGCGCAGCAGGTACTCCGTCTCGGTGCGCGAGTACACCGCCCGTCCCGGGTCGAGCAGGGTCCGGGCGAGCCAGGTGTCGAAGCCGTCGTCCGGATGCGGTCGGGCGGCCACCGGCCGGTAACCGGGGGCCCCGCCCAGGACCGCGTGCACCTTCAGCGCGGTCAGCGGGTCGCCGATCTGCCAGAAAGCCCTGCTGTTCCGGTAGTCGAAGGCGCCCAGCCGCAGATCGACCACGGCACGTCCCCGCAGCGGCTTCGTCCCCGAGAGCAGTTCGTGCATGACGCTCGTCGCCGAGCCGCACAGGATCAGCCGCGGACCCGGCCCGGCGCCGGGCCGGGCGCCCCGCTGGCGCTCGTCGTAGAGCTGTTGCAGCAGCCCCGGGATCTCGGGCGAGTGCTGGAGCAGGTACGGCAGCTCGTCGATCACCAGGAGCGGATGCGACGAACGGGCGGTCACGTCGAGAGCGCTGGACAGGACGTCACGCCAGTCGGTCAGCCGCAGGCTCCCCGGCCGCAGACCGGCGTGGGCCGCGACCGCGTCACTGAACCGCTGGATCGCGGTCAGCCGCCCCTCCTCCCGGACCGCTGTGACGTACAGGCCGTCGACCTGCTCGGACAAGGCCTGCAGCAGGTACGACTTCCCGTGCCTCCGCCGCCCCGACACGATGCCGAGCCGCATGGCCGGATCCGGATCGGTGAGGAACTCCGCGAGCAGATCCCACTCCCGGTCCCGGTCGACCACGTCGTCCGGCTTGACCGGCAGGCTCTTCCTCACTCGCCCTCCTCCAGGTCGAACGACGAATTCTGTCTAAGTCTAGTTCGACAGAAAGCGTCGTACTGGAGTTGCTCGTGGAGTGTCGCCTGTCGCCTACCGATCCCGTCGGCCGGGGCTCACCCCGCCTGCCCCATCCCCGCCGCGTTCGGCCAGTTCTGGGCGCTGGGCCAGCCGACCGCCGGGGCCGGGGCGAGGCCCGGGCCGGTGGTGCCGCGGACCTGGGCGGCGGTGAGGCCGCCGCGGGCCGGGACGCCGGGCGGGGTCGGACCCGTCATCGGGGCCGGGAACGGGGCGCTCATCGGGGCCGGGGCGGGCAGCGGCGCCGGAGCCGGGGCAGGGGCCGGGACAGGAGCCGGGGGCTGGGGCTGGGACTGGGGCTGGGGCGGGATTCCGAGCGGCTGGGGGCCCAGCTCGGCCGCCGCCGGCATCGGCATCCCGGCACCGTTCGACGGCCCTGCCGGGACCGCGCCGTTCGACGGCCCTGCCGGGACCGTGCCGTTCGACGGCCCCGCCTGGGCCGCGGCGGGCAGCGGCATGCCGGCGTCGGCGGCCTGAGCGGCGAGGCCCTGCATGCCGGCCCCGTTGGTGGCGCTGACCAGCCGGTCCACGGCCGCCGTGCCCGAGCTGTAGCCGGTCCCTGTGCCCAGCTCAGGCACGGCGGCTCCCCTCCTGGTCCCGTAGAGCACCTGTTCCAGGCCGGACACCAGGCGACGCACGTCCACCTGGGGGCGCACCACGAGTCTCAGGAAGCGACTGGACGAGCCGATCTTGTTGCCGCACTCGCGGACCAGGATCCGGTGCTCGGTGAGCATCCGGTCCCGGACCACGGTGCCCTCGGCGCCCACGGGGAGGCGCACGAAGAGGAAGTTCCCCTGCGAGGGGTAGACCGTCAGGCCGGGCAGCGTGGCGAGCTGGGTCGCCATGTCGAGGCGGTCGCGGCGCACCTGCTGCAGGCTCTGCGCGTACTCGGCGCCGTGCTCCTTCAGCATGAACACCACGTGCTCGGCGAAGGAGTTGAGGTTCCACTTGGGCAGCATGGAGCGGACGCGGCCCGCCAGCGCCGGGTTGGCGACGAGGTAGCCGAAGCGGATGCCGTGCAGGCCGAAGTTCTTGCCCAGGCTGCGCAGCACGACCACGTTCGGGCGGAGCATCGCCTCCTGGACGACGGACGGGTCGGCCTCGGCGTCCGCGAACTCCAGGAACGACTCGTCGATCACCACCAGGTCCAGGTCCGCCATCGCGTCCATGAACTGCACGACCGTGTGCTTGGGCAGGAAGCCGCCGTCGGGGTTGTTGGGGTTGCAGACGACCGCGACGCGGGTGCCGCGGGCCCGGATGAACTCGGCGTACTGCGCGAGGTCCAGGGCGAAGCCGCCGGCCTCCTGCAGCGGGAACATGTCGACCCGCTTGCCGGTCTCCATCGGCTGGTCGGTCCAGCGGCCGAAGGTGGGGACGGGGATGGCGAGGGACTCGCGGACCAGCAGGTGGTCGATCCAGGTGATCAGCTCGGTCGAGCCGTTGCCCATCGCCACGCACTGCGGCGGAAGCTGGAGCAGGTTGCACAGCTCGGCCGTGATCGTGTCGGCGCTGCTCGGGTAGTACGTGATGATCTCGCGCAGCCGCGCCGCCATCTCCTCGAACATGGCGGGGGTGGGGAAGTAGGGGTTGCAGGGGATACAGAAGTCGACCGGCCCGGCCCCGTCGCCGCCCTCCCGCGTCAGCGCCGCCATCGACGGGCTGTGGGCCGCGGTGCTGCGGAACAACGAGGTGACGTTGTCGGCCATGGAACCTCCGTATGGGCGGGCCCTGGCGGGGACTTCAGGGCCCGTCGTCATTGGGTGGCCCGCGCGGGGGAGCGCGGGCCACCCATACATACGCGGCCTCAACGGGTGTTGTTCAACCCGTGTGAAGAGATTGTGCGCGACCGTCCGGACCGGTCAGCGGCCGAACGAGTGGACAGTGGTCGTCCGGTACGTCTGTCCCGGCCGCAGCACCGTCGACGGGAAGTTCGCGTGGTTCGGCGCGTCCGGGAAGTGCTGCGTCTCCAGGCACAGCGCGTCGCCCTGCCGGTAGACGCGGCCGGAGGTGCCGGTCAGGGTGCCGTCGAGGAAGTTGCCCGAGTAGAACTGCAGGCCCGGCTGGTCGGTGGCGATCCGCAGGGTGCGGCCGGAGCGCGGGTCGCGCAGCGTCGCGACGTGCTCGGGCCGCTGCGTGATCCCCTTGTCGAGGACCCAGTTGTGGTCGAAGCCCTTCGCCATGACCTGCTGTTCATGGCCCGCGCGGATGTCCCGGCCGATCGGCTTGCCCTTGCGGAAGTCGAAGGGGGTGCCGGAGACCTTCGCCAGCTCGCCCGTGGGGATCAGCCCCGAGTCGGTGGGCGTGTAGCGGGAGGCGGCGATCGTGAGCTCGTGGTCCTCGATCGTGCCGCTGCCCTCGCCGGCGAGGTTCCAGTACACGTGGCTGGTGAGGTTGACGACCGTGGCCTTGTCGGTGGTGGCCTCGTAGTCGATGCGCCAGTCGCCGTGCCGGGTGAGGGTGTACGTCACCGTCGCCCGCAGCGTGCCCGGGTAGCCCATCTCGCCGTCGACGCTGGTGTAGTGCAGGCGCAGGCCGACGTCGGAGCCCTCGGCGAACGGCTCCACGTCCCACACGCGCTTGTCGAAGCCCTTGGCGCCGCCGTGCAGGCTGTTGTCGCCGTCGTTCACCGACAACTGGTAGGCGGTGCCGTCCAGGGTGAACCGCCCCTTGGCGATGCGGTTGCCGTACCGTCCGATGAGGGCGCCGAAGTACGGGCTGGAGGCGACGTAGTCGTCGATGTTGTCGAAGCCGAGGGAGACGTTGGCGTAGCGGCCGCGGTGGTCGGGGATCTCCAGGGAGTGGACGATGCCGCCGTAGGAGAGGACCCCCAGGCGGGTGCCGCCGTTCTCCAGCGACCAGAGGTGGACCTTGGTGCCGTCGGCGAGCGTGCCGAAGAGCGTCTTCACGGGCTTCCTGCCTCCCGGGGCAGCCTGTGCCGTGCCGCCGAGCGTCGTCGCGGCGATGCCCGCCGCCGCCGCGCCTGCGATGACCGTGCGTCTGTTCAGTTCCATGTGCGGCTCCCGTAATGGGTGGGGCCCCGCCTTCCGGCGGGGCCCGAGCTGACTTACGAACCGGACTTGCGCTTGTTCCACACGTCGAAGCCGACGGCCGCGAGCAGGGCCAGGCCCTTGATGACCTGCTGCCAGTCGGTGCCGACGCTCAGGAGGTTCATGCCGTTGTTCAGCACGCCGAGGACGAGACCGCCGATGATCGCGCCGAGGACGGTGCCCACACCGCCGCTCATGGACGCGCCACCGATGAACGACGAGGCGATGGCCTCGAGTTCGAAGTTCAGGCCCGCCTTCGGAGACGCCGCGTTCAGGCGGGCGGCGACCACCAGACCCGCCAGGGCCGCGAGCACGCCCATGTTCAGGAAGACGTAGAAGGTGACCTTCTTGTCCCTCACGCCGGACAGCTTGGCCGCCGGCAGGTTGCCGCCGATGGCGTAGATGTGGCGGCCGAAGACGGCGTTGCGCATGACGTAGCCGTAGCCGACCACCAGCACGCCCAGGACGATCAGGATGATCGGCGCGCCCTGGTAGCTGGCGAGCAGCATCGTGACCGCGAGGATCGCCGCGGCGATGGCGGCCAGCTTCAGCAGGAAGGCGTTGCGCGGCAGCACGTCCAGCGAGAACTCCTGCTCCCGCCTGCGGTCCCGGACCTCCTGGTAGATCGCGAAGGCCAGCAGCACGATGCCCAGCAGCAGGGTCAGGTTGTGGTAGTTGGTGTTCGGGCCGACCTCCGGCAGGAAGCCGTTGCCGAGCTTCTGCAGGCCCTCCGGGAACGGGCCGAGGGTCTGGCCCTCCAGGAAGATCTCCGTCAGACCGCGGAAGAGCAGCATGCCCGCCAGCGTCACGATGAACGACGGTATGCCCAGATACGCGATCAGGAAGCCCTGCACCGAGCCCGCGGCCGCGCCCACCAGCAGGCACAGCACCAGCGCGACGGGCCAGGCCACCTCGTGCTGGACGGTCAGCACCGCCGCGAACGCGCCCACGAACGCGGTCAGCGAGCCGACCGACAGGTCGATGTGCCCCGCGATGATCACCAGCATCATGCCGATCGCGAGGATCAGGATGTAGCTGTTCTGCAGCACCAGGTTGGAGACGTTGCGCGGCAGCAGCAGGTCGCCGCCGGTCCACACCTGGAACAGCACGACGATCAGGCCGAGCGCGATCAGCATGCCGTACTGGCGCATGTTGCGGCGCAGGCCGTTCAGCATCAGGTGCAGCAGGCCCTCGCCGGAGGCCGCGCCCCCGTTCTTCCCGGGCGGCGCCGAGGCCGGGACCTTGTCCGTCACATCCGTGCTCATCGGGTTACCTCTTTGTCCTTCGTCATCTGGCGCATCAGCACTTCCTGCGTGGCCTCCGCCCGCGGAACCTCACCCGTGAGCCGCCCGGCGGCCATGGTGTAGATGCGGTCGCACATGCCGAGCAGCTCCGGCAGCTCGGAGGAGATGAAGACGACCGCCTTGCCCTCGGCCGCCAACTGGTCGATGACCGTGTAGATCTCGTACTTGGCGCCCACGTCGATGCCGCGGGTGGGCTCGTCCAGGATCAGCACGTCCGGACCCGCGAAGATCCACTTGCTGAGGACGACCTTCTGCTGGTTGCCGCCGGACAGCTTGCCCACCGGCTCGAACACGGTCGGCGCCTTGATGTTCATCGACTTGCGGAAGCGCTCGGCGACCTGCCGCTCCTCGTGCTCGTCGACCACCCCGCGCCGGGCCACCTTGCCCAGGGCGGTCAGCGAGATGTTCCGGTTGATGGTGTCGATGAGGTTCAGGCCGTAGTGCTTGCGGTCCTCGGTGACGTACGCGATGCCGTGCCCGACCGCCTCCGAGACGGTCTTCGTACGGATCTCACGGCCGTCCTTGAGGACCGTGCCGCCCGCGTACCGGCCGTAGGCACGCCCGAAGACGCTCATCGCCAGTTCGGTGCGGCCGGCGCCCATCAGGCCCGCGATGCCGACGATCTCCCCGCGCCGCACGGTGATCGACACGTCGTCGACGACCCTGCGGTGCTGGTCGATGGGGTGCAGCACGGTCCAGTTGCGGATCTCCAGCGCCGGGGCCGCGCCCACCTCGGCCTGGTGCGGCGTGCGCTCGGGGAAGCGGTGGTCGAGGTCGCGGCCGACCATGCCGGAGATGATGCGGTCCTCGGTGGTCTCCGGCGCGTTGACGTCGAGGGTCTCGATGGACCGGCCGTCGCGCAGGATCGTCACCGAGTCGGCGACCCGCCGGATCTCGTTCAGCTTGTGGGAGATGATGATCGAGGTGATGCCCTGCTTCTTCAACTCCAGGATGAGGTCCAGGAGTTTGCCGCTGTCCTCGTCGTTGAGCGCCGCGGTCGGCTCGTCGAGGATGAGCAGCTTCACCTTCTTCGACAGCGCCTTGGCGATCTCCACCAGCTGCTGCTTGCCCACGCCGATGTCGGCGATCCGGGTCTCCGGGTGGTCGGTCAGCCCGACCCGGCGCAGCACCTCGGTGGCGTGCCTGAGCGTCTCGTTCCAGTTGATGAATCCCGCGGAGGCGTGTTCGTTGCCGAGGAAGATGTTCTCCGCGATCGACAGGAACGGCACCAGCGCCAGCTCCTGGTGGATGATCACGATGCCCCGGTGCTCGCTCGCCCGGATGTCCTTGAACTCGCAGACCTCTCCCTCGAAGAGGATCTCGCCCTCGTAACTGCCGTGCGGATGGACGCCGGAGAGCACCTTCATCAAGGTGGACTTCCCGGCGCCGTTCTCACCGCAGATGGCATGGACCTCGCCCTGACGGACAGTCAGAGTGACGTCCGACAGCGCCTTCACACCGGGAAAGGTCTTGACGATCGAGCGCATTTCCAGGACGGGTCCCGCCATGGTCGTGCCCTTTCGGTCCGTAGGAATGGCCGTAGGAATAGCCGTAGGAGCGGCCGGAGGAACGGCCGGAGGAGCAGCCGGAGGAACGGCCGTGGGAACGGCCGTAGGAATGTCCGGCCCTCGACGGCGAGGGGCTACTTGAGCTCGTCCGCCGTGTAGTAGCCGGTGTCGACGAGCTCCTTGGTGTAGTTGCTCTTGTCGACGCTCACCGGCTGCAGCAGGTAGGCGGGGACGGTCTTGACGCCGTTGCTGTACGTCTTGGTGTCGTTGACCTCGGGCTTCTTGCCGTTGAGTACGTCGTCGACCATGGTCGCGGCGACCTCGGCGAGCTTGCGGAGGTCCTTGTAGACGGTCTGCGTCTGCTCCCCGGCGATGATCGACTTCACCGAGGCCAGCTCCGCGTCCTGGCCGGTGATGACCGGCAGCGGCTTGCTCTTGGAGCCGTAGCCGTCCGACTTCAGCGCGGACAGGATGCCGATGGAGATGCCGTCGTAGGGCGAGAGCACCGCGTCGACCCGGCCGGACTTGTACGAGGACGTCAGGATGTCCTCCATGCGCTTCTGCGCGGTGGTGCCGTCCCAGCGCAGGGTGGTGACCTGGGTGAGCTGGGTCTGGCCGGACTTGACGACCAGCTTCTTCTTGTCGATGTACGGCTGGAGCACGCTCATCGCGCCGTTGAAGAAGTACTTGGTGTTGTTGTCGTCGTTGGAGCCGGCGAACAGCTCGATGTTGAACGGGCCCTTGCCGTCCTTCAGGCCGAGCTTGTCGACGATGAAGTTGGCCTGCAGCTCGCCGACCTTGGTGTTGTCGAAGGAGGCGTAGTAGTCGACGTTCTTCGTGCCGAGGATCAGCCGGTCGTAGGAGATCACCGGGATCTTGGCGTCCGCGGCCTGCTGCAGCACGTTGTTCAGCGACTTGTTGTCGATGGCCGCGATGATCAGGCCCTTCACGCCCTGCGTGATCAGGTTCTCGATCTGCGACACCTGCTGGTCGGGGTCGTCCTCGCCGTAGACCAGCTTGGTCTTGTAGCCCTTGGCCTGGAGGTCCTTGACGACGTTCTTGCCGTCCGAGATCCAACGCTCGGAGGACTTGGTCGGCATCGCGATGCCGATGGTGCCGCCCTTGGCGCTGCCCTTGTCCTCCTTGCTGCCGCCCTCGCTGTTCTGCCCGCAGGCGGTCAGGGTGAGGGCGAGGGACGCGGCTCCGGCTATGGCGGCGAGTGCGGCTCTGCGAGTACGCATGGCGATCAGTCCTTGTTCTTCTCGTCGTTGAGAGGGTCAGGCTTCGGTGGGGAAGCGGTTCAGCGGGCCGGGCAGCCGGGAGCCGAGCGGCGCCATGTCGCCGTCCGCGCCGTGCCGGGCGAGCAGGTCGAGAGCGAGACGGCCGCGCCGCACCCGCTCCCGGGCGGTGTCCAGCGTCAGATCCCTCAGGTGGGTGCCGTAGGGGTAGATGCCGGGCGATCTGGACAGGCCGAACTTCAGGTAGAGCGGTGCGCCGCGCCGGATCAGCTCGGCGACCTCGTACATCCGGATGTAGCCGCCGAGGTCGTCGGGGGCCTCGATGTACATGTCCATCGGGGCGGCGGAGGTCCGCCGGATCTCGGTGAGGTGATCGAGCGTCAGGTCGCTGGGCACGTTCAGGGAGTCGGCGCCCAGCCGCTCGTAGACCGCGTAACTGGCCGGATTGACCGGCCCGATGAGCGCGGAGACCTTCAGGGTGGTGTCCGCCGGGATGACCCCGGCGGCGCGCGCCCGGTGCAGCGTCCACAGCACGCCCTCGTCCGCGACGAGCAGGCACTTCACGCCCAGCTCCGTCGCCCGTACGGCGTCCTCGACGCAGCCGGCGACGGCGTCGTGCCCCCGTGCGCGCAGTCCGGCCCCCCGCGAGTCGGAGCGCACGGAGCCGCCGATGTCCCAGGTGCCGCGCGGGCCGGTGAACAGGCACAGCTCGATGTCCCGTTCGCCGGTGGCCTCGACCATCTCGGTGATCTCGGCGTCGGTCAGCATCCACACGCCGCTGCCCTGGCTGATCCGGTGGATCGGCACGTCGAGGCGCGAGGACTCCTTGAGTACGACGGCCAGCGCCTCCGGGCCCTCGCAGGAGGGGATCTCGGTGCGCCAGCGGCCGCCGCCGGGGAAGGTGTGCGGTGAGGCGTCGGCGGGGTCGAGGGCGGGCGCGCCCAGGCCGAGGGCGGTGAGCGCCGGCTCACCCGGCCTGCGGGCTGCCGTGGCGGAAGCGTCGGTGGTCACAAGCTGTCCTTAGTGTTCGGTATTTCGGACGAAGTTCGCGGCTCTGGGTACGCCCGGGTCACGACCGGGTACGGAAAGGGCCAGGTGTACGCCGGTACGGGGGCCGTCAGGTCGCCCCCGTACCGGCGTACGGCTAGGGGCGGAGCAGTACCTTGCCGACCTTCGGATCGCCGGACCCGACCAGTTCGATGGCCTCCGGGAACCGCTCCAGCGGCAGCTCGTGGGTGACCAGCGGCAGCGGATCGAGCAGGCCGGCCCCGAACACCCGCACCGCGTGCGCCCAGGCGTCCGGCGGCGCGCCGAAGACGGTCGACACCTCCAGCTGCCGTACCACCAGGTCCGTCGGGTCCAGCCCGTCGGCGCCCGGTGCCGGGATGCCCGTCAGCACCAGACGGCCGCCGCGCCGGAGCAGACCGGCGGCGGTGCGTGCCGCGGACGCCGACCCGGCGGTCTCGACGACGACGTCGAAGTCGTCGGGCAGGTGCTGGTCGCGGGTGCGGAAGCCGGTGGCCCCGAACCGCCGCGACAGCTCGGCCCGGTCGGGCCGGGTGCCGACCACCAGCAGCTCGGCCGGCGAGTTCGCCTTCAGGAACTGCACGGCGAACATCCCGAGCGTGCCGGTGCCGACCACCGCGACCCGCTCGCCCGGCAGCGCGTTCGCCTTGATCACGGCGGCCGCGATGCAGGCGGCGGGCTCCAGCAGGGCGGCCGCCGTCAGGTCGGCGTCGTCCGGCAGCAGGTGCAGCAGGCGGGCGGGCAGGGTGAGCGTGGTGGCCATGGCCCCCGGCTGGGTGAACCCGGTCTCCTCGTACCCGGCCGTGCACAGGGTGGTCTCGCCCGCGTGGCAGCGGTCGCACACCTGGCAGTTGCGGAAGCCCTCGCCGACGACCTTCCGGCCGACCAGCGCCTCGGGAACGCCGGCGCCGACCGCCCGCACGGTCCCGGACCACTCGTGGCCGGGCGTGAGCGGGTAACGGACGTACCCCTCCGGCCGGTTGCCCTGGTAGACCTCGCGGTCACTGCCGCAGATGCCGACCGCGTGGACCCGCACCAGCGCCTCGCCGGGCTCCGGCTGCCGCGGCTCGTGCGGGGTCAGCCGGTGCTCGCCCGGCGCCTCGACGACGACCGCGGTGCTCACTTGGTGCCCTTGGGCTTGCGCTGCTCCCAGCCCTCGGCCCACAGGTCGAAGCGGGCCTGCTGCTGCGGGAACTCGGCCGCCGCGTCGACGTCCAGCTCGACGCCGAGGCCGGGCGCGTCGGAGAGGTGGAAGCAGCCGTCCTCCGGGTCCACCTGCGGGGCGCCCTTGACCACCTTCTTGATCTCCGCGTCCGCGAAGTCGTTGAAGTGCTCCAGGATCTTGAAGTTGGGGGAGGTGAAGCCGACCTGCAGGGAGGCCGCGGTCAGCACGGATCCGCCCACGTTGTGCGGGGCGACCAGCATGTAGTGCGTCTCGGCGGTCGCCGCGAGCTTCCGGGTCTCCCAGATGCCGCCGATGTGGCCGACGTCGGGCTGGATGATGTCGACGGCCTGGCTGTCGAACAGCTCGCGGAACTCGATGCGGTCGTGGATGCGCTCACCCGTGGCGACGGGGATGTCGACCTTCGCGGCGACCTTCTCCAGCGCCTTGAGGTTCTCCGGCGGGCACGGCTCCTCCAGCCAGGCGGGGTTGAAGGGCGCCAGCTCCTTGGCCAGGCGCACGGCGGTGGCGGGGGAGAAGCGGCCGTGCATCTCCAGCATCAGCTCCGCCTCGGGTCCGATGGCGTCGCGGACGGCCTCGATGAGGGAGACGGCGTACAGGGTCTGCTGGTGGTCGAGTTCGAAGTGCCCGGTGCCGAAGGGGTCGATCTTGAGCGCCCGGTACCCGCGCTCCATCACGCCCTGGGCCGCCTTGTGGTACGCCTCCGGGGTCCGCTCGGTCGTGTACCAGCCGTTGGCGTAGGCCTTGACCTTGTCCGTCACCTTCCCGCCCAGC
This sequence comes from Streptomyces sp. NPDC020996, assembly GCF_040641355.1. NCBI lineage: Bacteria > Bacillati > Actinomycetota > Actinomycetes > Kitasatosporales > Streptomycetaceae > Streptomyces > Streptomyces sp. NPDC020996. The sequence continues at coordinate 160,716 of NZ_JBFADM010000009.1, forward strand.
AACTGCCAGACGGGCACCCCGAGCGCCTTGCCCTTGATGTCCCAGCAGGCCATCTCGACGACCGCGATGCCCGACATCACGATCTCGCCGGCCCGGCCGTAGTCGCCGTACTTCATGCGGCGCACGAGGTCTTCCACCGCGAACGGGTCGGAGCCCAGAATGTGATTGGCCTCCGCCTCCCGCAGATAGCCGATCAGTGCGTCGGTGTGGCCCAGCATCCGGGTCTCGCCGACTCCCGTGATCCCTTCGTCGGTGTGCACCTGGACGTAGGTCAGGTTGCGCCACGGCGTCCCGACCACGTGGGTGCTGATTCCGGTGATACGCACGGCAGTTGCCCCTTGCTGCGTCGTTTGTCTCATTGGCTTGATACGGTGTGTTCGAAATTTCGTCACACGTTCGAAATGCTGGCGTGACAGTAAGGACGGGGTGCGGGGAGTGTCAATGGGTCGAACGCATAACGGTTTCGACACCGCATTCGACACGGATTTCGGAGCCGGTTTCGGCAGGATCGAGGGACTTGCCCGGCATACGCTCCCGGTCCGGCGCAACGGAACGGCCGGTTCGCCACACAATTTTCACAGCGCTGACTAGGAAAGCTACCCGGGAGGAACTTAGTCTTCCGGCGTCATGGACTACTGCCACCCGTGCCGACGGCACCTCAACGGCGCGCTCGCCTGCCCGGGGTGCGGCGCTCCCGTCGAAGAACTCCGCGCGCACGCGGAGCGGGGTGGCATGTCCGGGTACGGGTCCGGCGTCCCCGGGTCCGGGTCCGGGTCCGGGTCCGGCGTCTCCGGGTACGACGGCGGGCCGACGGCCGCCTACGACGGTTGCGGGGACGAGGACGACGGCACGTACGAGGGCGCGTACGACGACGCCTTCGAGGGCGTTTACGGCGACCGGGGCGACCGGGGCGACCGGAGTGACGGCGTCGGCGTTCCGGCCGGCCGGGCGGCGCGGCAGCACGGCCGTGGCGGGCGCGGGCGCGACGGCCGGACCACCGAGGCGGGCGTGGGCGCGGGCGAGGCCGGGGCGGGCGCCGGGAGTCGCCGCGACCGCAAAGCCGCGGCGCACCGCCGGCGCCGGCGCCGGACCGCGCTGATCGCGGCGGGCTTCGTCCTGGCGGCGGGCGGGCTGAGCTTCGCCGAGCTGGGCATGGACGCGCCCTTCTCCACCCCGGAGCCTGCCGCCAAGGACGCGTCCGCCGAGGGCGGCACGTCCTCGGCGGCCGGTGGGACGGCCCGGCCCCTGGACGGCACGGCGCCGGGCACGGCGCCCGGCTCGGCGGCGCCGGGCGCCTCCGCCTCCCCGTCGGCCTCGAAGTCCGCCAAGGATGCCAAGGACGCCAAGGACGCCAAGGGTGACAACGGCGACAAGGGGCAGGACGGCGAGGCGACATTGGGCGCGGACACGTCCTCCGCCGCCACGGGGGCGACCCCGGACCCCTCCGCGCCGGACTCCGCGGCGACCGCCCCGGCCTCCACCCAGGCCCCCTCCGCCGATCCGACGCCGTCGTCGCCGGACCCCGGCCCGGACCCGCAACCGTCGCCGACGAAGACGTGCGACCGTTTCCTGTGGTGGTGCACCTAGGTCCTGCCGGGGCCCGCGACGCCGGGGTGATCCGAACGACAGGGCCTAGCGGCTGACGACAGGGCCTAGCGGCCGGAATCCAGCATCCGCCGCAGCAAACTCCGCAAAGCCAGCCGCTCCTCGTCCGACAGGCCCGACAGCGGTTCGCGGGCGAAGCGCAGGCCCTCCCGCAGCTCGCGGGCGACCCGGAGACCCTCGTCCGTGGCCGCCGCCAGCTTCACCCGGCGGTCCGCCGGGTCGGGGCGGCGCTCCACCAGGCCGCGGGCCTCCAGCCGGTCCACGATCCCCGTGACGTTCGACGGCTCGCACTTCAGCCTGCGCGCCAGCTTCCGCATCGCCAGCGGTTCCAGGGACAGCAGGCTCAGCAGCCGCGCCTGGGCGCCGGTCAGCGCGTGCTCGCCCGCCGCCTCCTCGTAGTCCGCGTAGAAGCGGGCCACCACGTCCCCGATCAGCTCGACGACCTCCAGGGTCACCGGGTCGGGACGGCGGGTCTCGGGTGAGGTGGGCATGCTTCAGGGTACCCCTTTGCTTGACAACGTGAAATATTCAGGAGCATCTTTGTTTCAGCTACTGAAATAAATCGGAAGGGCTTCCCTCATGATCAACCGCGAATGGCACCTGCTCAGCCGGCCCGTCGGCTGGCCGAAGCCCGAGGACTTCGCCCTGGTCGAGGCAGAGGTCCGGCAGCCGCGCGAGGGGCAGGTGCTCGTCCGCAACAAGTACCTCTCGGTCGACCCCTACATGCGCGGCCGGATGAGCGCCGCCAAGTCCTACGTCGCCCCCTTCGAGCTCGGCAAGGCCATGCAGGGCGGCGCGGTGGGCGAGGTCGTCGCCTCCGAGGCCGAGGGCATCGCCGTAGGCGACCACGTCCTGCACTTCCTCGGCTGGCGCGAGTACGCCACGCTGGACGCCAAGAACGCCGTCAAGGTCGACGCGGACGCCGCACCCCTCTCGGCCTACCTCGGCGTCCTCGGCATGACCGGCCTCACCGCCTACGCCGGCCTGCTGCGCACCGCCGCCTTCAAGGAGGGCGACTCCGTCTTCGTGTCGGGCGCCGCGGGTGCCGTCGGCAGTCAGGTGGGCCAGATCGCCAAGCTCAAGGGCGCCTCGCGGGTCATCGGGTCCGCCGGGTCCGACGAGAAGGTCAAGCTGCTCGTCGAGGAGTACGGCTTCGACGCCGCGTTCAACTACAAGAACGGCCCGGTCGGCGAGCAGTTGCGGGAGGCCGCCCCCGACGGCGTCGACGTCTACTTCGACAACGTCGGCGGCGACCACCTCGAGGCCGCCATCGGCTCGCTCAACCAGGGGGGCCGGATCGCCGTCTGCGGCATGATCTCCGTCTACAACAACACCGAGCCCGCCCCCGGCCCGAAGAACCTCGCCCGCCTCATCCAGACCCGCGGCCGCATCGAGGGCTTCCTCGTCGGCGACCACTACGACCTCCAGCCGCAGTTCGTCCAGGAGGTCGGCCCCTGGGTCGCCTCCGGCGCGCTGAAGTACCGCGAGACCGTGGTCGAGGGCATCGAGAACAACCTGGAGGCGTTCCTCGGGGTCCTGCGCGGCGACAACACCGGAAAGATGATCGTCAAGCTGTAGTGACGGCTCCCTTCACGGCCGGCGCACCGCGCCTGCGGCCGTGGACCGAGCTCCGCCCGCGAGCCCCCAGGTCCGAGACCTGGGGGCTCGCGGCGTCCCGGCATCACAGCTCCGGGAAGACCGCCGCGAAGAAGAACCACAGCAGCCCGGCCCAGAACAGTGCGGCCGCGAGGGAGACCAGCAGAGAGCTGTGCCACTTCAGCACCAGGAACGGGAACATGGTCAGGACCGCGAACAGGCCGCCGAGACGCGTGTACAGCCGGGCGGCCTCGCTCAGCGTGCCGGCCCGGCCCTCCGCGAGGGCGCGGAGGAGGCGCTGCGAGACGAAGCCGTACAGGCCGAAGACGACGGGGAAGAACCACAGCGGCGTCAGCCCCACGAGCTGGTCTTCCGACAGGTCGTTGAACTTGACCACGTAGATGACCGCCGCCGCGCCGAGGCCGACGAGCAGGGACACGATGTACAGCGCGGTCAGGGCCACCGCGCTCCCCGAGCGTGCCGCCGGCGGCCTGCCGGGCACGAACGGCATGGGTGCGCGCGTCACCTGGTGACAGGACTGGCATTGGACATCGGCGCCGCTCAGAGAAGCCGGGACGGACATGAGGTGCCCGCAGACCCCGAGGAACTCGACCTGCTGTGCGTTCATGGAACTCTTTCTCGTGAGGCGTCCTGGCTCGGAGTCCCTGCGTCGCAGCCTGGTCCGGCATGGCGGCTGGAACCGGCCGCAGCCAGGCCCGAGCCATGACGATCGTCGCCGCCCGCTCTTCAGAACCGCTGGGAGCCGACTGGAAAGAGCTCGGCGGTCAGCGGGCCAGGGCCGCCGTGTGCACCGCCCGGGCCAGCCGGTCGTTCTCCGGGGCCGCTCCGCCGGGGAAGGCGTAACGGCGGCGGGTGTAGCCGTAGGCCAGGCCGCTGCGGGGGTCCGCGAAGGCCTGGCAGCCGCCCGCGCCGCTGTGGCCGATCGTCCCGGCGCCCAGGAACGGGTGCCACACGTCCGCCGTCGTCTGGAAGCCCAGGCCGAACGACCTGTGCGAGCGGGCCACCAGGTCGTGGCCCACGGAGTGGAACTGGCCGAACTCCGCCACCGTGTCCGGCTTCAGCAGCGGGGCCTTCTCGTCCACCTCGCTGATCGCCGCCGCGTACAGCGCGGCGAGCCCGCGCGCGGAGGCCACCCCGCCCACCGAGGCCGGTCCCCTGGCGCGCACGCCCGGGTCGTTGGGCAGGGTCGCCAGGTCGGTGGGTTCGGGGGCGTGCTGGTTGAAGGCGATGGCGGCGAGCGTGTGCGGGCCGGAGGGCAACGAGTCGAGCAGCGCCCGCTGTTCGGGGGTGGGGGCCATCGGCTGCGCGGTACGGAAGCGGGGCTCGTGCGCGGCGGGCAGGCCGAGGAAGAAGTCCAGCCCGTAGGGGGCGCGGATCCGCTCCTCGTAGACCTCCTGGAGCGTACGGCCGGTCGCGCGGCGCACGACCTCGCCGGTGAGCGCTCCGATGACCAGCGCGTGGTAGCCGAAGGCGGTGCCCGGCCGCCAGAACGGCCGCTGGTCGGCAAGCCGTTCGGCCAGCTGGCGGTCGTCGGCCAGCTCGGCGAGGGTGAACCCGGTGTCGGTGCCGACCACGCCCGCCCGGTGCGCGATCAGCTCGCGCAGCGTCACGCCCGCCTTGCCCTCGGCCGCGAACTCCGGCCAGTAGTAGGTCACCTTGCGGTCCAGCTCCAGCGTCCCCTCCTGCACGAGCAGCGCCACCACGAGATGCGCGGCGCCCTTCGTGGACGAGTACACGCCGTACAGGGAGCCGGCGTCGCCGCCCGCCCACAGGTCGACGACCTTGCGGCCGTGCACGTACGCGCACAACTGGCCCTCGTAGTCCAGCCGTTCCTCCGCGACGAACGCGGCGAACTCCTCGCGCACGGCCTCGAAGCCGTCGGCGACGGTGCCGTGGATCTCCTGAGTCATCCCGCTCTCCTCACCTCAACCGCTGCGGCCTGCTGAGATCGGTACGGGGAGACCTACCCGTTCGACTCAACCACGTCACCGGACGGTGCCGCTCAGCGGGCCGGTAATGTTCCCCTCATGCGTGATCTCGGGGTGGGGTTCGGGTACCTGCTGAAGGGCCAGCGGTGGGTGGCCCGGAACGGCAGGCAGTACGGGTTCGGGCTGCTGCCCGGCCTGATCACCCTCGTCCTGTACGCGGCGGCGCTCGTCGCGCTCGCGATGTGGGGCGACGACCTGGTGGCGTGGGCGACGCCGTTCGCCGACGACTGGGACAGCCCCTGGGCCGGCCTCTTCCGCGGCTTCCTCACCGCCGTGCTGTTCGCCCTCGCCCTGCTGCTCGCCGTCGTCACCTTCACCGCGGTCACGCTCCTGGTCGGCCAGCCCTTCTACGAGAGCCTCTCCGAGAGGGTCGACCGCGACGTCTCCCCGGACGGCAGCGCGCCGGAGTCGGGCCTGCCGCTGTGGCGGGAGCTGTGGATCTCCGCCCGCGACAGCCTGCGGATCGTGGTCCGGGCCGCCCTGTGGGGGATCCTGCTGTTCGGTCTCGGCTTCGTCCCGTTCGTCGGGCAGACGGTCGTCCCGGTCATCGGCTTCCTGGTCACCGGCTTCTTCCTCACCGAGGAACTGGCCGCCGTGGCCCTCCAGCGCCGCGGCGTCGAACTCCGCGAGCGCCTCACCCTGCTCCGCGCCCGCAAAACCCTGGTCTGGGGCTTCGGCACCCCCCTCGGCCTGTCCTTCCTGGTGCCCTTCGTCGCGGTCTTCCTGATGCCGGGCGCGGTAGCGGGCGCGACCCTGCTGGCCCGCGACCTCCTCGGCGAGGACATCGACGAGGACGAGGACGACGACACCCCCGATGGCAAACAGGTCGCCTACTGAAGGCAGCGAGCCGTCGGCCCACGCCCGGGGGGTGGTGTTCCGGGACGGATTTTCAACGCCGAGGACCGTAACCGCGCCGCAAGAGCGGTCGGGCGCACTTCGAGAACGGCCACCTTGTCGAACGTCCTGAGGCTCCAGCGGCTTGAGCAGCTTACCGACTGGATCTCAGGCATCCCTGCGCCGTATGTGCAGATGACCCTCGCGGGGAAAGGAGGGCGGCGCCGCAGGCAGGACTGTGTCGAGGCTGTACCGGCTCTTGTGCGCCACGCGGTACGAGGCCGGGTTGTCCACCTGGTGGAGGAGTTCCAGACGCTCCAGCGCGTCGCCCCCCAGGACGTCGAACGCCCAGTCGGTGACAGCCTCCAGAGCGCGCGGCGCCACACCCCGCCCGCGGGCACGCGCCGCGGTCCAGTAACCCACCTCGGCCGACGGTTTGCCGGAGGCCACCTCCTTGAGGACCACATGGCCCACCAACTGCGCGCGGGCCGAATCGGGTTGCTCTTCAAGAACCGCGAAACCGAACCGGTCCCCCGCTGCCCAGCCTCGCTCCTGGTCCTGCACCCACCGCATCGCATCGCCCTCGTTCTCTATGGCCGAACTGGTCCAGTGGCGCAGTGCAGGATCCCGGTACACGTCGACTAGGGCAGCAGCGTCCTCCATGCACCAAGGACGAAGGACGAGGGAGGGAGCGGACGGCGTCGCGCTCGCATGCAGGATGACGATGTCGTTCACCTGCCGAGCGTATGCGGCAGCGTTCCGCCCCACCCCGACGGTCCCCGGCCCACTACCGTTCCATTCGGACGCGTACGGCCTCGATGGACCATGTGAACGCCGGCACCAGACGCTCCGGAGCGGGCCAGCCGTTGATCACTGAACGGTCGCCGTGGATCGTGTCCGATGAGTTGTGGGCACGGATCGAGCCGCTGCTCCCCGTCGTGCCGCGTCGTGCTGATCACCCCGGACGCAGGCGTCTGGACGACCGGAAGGTCCTGTCAGGGGTCCTGTTCGTGCTGTACACCGGCATTCCGTGGGAGTTCCTGCCCCAGGAGTTGGGCTTCGGCTCGGGCATGACGTGCTGGCGGCGTATGAGGGACTGGAACGACGCGGGTGTGTGGCAGCGCCTGCATGAACAGATGCTGGCCGAGTTGCATGCTGTCGACGCGCTGGACTGGTCCAGGGCGGTGATCGACGGCTCCCACGTGCGGGCCATGAAGGGCGGCCCAAAACCGGCCCGAGTCCGGTCGACCGTACCCGGCCGGGCTCGAAACACCACCTGATCACCGAAGCGCACGGCATCCCCCTGGCGGTCTCGCTCACCGGCGGGAACCGCAACGACGTCACTCAGCTCATGCCTCTCATCCAGGCCGTCCCGCCGGTACGTGGCCGACGCGGACGGCCCCGTCGACGGCCGGACAAGCTCTACGCCGACCGCGGCTACGACCACGACAAGCGCCGCAAACAGGTCCGGGCCGTGGGCATCACCCCGGTCATCGCCCGCCGCGGCACCGAACACGGCTCAGGACTCGGCGTGCACCGCTGGGTGGTCGAGCAGAGCTTCGCGCTGCTGCACTGGTGCCGCCGCCTGCGCATCCGGTGGGAGATCCGCGACGACATCCATGAAGCCTTCCTCAGCCTGGCCTGCAGCATCATCTGCTGGCGCCGACTGAGGAACCTCACACTTTGTTAGCAGTCCTTACCGTCCGCTGGGGTCAATGGGCCTGCCGGGCAGGACAATGAGGTGACTGGATTACGGGGGAGTCATGGCGCGAGAGGGCCGACAGAGCGACACGATCATTGGCGTGGGCCGCGGACGGGTCTACAGACCTCAAGGGCGCGCGGCAATGCGCAGAGCCCTCGTCCACACGCTGGGCCTGCTAGCCGGGTTGCTCTTCGTCATCTTGGGTTTCGTCCTCGCCTTGGACAACGCGGCTGCGCGATGGCACTTCGGTGATGCCGAGAAGATTCCAGCGGTAGTGGTCGATGCCGACTACGCGAAGCCGTATCTGAAACAAAGCGCCTCGTTCATCAGCGTCAACCTGACTGGCATCCACGACGTCCAGGTACCCATCGACAACGTCCTCCTGGCCCCGGACGGTCTGTCGAGAGGCGACCGTGTCATCGTTCTCTACGATGCGTCACGACCCGGGCATGCTCTGTTCCCCAGCCAGCTCGGCTGGACGAAGTTGATGTTCCCCGGCGGACTGTTGTTCCTTGTCGGCCTTGTCCCGACCATCGGTAACGGCCTGGTGATTGCCAGGAGGATTGCGGTGTATGTCCGAAGGTGACCCGGGCGTTCCCCTGCCAGTCAGGAAGGGCGCCAAGGAGTGCGCCCTTCATTGTGTTAGCTGCTGTTAGACCGCTTGTGCCTTGCCTCCACCGGCAGCGGTGCGCCGTCGGGGCAGCCCCCCGCCGGGATCTGTGTGTGCGGGTCGAGAACGGGCCGGGTGGTGGGGAGGACGGCCGCAGCCGGGTAGGGCCGCATGCGTTCGAGCCCCCAGGGCTTGACCTGATCCAGTGACGCCAAGGCTGTTGCACGTGGCCGGTCGTTCGCTACCGGGACGGGGTCAGGGTCGTGGCGCTGCGCACACCGGCAGGGGTGGCCGTGGGGGCGGTCCGGTGGGGCGAAAGCCGCTGCGTGCGGGTCCTTTTCGGCAACGGAGTCCGCAGTCGAGCCGGACTCCGTGTGGCCCTCGGTGGAGATCATGGAGACCACCAGCCCGAGCCCCACGGCGACGGCTCCCAGGAGGCCGGCGCCGGCGGTCACCCCGTCTGCTCCCAGCATGGGGTGGCACCCGGTCACTGGTCACCGCCCTTGATCGCGATCTCGGCCCAGACCCGTTTGCCAGAGGTGAGGAGATCGGTTCCCCAGCGGTCGGAGAGGGCCTCGACCAGGAGGAGGCCGCGGCCGCCCAAGGCGTCCGGTCCAACGATGTGCAGCTCGGGCATGCGGCGGGACCTGTCGAGCACGGCGACGCGAAGCCGGTCAGGACGCGGCTGCTCGGCGATCACCCGGACGCTGTGAGAGTGACCGTGGCGGACCGCGTTGGTGACGAGTTCGGAGATCAGGAGGGTGCCCGTCTCTACGGCGTCTGGGTCCATGCCCCATTCGGCGCACGCCTCGCGAACTATCTGGCGCGCCACCGGAACGGCGGCGGCCTCGCTCGCGAGGGTCACGCTCCGGCGCGGGTCTTGCTCTGGTCTCGAACGCTCGTCGGTCATGGTCATCGTCACGCCTTGGTCTGGGCGGCTGGGGAGGTCCCACCCGCACGCCTCGGGGGAGAGACCTGCGGGCGGGGCGGCGCCGAGGTGCGTTCAAGGAGCGCTTCCTGGCGGCTGTGACAGTCAGTCAACGCTTGGAGAAGGGCATGACGAGACTCCAGAAGGTGACTCCAACATGGAGTCTGGCCAGCGGCGTTGACCTAGCATCGATTTCATTCGCTACTCCGGGGAGTTGCCTGTGGACCGTCTGTCACCGGACCCGCGTCAGGTCGTCGTCGGTCTGCTCGGGGATGAACGCCTGCTCAATGCGTGCGCCGAGAGGGACATGGGCGCGGTGTTCCGGATGCTTAACGCGCGCGGTGTCAGTACGCGGCGCATTGCTGCCGCCGTCGACATCACACAGGGACGGCTGTACGACTACATGAACGGCAAGAGCCGGGTGGAGAAGCTGACCCTGTTCGAGCAGATCGCCGACGCCTTTCACATCCCCGGCCATCTGCTGGGACTGGCTCGACGCTCGTGGGAGCCCGCACCGGCGGCCGCCGAGTACGAGCGAAGGGACCGGCCGCCGCCGGACGGTGACGACCTAGTGGCGGTGGATCACTTCCGCTGCGCTGACAGGCAGACCGGCGGTGGCCGGTTGTACGGGGCTGTCGTCCGGCACCTGTCGGACCGGGTGGCGCCCCGACTGGTCGACATCGGCAGCGGTCCGCAGGTGTTCGCCGCCGCAGCCGCGCTGACCGAGATGGCGGGGTGGATGGCCCACGACTCCGGTCATGATGACCGCGCGGCCCAGCACTTCGCCCGCGCTCTCCTCCTGGCTCGTGCTTCTGGCGACCTCCCGCTGGCCGCGCATATCGCCGCCAGCAGCAGCCATCTCGTCCTGGAGAGCGGGGACGCGGCCGGGGCTGTCGGCTGGGCGCGGACCGGGCTTGACCTGGCCGCGCAGGGGCCTCGGATCCCGGCGCTGACGGCGCGGCTGCACACCATGCAGGCGCGTGCACTGGCGGTCGCGTCACAGCGCGCCCCGGCCGCCCACGCGTTGCAGACCGCGCACCGTGACATGGAGGCAGCGTCCGCTGCCGATCACCCGTGGCTCAGCCCGTTCGACGCCGCCGCGCTGGCCAGCGAGTCAGCTCTGATCCTGCGGGACCTGGAGCAGTACGACGAAGCGCTGACGTACGCCGAACAGGCCGTCGCGATGCGCGGGGCGGGGCGTACGCGGTCACTGGCGCTCAGCCGGATCAGCCTGGTGGGCATCCACGTGCGCCGGGGTGATCTGGACGCCGCGGTGAGCGTGGGTCACGACCTGCTCAGTACGAGCCCGACTCTCGGTTCGGTCCGGGTGGTGCAGCAACTCGACGGGCTGCGCCGGCTGCTGGAGCCGCACCGGGGGTATCGATCCGTCCGGGAGTACCTGGCGCGGTTCGATGACGCACGCCGCGCCAGAATGCTCCTGCTGGCCGACCTGATCCCGTCGTCCCCGGGAGGCACCACCGCATGAGGCCCACAGCCCCCGACCCTGCCGACACCAAGGCGTGGAACGCATACCTCGCGGAGGGAAACGCCAAGCAGGCCCGCAAGCGCGTGGCGGCTGATGTGCTGCTGCGGGACCCGTCCGGCCGGGTACTCCTGGTGAACCCCACCTACAAACCGGGATGGGATCTGCCCGGTGGTATGGCGGAGGCCAACGAGCCGCCGGACGACGCGGTACGCCGTGAGCTGATGGAGGAACTCGGCGTACGTGTCACGCTGCACGGGCTGCTGGTGGTGGACTGGGTGGCCCCGCACGGCCCCTGGGACGATCAGCTCGCGTTCATCTTCGACGGCGGAACCGTGGCCCAGGACCAGGCCGACCGGCTACGGCCGCGGGACGACGAGTTGTCCGAAGCCGTTTTCGTCACGGTCGCCGAAGCCGCCGGTCGCCTCCGGGACCGCATCCGGCGCCGGTTCGAGCACGCCCTGAAGGCACTGGGCACGGGTGGGCCGTTGTACCTCCGGGACGGCGTACCCGTCATGTGAAGTGCCACGCCGAATCGGCCCGCGGGGGACGCGGAGGCCATGGCCGGTGCGGAGAAGACAGGCGCGGTGAATCGGCCCGCGGCTCCGGTGGCGATGGCCACGAGGGCGCGCAGGCGTCACCAGGGCAGCATGAGCGCGGCCAGCGCCAGCAGCGGGACCGTCTGGAAAGCGGCGGCGCCGCGCAGCCGGGCCCACCACAGCAGCACCCCGGCGGCCGCCACCACCGCGCAGGCGCCGCTCAGTTCGACCAGCGGGGGATCGTAGGGCCGCCCGTCCTGGCCCGCCGCCCAGGCGGTCATCCCGGCCGCCAGCCAGCCGTAGCCCACGGCGAGGGCGTCGAGGGGCAGCAGGGCGAGGATCGCGATCGTGTTCCTCCACCTCATGACGGCAGCGTGCCCGGCGGCGGCCGGGCGCATGAGCACGCGTACCTAGACCGGGACGCGGGTCGCCGCCTCCCGCAGTGCGGCGAGGAAGGCGAGTACGGCCGGGGACGGTGAGCGGCCGCGGACCGTGGCGGCGTACACCGCGCGGGCGGGGGCGTCCTCGGCGGGCACCCGGAGCAGGGCGACGTCCGGCCGTACGGACGCGGCGGCCAGGGCGGGGACCAGGGCGACGCCCAGGCCGGCGGCGACGTAGCCCTGCTTGGCGGTCCACTCGGCGACGACGTGGGCGACGCGGGGACGGAAGCCCTGGCGCAACGCCGCGTCCAGCAGCGTGCCCTCGGGGCGGGGACTGCCGGAGATCCAGTCGGCGTCGGCCAGTTCACCGAGCCGGACCGGGCCGTCGCGGCCGGCCAGCGGGCGCCCCGGCGCGTCAGCGCCTGAGCGCGGTCGCCGCCACCCTCGACGGCTTCGAGCTCTCCCGCATCGACCTCGAACAGCGCCGCGAGGGCGACG
>NZ_JBFADM010000010.1:0-169338 GCF_040641355.1 Streptomyces sp. NPDC020996
CGTGCACGGTGACCTGCCCGCCCGGCAGGACGGAGGCCGGGTACACCACGACGTCGTCGTCCTCCCCGGCCGCCTGCGCGGCGGGCGCGGCGGCGTGGCGACCTTGAGGGACTGCTTCTCCAGGGAGTCCACCGTCTTGGTCTCCGTCGTCTTCAGCGCGTCCTTGAGCGTGCCCTGGCCGCCCAGCGCTCCGGCGATGCCGTCGCCCATGAAGCGGTAGGTGTCCGTCATCGTCGGGCCGAAGGTCCAGTCCGTGGTGACGTTCTTGGCGGCGTCCGCGAAGACGTCGAAGATCTTCTGGCCGCCGTAGAAGTCCACCGGCTTCTTCAGCGCCGCCAGGTCGAGGCCCGCGGTGGCCGCGGGGTAGAGACCGCCCTCACGGTTGAGGATCTCCAGCGCCTTCGGGTCGGTGTTCAGCCACAGCGCGAACTTCGCCGCCTCGTAGGGGTGCTTGCTGTCGCCGAGGACCGCCGTCGTCGAGCCGCCCCAGTTGCCGGCCTTGTTCTCGCCCGCGGACCACTGCGGCATCGGAGCCACGCCCCACTTGCCGGCGGTCGCCTTGGCGTTGTCACGGATGGTGCTGTAGCCCCAGGCGGCGCTGACCCAGGTCGCCACCTCGCCGTTGTTCCACGCCTTGTAGAGCGCCGGGGAGAAGCCCTGCAGGTCGGTCGCGACCAGCTTCTCGTCGATCATCTTCTGCCAGTAGTCCGCCACCTCGCCGGCGGCCGCGTTGTCGACGTCGACCTTCCACGTGTCGCCGTCCTGGCCGAACATGTTCGCGCCCTTCTGCCACAGCAGACCGCTGAACCAGTTCGGGTCCGTCTGCGAGAAGTGCGTCATGTACGCCTTCGGGTCGGCCTTCTTCAGCTTCTTGGCCGCCTCGTAGTACTCCTGCCAGGTCTTCGGGACCGATATGCCGTACTTCTTGAACAGGTCCTTGCGGTAGAAGAGGGCCATCGGGCCGGTGTCCTGCGGCACGGCCCAGACGCCGTCCTTGCCGTCGGCGCCGAAGGTCACCTGGGACCAGGTCCAGTCGACGAAGTCGCCCTTGGCCTGCTTGACGCCCGCGCACGAGGCGATGTCGGTGAGGCCGTCCTGGAGGCGGAAGCTCGCCAGCGAGTCGTACTCGATCTGCCCGAGGTCGGGGGCCTTGCCCGCCTTCAGGGCGTTCGACATGTTCTGGTACGTGCCGGCGTTGCCGTTCGGGACCGACTTGACGGTCACCTGGATGTCGGGGTTCTGGCGGTTCCACTCGGCCACCGCCTTGTCCACGCCGGGGATCCAGGACCAGTACGTGAGCTTGACCTTGCCGTCGCTCTTCTCACACTTGGCCTGCTCGCCCGACGCGCTGTCCTTGCTGCCGGAGCCGCCGCACGCCGCGGTGGCGAGCAGGGGGAGTGCGGTAAGGGCCACCAGGGCGCGGCGAAGCGCAGGGCGATGGGTCCGCAGTGACATGGCGTCTCCTCGAGTGCGTGCCGCTCCGCTACGTTCCCGGAGTGGCGGGGTGCGGACACATTGACTGTTACCTCCTCGTAAAGTCAACACACTCGATCGCTGGATAACGGAATCAAACATGAACCGTTATCGGGCGAGAGGGCGGCTCGGGCGTTGCTCCCTGCCTGGGGGGATTGGCTTTGCCGATCACGGGACGGGATTGCCGAACGCTGTCCGGAAACGATTCAGGGAATGTGCACATGTGAATGAGGGGTGTGGTGGGCGGTGCCTGCCCGGCTGCTCCGGAGCCTCCGGTACCCGATGGCCCGCCGCCGGGGTGATGCCCCGAACGGTGCTGTTCGACGGGCTGAACGAGGGGTCGGGCGGGCCTCTCGGGGCGGCGGACCGGATGGGCCTCAGCCGCGGTCCCGGGCCGGATACGGCCTATGCGGGCGCATACGCGCCCTCGGCCGCCGGACGCGGGCCGGCGGGCTCGACACGCCCGCCAGCGGCGGCCGAGGGCCGCGGACTCGGACCGTTCCCTGTGACGCCCGCAACACCGCCCCGGGCACCGGGCCGGCCGGCGCGGTTCCGTGCACATTCGAGCGTGATGTTCTGTCCGACGGGGCCGTGTGCGGCCGAGGGGCCGACGCGGCACGGCACGGGGCGGTTTGCTGGACCCCGGGTGTCTCCGGTCCGGCCGGCCCCGTCACCACGACCTCTTCTCAGGAGTTCCCTCCCATGACCCTTGTCTGCGGGCACGACGCGCATCCCTACGGCCCGCCCCTGTGCGCACATCTCCGTGCTGCTGCCGCGACGGACTACTTCCTGCGCTACACGGGCGCCGGCCTGAGCACCGAGCACGTCTGCGAGGTCTGCCGGGACGGCGGCGCCGCCGCCGGGCGGGTGTGCGAGGAGTGCTTCGACGACGCGCTCGGCAGCGTGCTGGGAGTGGTCGGAGCACCGGAGACCGTCGAGGCGCCCAGGCCGCTGGACCCGACGGTGGACAGCACGCCCCTCCCCGGGCGCGCCGGCAAGGTCGTGGACATCGCCCCCACGGAGCGGGGTCTGCTGCTGCTCTGCGCGGACGGACGCCTCCTGCTCTGGGACGCCCCGGGCGACGACTGCGCGGAGGTGGGCCGCAGCTCCGTCGCCCCGGACGCCGCCGCGGAACCCTGGTGCGGGCGCTCGCAGACCCGACGCCTGCACGCCTCGTCCGACGGCCGTTTCGCCGCCGTGGTGATCGACTACGGGCGGCACGGCGAGGTGATCGATCTGACCCGTGGGACGGTCACCCGCAGCCTGGAGAACGACGGCTACCACAGCGACACCGTTCCCTTCTCGCTCGCCTTCACCACCCTCGGCGAGCGCCAGGCCGTCCTGTACCGGGAGCGGTGGAACCGGATCTTGGTCTGCGATCCGGCGACGGGCGAGACCCTGACGACGACACCGACGGGCGCTGCGGACGCCCCGTGGAACAGCTGCTTCCACGGAGCGCTGCTTCCCAGCCCGGAGGGCACGCGCATCGCCTCGGACGCCTGGCAGTGGCATCCCGTCGGCTCGGTGCTGGTGTGGGACCTGCCCGCGTGGCCGGCCGACGGCGAGGACGCGCGGCCGGGACCGGCCGGCTGGTCCCAGCTCGCCCTGTGCGACTACTACTGGGACCGGCCCCTCGCCTGGCTCGGCGAGAACCGCCTGGCGATCGGCGGCCTCGGGGACGACGAGCAGACGCTGGTGAACGGCGCGACCGTCTACGAGTTCACCGGCGCGGGCGACGCGCGCTGCGTCGAGGCGGGAGCGTTCCCGGGGCCGTACGGCCGTTTCTTCGCCGCGGACGGGCTGCTGTTCTCGACGGGCGAGTCCGGACTGGACGTCTGGGACCCCGCCGAGGGAGCCCGCACCGGTTCGGTTCCCGGCTTCCGGCCCACCCGTCAGGACCCGCGGACCGGGGAACTCCTCCAGCTCGACGCCCACGCGGGCGTCGTCCGCAGCTGGCACGTCGGCAGGGCTGCCCGGGCGGAGACGCCCGGAGCCTAGGCGCCACGGCCCTTCGCGACGGGCCGGAAATCCCGGCTGCCCTCCTGCCTCAGACGGCGGCCGGCGCCTCCGTCGGGGTCAGGAGGGAGGCGCGTACGGCGGGGTACAGCCCCCGGCCACGCCGACGGCGACCGCTCCCAGGACCCGGCGCCGGGGGATCGCTGTCCGCCTGCGGGGCGACGCGCAGCGTGTTCGTACCGAGCGCGGACGGCCGGTCCGTCAGGGCCCGCCGGCTGGAGGCGGGAACGGCGGTCACCACGCCGAGGGCCGCGATGCCGATGGAGACGCCGAGCGCGGACAGCGTGGCCTGCGGCCTGCGGCCCGCGGGTCCGGATGCCGAGCAGGGTCGGCCGGCACCAGTGCGGGGCTGTTGACCAGGGCGCGCGCGATGGCGACCCGCCGGCGCTTGCCCCCGGAGATCTGCTGGGGAAGACGGCCGGCGGGCCGCCCTGCGGGGAGTGACGGTGTTCCAGCTCCACCCTGGCCGGCGCCTCCCGCGCGAGGGGCCTGCCTGCGGTGGGGGACACCCGCGTACAGCAGGCCGGTGGCGACGTTCTCCGCATGCCCCGCGCTGCGGACGACGCCGGTCGTCGGCCGGTCCAGGGCGGCCACAACGTGCAGCAGCGTCGACCTGCCCGGCCCGGACGGCCCAGCGATGGCGGGGAGTTCGCCAGGAGGAACGGGGCCGTGGTGCCGGTGGCGGCAGGCCGGGTCATCCCGTCGTCACCGCGACCGCGGTCGCCGAATCGCGTGCGGTCAGGGTATTGACGCCTCTCCCGGCCGGTGTCATTGTTTCCGGCACATGGACATCAGATGTCTGATGCCAGATATGGACCGGTTAGATGCGATCACCGAACGAAAAGGCTCCCACCATGTCGCTCGCGGACGATCTCGCCGAGCAGCTGCTCACCGCGATCATCGACGGCCAGTACCCGCCGGACTCCGCCCTCCCGCCCGAGGGAGAGCTCTCGGAACTCAGCGGTGTCAGCCGCCTGACCGTGCGCGAGGCGGTCAAGCATCTGCGGGCCCAGAACGTCGTCAGGGTGGTGCGCGGCCGGGGCACCTACGTCAACGCGCCGGACCGGTGGACCGCCCTGGAACCGGTTGTGCGGGCGGCCTCGCGCACCGCCAGCGGCGCCCTGTCGGAGCGGTTGATCGAGGCCCGCCGGCTCATCGAGAACGGCGCGTGCGAGCTGGCCGCCTCCCGCCGCAGCGAGGAGGACCTGGAAGAGCTGCGCCGGCACCTGACGGTCATGCGCGAGGCCGCCGACGCCGGCGACACGGAGCAGTTCGTGCAGGCCGACATCGACTTCCACGACACGGTGATGCGGGCTACGGGCAACCTGTTCGTCCCGCTGCTGTTCGAGCCGTTCGGCCCGCTGCTCGTCGAGGGCCGCCGGGAGACCTCGGCCGTCCCGGAGATCCGCAGTAACGCGATCGCACACCACGAACGGGTGCTCGCCGCGCTCGAGTCCGGCAGTCCCGATGCCGCCAGGGCCGCCATGGACGGCCACATGAACCAGACCGCCGACGACCTGCGCACCCATGTGATCAAGCGCGACCTCGACTGACCAGCCCCTCGCTCGACTCTTCGTCACAGACCAGGAATCCACCATGTCCCTACCCCGCCATGCCCAGACCGGCCCCGTCGCGGAGGCCGCGGTGCTGGAAGGGCTGCCCCCGGTCCGCGCGGTGAGCGCCACCGAGGTGGCCGCCCGTATCTCCGGCGGCCCCCGTCTCGTCGTCCTCGACGACGACCCGACCGGCACCCAGACGGTCGCCGACGTGCCCGTGCTGACCTCCTGGACGGTGGAGGATCTGCGCTGGGCACTGCGTCAGGACAGCGCCGCCTTCTTCGTACTCACCAACACCCGCAGCCTGTCGCCCGAGGACGCCGCCGCCCGCAATCGTGAGGTGGTCCGCGCCCTGCACGCGGCGTCCGAGGCGGAGGGCGCCGACTACGTCCTAGCCAGCCGCAGCGACTCGACCCTGCGCGGCCACTTCCCCCTGGAGACCGACGTCCTCGCCCGGGAACTCACCGAGCTGGGCGCCAAGGCGGCGGACGGCGTGGTGCTGGTCCCCGCCTACATCGAGGCGGGCCGGCTGACCATCGGCTCCCGCCACTGGATGCGGACGCCCGACGGCCTGCTGCCCGTCGGTGAAAGCGAGTTCGCCCGCGACGCCACCTTCGGCTACCGCAGCTCCGCCCTGCCCGAGTGGGTCGAGGAGAAGACGGACGGGCGCGTGCCGGCGGAAGAGGTCATGCGCATCACCCTCGACGATCTGCGGGTGGGCGGGCCGGCACACACGGCACGGCTGCTGTCCGCACTGCGCGGCGGGCGTACGGCCGTGGTCGACGCGGTGTGCGACGACGATCTGCGGGTACTGGCCCTGGCCCTCGCGGAGGCGGAGGAGAACGGCACACGGCTGCTGTACCGGGTCGGCCCGTCCTTCGTCAGGGCCCGCGCGGGCCAGGCCGGGCGGGCCCCGCTCACCCCCGCCGAACTGCGCCGGTCGCGCAGCCAGGCGCGCCACGGCCTGATTGCCGTGGGGTCCCACGTCTCCCTGACGACACGGCAGCTCGGGCGGTTGCGGGAGCGCGGCGGGATCATCGAGTACGAACTCGACATGGCCCTGCTGCTCGACGAGGAGCGGTGCGAAGCCCATCTCGCCGAGGTCGCGGCCGCGGCCGCCGACGCGCTGGACTCGGCCGACGCCGTGATCCGCACCTCGCGCACGCTGGTGGCGGGTGCCGACGCGGACGAGAGTCTGGCGATCTCCCGCCGGGTCTCCGCCGCGCTGGTGGAGACCGTGCGCCGGGTCACCGCCCGGCGCCTGCCCGCCTTCGTCGTCGCCAAGGGCGGCATCACCTCCAGTGACACCGCCACCCATGGCCTTCGGATCCGCCGCGCCTGGGCACGGGGCACGCTGCTGCCGGGCATCGTCTCCCTCTGGGAGGCCGTGGACGGCCCCGCCGCCGGCATTCCCTACATCGTCTTCGCCGGGAACGTCGGCGGCCCCGACGCCCTCGCCGACGCGATCGACCTGCTCAGGAGCGCGTGATGCTGCTGCACGGAACCGAAGCGCTCAAGCAGGCCGCGCACACCGGACACGCCGTGCCGGGGTTCGTCGCCTACAACCTGGAGACGGTCAGCGGCATCACGGCAGCGGCCGAGGCCGCCGGGCGCCCCGTCCTGGTCCAGGCCGGCTCCAGTCCGTTCAAGCACGCCGGACGCCGTGCCCTGATGCGGCTGGCTCTGGACGCCGCCGAACACTCCGGCGCCCTCATCGGCGTCCACCTCGACCACAGCCGCGATCTGCACGAGATCACCGTCTGCCTGGAGGCGGGCTACACCTCCGTCATGGTCGACGGGTCCCACCTGCCGTTCGCCGAGAACATCGCTCTGACGAAGGAGGCGGTACGGCGGGCTCGTGACCACGGCGCCTGGGTGGAGGCCGAACTCGGTGCCCTGGAGGGCGACGAGGACGTCTCCACCGACGCCGTGGCCGAAACCGCGTCGCTGACCGACCCACGGCAGGCGGCCGAGTTCGTGGAGGCGACGGGCGTGGACGCGCTCGCCGTCGCCGTCGGCAACGTCCACGGCTTCACCAAGGACCCCGTCCGCCTCGACCTGGAGCGGCTGGCCTTGATCCACGAGGCCGTCCCGGTCCCGCTCGTCCTGCACGGCGCCAGCGGCCTGCCCGTCGGGCAACTGCACGGAGCCCTCGCGCGTGGCGTCGCCAAGGTCAACGTCAACGCCGAACTGCGCCGCGCCTATCTGGAAGCCGTCCGCACGGCCCTCCCGGCCGCCCTGCCCGGCTCCGACGCCGTCTCCCTGTGGGCGGCAGGCCGCGACGCGGTCCGGGACGCCGCCCTGGAGGTCATCAGCCGTCTGAGTCCGTCCCCCGAAGGGAGGGCCGGGTGACTCCGGCCCAGCCCCGCTGACCAGTCGTCATCCCCACGTCCAAGTTCGATCCGGACAGCACCGCCGTACGGCGCGAGAACCCCGTACGGCCCCGAACCCCCCGCACCCGGTCCCGTGACCCACCGGGCGGCCCCGGGCCCCACAGCCCCCACGCCCCCGTCGCGCCACCCACGCGAGCAGCCCCGGGTCCCCACGCCCCCGTCGCGCCACCCACGCGAGCCGCCGGGAGTCGCCGGCCCTGCGCCATCCCCTCGCAGGCACCCCGACGCGCGTACTCCCTCCCCTTGCCGGACCCTCCCCGCCTCCGGCAGTGAATCCGCTCCTCTCCCCTTACCTCTTCAGGAGTACGAAGATGTCTCCCCACCCCCGTCCCCGAACGGCCGTCATCGGCCTGGGCGCCATGGGACTTCCCATGGCCCGCCGCCTGGCCGGTGAGCTGCCCGTCTCCGTCTACGACATCGCGGAGGACCGGCGGGCCGCCCTGGCCGCCGAGGGCGCCCGCGACGCCGCCTCTCCGGCCGAGGCCGCGCGTGACGCCGATGTCGTCGTGCTCGCCGTCCGCGACCAGACGCAGGTCGAGGGCGCGCTGTTCGGTGAGAACGGCGCAGCCGAAGCCCTCCGCCCCGGCGCGGTGGTGATCCTCACCAGCACCGTGGGCCCCGAGGCGGCACGCACCACCGCCCGACGGCTCGCCGAGCACGACGTGCTGACCGTGGACGCGCCGGTCAGCGGTGGCCCGGTGCGAGCCGGCAACGGCGATCTGCTGATCGTCGTCGGGGCCGAGGACGTCGCGCTGAAGACGGCCCGGCCGGTCCTCGACCTGCTCGCCTCGACACTCACCGTCGTCGGCCCCCGCCCCGGCGACGGCCAGGCGATGAAGGCCGTCAACCAGCTGCTGGCCGGCGTGCACATCGCGGCCGCCGCCGAGGCGATCGCCCTCGCCCGCGGCCTCGGGCTGGACCCGGGCACGGTCGTCGACAGTCTCAAGCACGGGGCCGCCGGCTCCTTCATGTTCGCCGACCGCGGGCCGCGCATGGTCCAGACGTACGGCGACGGCCCCGGTCCCGAGGTCAAGTCGCGGCTCGACATCTTCGTCAAGGACATGGGCATCGTCACCGGCATCGCCAAGGACGCCCACGTCCCCGTGCCGCTGGCCGCCGCGGCCGAACAGCTCTACCTGCTCGGTGAGCACGCCGGGCTCGGTGCCCACGACGACTCCTCCGTCGTCACCGTCCTGTCCCCCAAGTCCCCCAACGCCTCGGAAGGAGAGGGACGATGAGCCACACCGCCCTGCTCACCATCGCGGTCGCCGGTGTCGCGGCCCTCCTCCTGCTCATCCTCAGAGCCAGGGTCCAGCCCTTCGTCGCCCTCGTGGTCGTCAGCATCGGCGTCGCGCTGGCCGCGGGTGTGCCCGCCGCCGACCTGGTGAAGACGATCGAGGAGGGCATGGGCGCCACGCTGGGTCACATAGCCACCATCATCGCGCTGGGCGCGATGATCGGCCGCGTCATCGAACTCTCCGGCGGCGCGCATGCCTTCGCCCACTCCCTCATCGAGAAGTTCGGCTCCAGGCGCACCCCGCTCGCCCTGACCGTCGCCGGGTTCGTCCTGGGCATTCCGGTCTTCTTCGAGGTGGGCCTGATCATCCTGATGCCGATCGCGTACGGCGTCGCCCGTACCGCCCGCAAGCCGCTGCTGGTGTACGCGCTGCCGATGGGCGCCGCGATGCTCACCGTGCACGCCTTCCTGCCGCCGCACCCGGGCGCGGTCGCCGTCGCCGAGGCCATCGGCGCCAGCCAGGGCCTGGTGCTCATGATGGGCATCCCCATCACGGCCCTCGTCGTCCTGACCGGCTACCTCGTCTCCCGGCGCCTGACCCGCCGCGAGTACCCGATGGACCCCGCGGTGCACGCCGAGGTGTACGGCGAACCGGAGACCGGCGGCGGCACCGTGCCGGCTCCCGCGGACACCGGCTCGGCCCCCTCCGGCGACGGCCGCGCCACCGCCGTGCTGAACAGGACCGTGTCCTCGGGCAGCGAAGTGCGGCCGCCGTCCTTCGGCATGGTCCTGGCGCTGATCGTCACCCCGATCCTGCTGATCCTCGTCGGCACCATCGGCCAGAACATCCTCGCCGAGGGCTCCGGCCTGCGCGCCGTGCTCACCGTCCTCGGCGCCCCGATGGTGGCCCTGCTCATCGACGTCGTTCTGTGCGGGTTCTTCCTGGGCGCCCGCCGCGGCTGGGACCGGTCACGCATCGCCGAGGTGATGGGCTCCGCGCTGCCGCCCGTCGCGATGGTGATCCTGGTGGCGGGCGCGGGCGGCGTCTTCGGCAAGGTCCTGGTCGCCAGCGGCATCGGCGACGCGATCGCCGACGTCCTGGAGCACACCGGGCTGCCCGTGCTCCTGCTGGCCTTCCTGACGTCCCTCGCCCTGCGCGCGGCCCAGGGATCGGCGACGGTCGCGCTCATCACCACGGCCGGAATCCTCACCCCGCTGCTGCACCGCGCCGATCTGTCCACCAGCCACCTGTCCCTGGTGGCACTGGCGATGGGCGCGGGCGCCCTCGCGCTGTCCCACATCAACGACGCCGGGTACTGGATGTTCACCAAGCTCGCCGGTCTCGACGTCGCGGCGGGCCTGCGCACCTGGACCGTCCTGACGACCGTCATGGGCTGCGCCGGTTTCGCCCTCACCGCAGCGCTGTGGCCGCTGGTCTGACCACGCGTACCGACGCGCGGTGACTGCCCGCCCAGGCCGGCCAGGTCCTGGGCGGGCAGTCGCCACGCGCGGACCCGCCCCAGAGCCTCGGCAGGGACGACGGGACGGACGGGGCGGACAGGACGGACAGGGCGGACAGGACGGCGAACCGGCGGGCGCGCAACGCGGAGGCCCGAAGCCTCAGCCGAGCGGGGCGGCCAGCCGCCAGCCTTCGTCAAGCAGCCGGTCGACCGCCTCCAGGGCGAGTCGCAGCCGCGTCGGGCGGTCGCCGCGCACCTCCTGCCAGGGCACGCCGCGACCGGACAGCACCTTGCGGAACCGCTCGGTCATCCAGGGCCGCAACTCCTCGCCGTCGCGCAGGCCGTCGTCGTGGAACGGCACGTCCTCATGGCCGGTGAGCAGATACAGCGCCCTGGGCGGCATGGCGTCCGCGAGGAGGTGCACCGCCTCGGTGGTCCGGCCGACGTAGCGCTCCTGCCAGACGGTGGTGGCCAGTGCGTCGGTGTCGCAGACCAGCACGGGCCCGCCGGTCCGGGCGGCGTGTTCCTCCTCGGCCGACTGGCGGGCGGCGACGGCCTCGAAGTCGGCGTCGCTCCATTCCAGGTCGAACACGGTGGGTTCCGGAGCGCCGCGGCGGGCGGCCAGCGCGCGGGCCACCGCGAGCTTGGCGACGGTCAGTTCGCGCCCGTACTCGGGCACCCACCGGGTGAGCGCATGCGGGCCACCGCGGCTGCGCAGCGCCTCCGCCAGGTCGCGGGAGAGCGTGGTGGTGCCGGTGGACTCGGCGCCGAGCACCACCACCCGACGGGCGAACCAGGCCCGCACCGGCGGCTCCAGCGCGTCCCAGTGGCCCACCGGGTCGCCGCGGACCGCGGTGCCGGAGACCGCGAAAGTCTCACGTGCGACGTCCAGGCGGACGTCCGCCGCGCCGAACCGGCGTGCCAGTTCGGCGCCGTACGGCTCCGAGGTGAACACCGCGTCCACCGGGACGGCGGCATGGGCCGCGGCGGCGACCGCCTCACGCATCAGGGCCACGTGCTGGGTCCAGACGCTGTCGCTTTCGTAGTCCACCGGTATGTTGTCGACGACGCCGGCGACGGCCACCCGGGGCCGGTCCGCGTACGCTTCGCGCAGCCAGCCGACCCGGTCGGCCAGCGGTATCGACTCCACGTCCGCTGCCATCACCACGACCGTGACGCGACGGCAGCTGTCCGCCGCGGTGCGCACCAGGAAGTGGTGACCGGCGTGCGGGGGGTAGAACTTGCCGATGACCAGTCCGTGGTCGAAGGGGGCCGTCATGCGCGCACCGGGTCCGCTGCGGCGGCCGGCCGGCCCGCGGCCAGCTCCCGGCGCCAACCGCGCAGTCCGAGCAGGCACATCGTCAGGAAGAGCACGTAGACGATGCCGGTCAGGTAGAGCATCTTGGCGAAGTACAGGGGGATGTAGACCACGTCCGCGGCGATCCAGAAGTACCAGTTCTCATAGGACTTGGTGTTGAGCAGCCACTGGGCGGCCAGCGACAGCACGGTGGTGAGGGCGTCCCAGAACGGTGCGACGTCCTGGGCACGGGTCAGCACCACCGTCAGGCCCCAGGTCGCGGGTACGGCGAGCAGCAGCAGGACGACGAGGGTGCGCGCGGAGGCATGGCCCATCGGGCGGGCGGAGCGGCGCTCGCCGCCGCGCAGCCAGGTCCACCAGCCGACGGCGGCCAGCATCAGGTACACGACCTGCAGCACGGCGTCGGCGTACAGCTGCGCGCTCCAGAACAGAACCAGGAAGAACAGGTTGTTGGCGATGCCGACGGGAAAGTTGGCGATCCTGGCTCTGACGGTCAGCCAGACGCAGGCCGCGCCGGTGGCGAAGCCGAGCAGCTCCGCCCAGGTCACCGCGTCGCGGCCGAAGTCGAACAGCACGGTGTTCAGGGGCGCGACGATATCGCCCAGGACGTCGCTGACAGCCATTCAGAGCTCCTCGGCCGGTAAGTGTCAGCATGACGATAAGGGGTGGGGCCGTCCCGTGCCAAGCCCCTTCCGGCGAGGCGGCGGACCGGCGAACCGGCCGGACGGGTCACGGAACCGGACCGGAGTGCTGACCGGGCAGCCTGAGCGAGAAGATCGAGCCCTCCCCGGGCACGCTCGACACGTGCACGGTGCCGCCGTGCGCCTCGGCGAGCTTGCGGACGATGGACAGGCCCAGCCCGCTTCCGCCGCCCTGCCGGCTCCGTGACTTCTCCGCCCGCCAGAAACGGTCGAAGACCCTGGGCAGGTCCTCGCCGCTGATGCCGGATCCGGTGTCCTCGACGCTGAACACCACATCGTCGTCCTTCATCCGGGTGCAGAGGGTGACCGTGCCGCCGACGGGCGTGTGCCGGATGGCGTTGGACACGAGGTTCCCGATCGCCTGGCGCAGCCGCACGGGATCGGCGTACAGGTGGGGTCCCTCGTCGCCGGACAGCACACGCAGCCGCACTCCGGCGGAACCGGCGCTGCCCTGGTGGGCGCGGGCGACCTGGGCGAGCAGGGCGGCCGCGTCGACGCCCTCGGGGTGCAGCCTGAGCACGCCGGCGTCCGCCGCCGCGAGGTCGCGCAGGTCGTCGATGATGTGCTGCAGGAGCAGCGCCTCCTCCAGCAGCGAGGAGATGAGGTTCTCGTCCGCGGGTACGACACCGTCCTCGACGGCCTCCAGCCAGCCGCGTACGTTGCTGAGCGGGGTGCGCAGTTCGTGGGCGACGTCGCTCACCAGGGCCCGTCGCAGCTCCTCCAGCTGGCGGCGCCTGCTCGCCATCAGGTTGAACGCCTCGGCGAGTCTGCCGAACTCGTCGTCGCCGGTCACCTCGACGTGTGCGCTCTCGTCGCCCTCGGCCATCCGCCGGGCCGCGCCGGTCAGGGCACGCAGCGGCCTGACCATGCGCGTGCCGGCGACGAACGTGACCGTCATGGTGGTCAGCAGCACGGCGACGGTGACTCCTGCGATCCGCGCGCGGTTGGTGTCGGAGAGGTCGAAGAAGGTGGCGATCTTCTGGTCGGGTCCGCTGGTGAAGAGCAGAGCGGCCGGCGCCACGTAGGGGTCGAGCTGTTCCCGCCGGGCGGTGGAGAGGCAGGTCGTCACCGCGCGTGAGTCCGGAGTGCCACGGGCGGTCGACGGGATCCAGGTCAGGTCGTCGGCGAGCTGTACCGGCGGGGCGTGACGGGCGGTGAGGCAACCGTTGACGAGCCGGCCCAGCTGGGCGAGCGCCTTCCGCTCCGTGTCGGTGCGCCGGAGGAGTTCGTCCACCCGGCAGCGGTCACCGGTGTCCAGAGCACGGCCGTCGATCATGACCTGCTCCCGGCCGTTGGGCAGCTGCACGACGCTGACGTCCTGCAGCACTCCGGGCCCGCGCATACAGTTCGCCACCCGGGACGCCGTGGCCTGCTGAGCGGCCCTTTCCCGGGCGGTCAACCGGAAGGGGCCGACGGCGCGGGGATCGATGCGGTCGGCGGGCGCGCCGTCGTAGCGGGGCGCGAGCGCGGTGTCGACGGCGAACGCGTCGACGGTCGCCGACGCCGTCGACGGCAGCGACCGCGCCGGCCTTCGGTCTCCTTCCCCGGAATCCGCGAGCAGGTGACGGTCCTCGTCGGTCAGGGTGATGCGGCGGCCGGTCCGCCGCGACAGCTCGCGGATCACCGGTCCGACGTCTCCCCAGTCCGGGTGCGTGGCCGCGAAACCGACGAGCGCGTCGTAGATCCGTGCGTCGTCGGCGAGGACCTGGCCGCGCTGACGTCCGATGGCGACGGCGGTGAGGCTGACGACGAGCCAGGCGGTCGCGACGATCG
Source organism: Streptomyces sp. NPDC020996 (assembly GCF_040641355.1). NCBI lineage: Bacteria > Bacillati > Actinomycetota > Actinomycetes > Kitasatosporales > Streptomycetaceae > Streptomyces > Streptomyces sp. NPDC020996. Next base: position 13,928 of record NZ_JBFADM010000010.1, read on the forward strand.
AGCAGAGGGAGACCAGGGCGGACAGCAGCAGCAGCCGCGACCGCAGACTTCTGCGCAGCGGTATGTCACCTCGCACGGGGACCGGTCCCGCCGTCGGACGCCTCCGCGGAAGGAGCGTCGGCGACCTTGTAGCCGACGCCGTAGACCGTGAGCAGCCGCTCGGGCCGGGTCGGATCACGCTCGATCTTGCGGCGCAGGTTCATGACGTGCCCGTCGACCGTGCGGGTCGTGACATAGCGGTCGATGCCGTGCAGGTGCTCCAGCACCTGTTTCCTGGTGAACACCCGGCCCGGAGCCGACGCCAGCACCTCGAGCACGCGGAACTCGCCGGGAGTGCAGTCGACCAGCCGTCCCTCCACCCGCACCTCGAACCGGTCGGGGTCGACCACCAGGGCGCCCACGACATACGCCGGTCCGGCCTTCTGGACGGTTCCGGCACCGGGGGCGGCCGCGTGGCCGGCCCGCCTCAGCAGGGTACGGACGCGGGCCACCAGTTCACGCGGGCTGCAGGGCTTGGTCATGTAGTCGTCGGCGCCCAGGTCGAGGGCGAGCAGCAGGTCGTCCTCCTCCGCGCGCGCGGTGAGCATCAGCACGGGAACCTCGGACTCCCTGCGCAGCACCCGGCACACGTCCAGGCCGTCCACGCGCGGCATCATCCAGTCCAGCACCACGAGATCGGGCATCCGCAGCCGGATCTCGTCCAGGGCGGCCCGCCCGTCGTGGACGACAACGACCGAATGGCCTTCTCTCTCCAGGTAACGGCGGATGAGGTCGGCCTGTTTGGGGTCGTCGTCGGCGAGCACAACATACGCACACATGGCGGCCATCGTAGGAAGGGCGAAGGCCCAACTCCCGTGGATGCCACGCAAGTCGTCACGGCACACCGGACCACGACAGGAACCCGACAACTTCCTGACATTCGGCCGGGAATCTGAGCACCGGCATCCCCAGCAGTGTCCCGCGGCCACTTGGACCGCACTTGGAGCCGACTTGGCACGCGGTCACGTCGGCACGTCCGGCGCCTGCCGGGAGGGCGATGCCACCCGCCACCGGATCGACGAACATGCCTCGGAGCCGTACATGTCCCTGCAGAAGGACACCAGTCCGACAGATGGCTCATCCATGCTCCGCCTCCACGTCCTCGGCTCGATGGAGGCCCACGCGGGCGGGGAACGCGTGGCGCTGGGAGGGCCACAGCAACGCGCGGTGCTCGCCATGCTGCTCACCGCTCGCGGCAGTGTGGTTCCGGCCGAGCGCATCACCGACCGTCTGTGGCGTCACACCCCGCATCACCGGGCACGGACCGGGCTGCAGCCGCTGATCTCCCACCTGCGGCGCGCCCTGGAACCGGAACGTCCGCCCAGGGCGCCGTCGAAGGTGCTCCCGAGCACCCCGCCCGGCTACGCCGTGCGCCTGCCGGAGGACTCCGTCGACGCCTGGCGGTTCGAGGCCGCCGTCCGGCGAGCCCGCTCCGACGAACCAGAGAGGGCGTGGCGCCGGCTGCGCGACGCCCTGTCCTGGTGGCAGGGGCCGGCCTACTGCGAATGGGCCGACCACGAATGGGCCGTGGACGAGGTGGCCCGGCTGGACGAGATGCGGCTGATGGCCCGTGAACTGCTGCTGCGGGCGGGCCTCGAAGCGGGCCGGTTTGCGGAAGTCGTGCTCAGCGCCGAAACCCTCGTACGCGACGCGCCGTTGCGGGAGCACGCCTGGTTCATGCTGGCGCTGGCCCTGTGGGCGGGCGGCCGCCAGTCGGATGCCCTGGGAGCTTTGCGGCGGGCGAGGTCCGTCCTGATGGAGACCGTCGGCGTCGCTCCCGGACCGGAGCTCGTGGAGCTGGAACAGTCGATACTCCGGGGTGAGCGTGAGGTGCTGCACCACGCGGTGCCGCTGCCGGGCCGCGGCGGCGACGGCCCCCGGCGCCGCCTCGGGACGAGGACCGACGCCACACCGCCGCATCGTCGGACCCCAGCCCTGCAGGCGTGGGCCTAGGAAGCCGTCCGGGGCTGATCGGGCCGGGGCGCCGGTTCGTGACCCGTCTCCGGCGGCCGGGTGACGGTGATGAACGCCTGGCGACGGGCCTCCGGGGTGTCCTGGGCGGGGTCGGTGCCGTGCGGCAGCTCCGAACCGCGGGACTCCGCCCTGATCGTGATCGCGTCGGACGTCAGCGGGGAGCCCAGGCCGCGCAGGTGGACGTCGAGGCGGCGGGCGAAGACCTCGCGGACTGCGTCGGCGCGCTCCGCGCCGGCCTGCACCGCCCTGCCGAAGTGCGGCCGGCCCGACACCGACGCGGTGGCGTGCCCGGTGACCAGTACTTCCGGCAGAGCGAGCCCGGCACCGGAGCGCCGCACCGCCTCGCGTGCCACCTCCGCGGCCAGCGCGTCGATGCGGGCGGACTCCTCGGGGCCGGGCGTGGTGGCGTCCTCGGCGGCGAACGCCACGCTGCGGGTGAACATCGGGGCGGCGGCCTGCGCCGGAAGCGGGCCGGTCCGAGGAGCGCGGGCGGCGACTTCACCGGCGTGCGAGCGTGACGGACCCGCGGCGGAGGGAGCCGGGCCGGAGCCGGAGGGAGCCGGGCCGGAGGGGCGTGGGGCGGGAGCGGCCGCGGGTTCCCCGACCGGGCCGTGGGCCGAACCGCGGTCCGACGGCGGGGCGGTCACGGACGGGCGGGACCAGTGGAAGACGTGGCCGGTGACGGTGCGGTGGACGGCGTAGCCGCCCTGTTCGTCGTGCCCGTGGACGGCGATCCTGACCGGCTGCCGCCTCAGCACGGCCGGACCGCCGACCTCGGCCTTGCCGGGTTCCGTGGCCTTCATACGGTGCGGCAGGGCCGTGTCGGGGGTGTCCCGGCCGGGTGTGCCGGGCGCCCGGGTGACCGGGCGCGCGGGCTCGTACGACTGCTCGCGGCCCCAGCGGACGGTGTTCAGCGGGAAGTTGAGAACCGGGTTGTCGACGAGGAGCGAGAAGTCGAGCGGGGAGACGTTCCAGTTGTAGCCGTCGCTGAGGGTCGTTCCGGCCTCGTCCTTGACCGTGACGGTGAGTTCGTCCTCGGCCGCGCCCCGGCGGCCCACTTCCTGGGCGGGGCCGATGGCCTCGATCGACAGGGCGACCGAGGTGCTCGGCACGCGGTACCTGCTCTGCCTCGTGGCGAAGTGGTGGAACAGGGCGGGCAGCGACTGCCCGGAGAACGCCTGGCGGATCGCGAACCGTTGCTCCGGAGTCAGGCGCTGCTCCTCGCGCAGGTCGTGCTTCAGCTTCGGGTCGGGCACCTGGCCCGGGTTGTTCTCCCGGCCCGGGGCGTTCTCCTGTTCCAGGTCCTGCCCGGTGCGCAGCCGGGGGTCGGCCGCGAAGGAGTCGAGGAAGCGGGAGACCGCGCCGGTCAGGTGCTCGGGCAGGGCCGACCGCACCGCCCACCGGGCCAGTCCGGCGCCCCGGTTGAGCGCCCACGACGAATAGGCGCCGGTCTGCCCGAGCAGTCCGTCCCCCCAGGGGCGCGGGGTCGCCTGGACCTCGATGGCGGCGTCGTGCAGGGCCCTGGTGTTGTCGAAGCCGACGAGGTCGTGCGCCTCGCGCAGAGCGTTCTGCCATGCGGCACGGGCGGTGTGCCCCTGGGTGTCCGTCCGGCCGAGCTCGATGCCGAACGGGCCGACGCCCAGGGGGGCGGTGAGGCCGGGGTCCTGCGGCATGCCCGGGTGCTCCGGGGCGGTGGCACGCTCGGTGAGCGACTCGGGCACCCAGGCGGTCACCGCGAGCGGGCCGACCTCCTGCGGAGGTTTCGGCAGGTTCACGAAGCGGCCGGTCTCCGCACGCCGGCTGACCGTCACCCGGAACCGCATGGTCGTGCTGAACCGGGCGTTCGTGTCGCCGAACCCGGACGTCCGGTGCCCGACGGTGGCGGTCACCCCCGACTCGGCGCCGCTGCCCCGGCTGCCTTCGAAGGCGGCGGAGGGAGTCCAGGAGGCCGCGTCCAGGTGCCCCGTCGGGGGCCGCAGCGAGGCACGCAGGTTTCCCTCGCCCCCCGCCGACCACTTGCCGGCGGCCTTGCCCTTGACCGTGTCGGAGGCGGTCACCTCACGGGTCAGCGCACGGTCCGAACGGGCGCCGTCGTCGTGCCAGCCGGCCGCGATTCCGCGCACCAGCACCTCGGTGACCACGTGTCCGGAGCGGGTCGTCCTGACGTGCCGGTCGAGGATGCCGGGGCCGACGAGTTCGTCGTACCGGGCGGCGAGGGCGTCGGGCGAGTACGTGTCGGCGAACGGCAGCGCGGCGACGGGCACGGTCTCCCGGCCGGTCCCGCGCAGCTGCCGGTCGATCGCCCGCAGGACGAGATCCGAGTCGGGGAAGTCCACCAGGACGCCGCCCGAGATCCCCTGGTCCAGCATGGTGGCCCGGAGCTTCGGCGGCGTGGCGGCCGTCGGCCCGCCGGACGCGGTGTGCGGTCGTTTCACGTCCTCGTCGGACAGCAGGACGAACACCTCGTGGTCGCGCCGGAGCGGGCGGCCGGTGTGCGGCTCCCCGTCCGGCCGGGTGATCCGTCCGGCGACGCTGATCTCGGCGGTGGCCCGGTACACGTGCCAGGTGCCGGTGTGGCTGACCTTGCGGGCGGTGCCGGTCTGTCCCTTGACCGTTTCGGTGTCGTCCCGCTGGCCGCCGAGCTTGACCTTGGGGCCGCCGCGCACCTGGTAGCTCGTGGTCAGCGCGCCGGTCACGGTCTCGGGGAACCGGCCGAGGTCCGCGTTGAGGTTGCCCTTGGCGGACCACGACGTCTGGTCGGCCAGGGTGGTGGCGCCGCTCGCCTTCAGCTCCAGCTCGAGCGTGCCGTCACCGGCCAGGGTCTCCTGGTAGGTGAGGCCGCCCAGCCGGGTGCGCACCGACAGGCCGACGGTGTCGCGCTCACCTCCGTCGCCGACGTGCCGGTCGAGCGTGTTGGCCCAGCCGGAGTGCGACGCGGAGACCAGCCCGTGCAGCTGGGCCCGGCCGGCCAGCGCGTCCACGGCCTCGTCCAGGTCCGGGACGCGCGGCGGCTCGCTGCCGGGGTCGCGGGACTCGTAGGCGCTGCGCAGAGCGGCGTGCGCCTGATTCCTGAACAGCGCCTCGTCGGTGACGTGGGCGACGGAGTGCAGTTGCGGAAGGCGGCCGGGCCGCAGGTAGCGGGGCGCCGACGGGTCGTCCTGCGACCGCCGCACCTCGACGCGCAGCCGGTCGCCGTCGGCGGGCACGACCTCGGTCGCGGTGCGCGCGCCGGAGCCGGCGGGCCGGGCGCCCGGCGTGTCCCCCGGCCGGTGCGGGCCGACCTCGACGCGGTACGTCACCGGGTAACTGAAGGCGTCGGCCCGTCCCTTGTGCTGGAACGCGCGCTGGACCTGGGTCTCGGCGGAGGCGACGGTCTGCCGCGACGGGGAGTAGGAGCCGTCGGCGCCGCCCCCTCCGAAAACCCGGACGGTGTCGACCGGGTTCAGCGTCCTGCGGAAGGTCCCGTTCGCACTGAGGGTGTGCTTGCCGCCGCGGGTCACGGCCTTCTCGGACACGTGCCCCCGGGTCACCGTGCTCTTCGCCGTCGCCGCCGGAGCTCCCTCGTGGCGGCCCGCCCCGAGGTCGGCCCGGATCACCACCTCGTACCCGCGGCCGGGCAGTACGGGCGAGTGGGGGGCGTCCAGGGTGATGCGGAAGGCGCCGTCGAGGAGCCGCCCGCCGCCCGCGCGCAGGGCGGAGGGCGACAGGCGTTCGCGCAGCAGTCGCTGGTTCTCCATCGCCCGGGGCGTCACGCGGCCCTCCGCGCCGGCGGGCGGCGGAAGGATGCCGGGGGCCAGTTCGCGCAGCCGTTCGGTGATGTGCCGTTCCAGCTCCGCCGAGCCGGGTACCTCGACGAACGCGGTGCGCTGCGCGGTCAGCGGCGCGCGCAGGTCCGCGGGGGCGGCGCGCGTGCCCGGGCCCTGGGCGTCGTGGGGAGCAGGATTCCCCGTCGGCGAGGCCGGGTCCGGGTGCTGGCGGAGCCGGACCACCTCGCCGGTGTGGACGAGCGGAGCGGCCTCCGGATCGGGAGCGGGCCGCGCCGGCGGGGAGTCCGGCCCGGGCTCGGGGCCGACCGCGTGCAGGCCGTCCATGCGGGGGGACAGGTGCTCGCGCAGCACCTCGACCCGGAGCCGCACCTTGGTGGTGACCAGATCGCCCGTGCCGGTGTGCTCCAGGCTGTTCTCCAGCGTGAAGGTCTGCTTGCCCTTGTGCTGGTGCGCGTGGCTGTGCGCGTAGGCGTAGCCGCCGGTGACCGTCAGCCAGGCCGACTCGCTGGTCGTACCGCTGTGCCACACGCGCCGTGCCGCGCCCCCGTTCAGTCCGAGGCCCCAGGTCGAGGTGCCGGTCCTGCCGACCGCGTGCTCGCCGGTCTCCTTGCCGGTGAAGGTGTCCTTGGCGGTGACCGTCCCCTCGCGGACGGACGTCTCGGGCTCCAGGGTGAGACGCAGCCAGGCGTGACCGCCGTCGGAGAGGTCGAGGCGCTTGGAGGTCAGGCCCCAGCCGGCGGCGTGCTCGAAGCCGTCGAGGACGTTCTTCGGGGACAGGAACTCGAGGATGTCGAGGTGGGCGGTGCCGTCGGGGCGTCCCTCGCGCGGGAGACGGCGGAAGACGTCGGCGTGCAGCGCGCTCAGGCCCGTGACGTCGAGCGGACGGCCTCGCGCCGGCCCGGGACGGTCGCTCTGCCAGCCCTCCCATGTGCCGGCCCGTGAGGCTGCCGGGTCCGTCTCGGGGTGGGCGATCTCCGCGGTCACCCGGCCGTGCACCGGACCGCTGCCCGGCTGCGGCAGCGGCCGGCCGTCGGGGCCGATGACGGCCGTCTCGTAGCGGAAGCGGGAGACGTAGGTGCGGGTGGGGCCGGTGAGCGCGGTCTTCGCACCCGTCTCCGCGTCCGCCTTCACCGAGGTGTCGGTCGCGTACGTGGCACCGGACGCCCTGACCGAGGGGATCAGAACGGGCATGACGTCGTCGTGGCCCGCGACCGAGAGCATCACGGTCGGGGCCAGTTCGCCGGGCGCCTTGGACGTGGTGAGGGAGATCTTCTCCGGCTCCGCCCGGCCCTTGGCCCCGATGCTCCGCTCGAACCCCTTTCCGTCGTTCTTCCCGTCCGGCGTCCGCTCCTCCCGCGGAGCCCACTCTCCCGGCCTGGCCGTGAGCACCACGTCGTGCGGTGCACCGCCGGCCCAGAGCCGGAAACGCCAGCCGCCGTTGACCATCTGCTCGTGCCTGGCCCGGAAGTCGGCCGGGGCGAACTCGACGTCGAGCTTCTGGACGACCCGGCGGTCCTCGCGATGTCCGGCGGGCAGGGTCTGAAGGACCCGGGTGCGCAACTCCTCGGGGCCCGGAGCCTGGGTGATCTTGATCCCGGCCAGCGACCTCTGGTACCGGCCACCCAGCTTCCCCGCCGGGCCGGCGGGCGGTTCGGGGGACGGTGCCGCGTGGTGCCCGGGCTCGGGCGGCGCCGCATCACCGTCCCGGCCGGGGGAGCCGCCGGGCGGGCGCGGCGTCTCGGGGTCGCCATCGGGCTCCACGGTCATCGGCTCGGGCTCGGGCTCGGGTTCTCGGGCCGCGCTCCTGACGGCGTCCGCCGGGGCGGTCCTCGGCTCCGGAGCCGTGACCTGGGCCGTGCCGGGCGGCGGTACGGCCGGCGACTCGTGCGGTTCGGGAAGAGCGGTGGCCGGTGGTGCGGGGGTGGGGGACGGTTCGCCTCGGCCGGCGCTGGACTCCGGGTGCGCGAGGGGTGTCGGCGCCGACTCGGCCGGTTTCTCCACCGGCGCCGGTCCGGTGAACCGGAACTCCCGCGGTACGTGGACGAGTTCGACGTCGTTCACGTCGGACCGGAAGCGGAGCAGCGGCTCGCCGCCCTCCCGGTGCGACTCGACGATCTTGGTGAAGATGCTCTTGCTGAAGGGAGTGGACGGCTCCCAGTCCATGTGGGCTCCGTGCATGACGGCCATGTCGTTGGCCATCATCGCCCCGACCACCTCCTCGTACCGGTTCCCCTTCAGCCGGGTACCGCCGGGTGTGCTGATGTCGAACACGTCGTGATCGCCGGTGATCTCCCGCCAGTTCCCCTCACCGTCCCTGCCGAACACCAGGCCGTCCTGGACCTTGAACCGGTCCTCGGCCTGGAGCCGGGCCATGACCGGAGCCAGCGTCCTGAACTCCTCGTCCCGCTGCGCGAACCGCTGCTGGAGCCGGTTCCAGGTCGTGTCGTCGAGAGTCCCACGCTCGGGCCTGACCGGCTGGAAGTACCCGATCAGGCCCCGGTGTTCGGCCTTGGCGCCGAGCAGGACGTCGAGGTCGTTGATCGACTTCGCCTTGATGTCCTTGGGCTTCGGCAGCTTTCCCTCCTCGAGCCACCGCACGGCCGTCGGATTGGTCGGCCGCACGTCGATCGTGAGGTGGTGACCGGCCGCGATCTGCCGGAACTTGCGGAAGTTGGCCGCCGGCATGCCGTAACGCGACCGGGCCTGGTCCTCCGGCACGCCGGTGGACGACGACCGGGCCTCGTCCTCCGGCACGCCGGTGGACGACAGATGCCGCAGTTCGGCGAAGCCGTCGGTGTTCGGGACGGCGGAGAGCGAGGGGTGGTCGGGGGACAGTTCCGCCCGGGTTGCCGCCACGGCGGAGGCCCCGTCCTCCGCCGGCGGGACGCCGTCCGCCGAGGACTGCGCGGGGCGCGTCATCATCGCGGTGCCGTCGGACTGCGCGACGACGCCGTCCGACTGGGGAGCGCGAGGCAGCACCTCGTCACCGCCCTGGGCACCCTGCCACCGACCGTAGTGGCGCTCGGCGTGTTCGAGAGTGCGGCGGACCTGCCACAGGCGCGGGAACTGCGGCAGGACCTGGTCGGCGACGTACTGGTACATGGCGACGGCGCCGCCCTGATCCACCGTCGGCAGATGGCTGAGAAGGCCTTCGTAGTACGCCAGGTGCGGCTCCACGTCGAATCCCAGGTGGTGGTGGTACGCCGAGAGCCGCCGTATCTCCGCCGCCGTCTTGAGATACCTGCGCCGGACCGCGTGCAGGCGGAACGTGTCGAACTCCTCCTGTCCCTGGCGGTTTCCGTCGAGCCCCAGAGCGGTGCGGATGTTCTCCAGGTCCGCGTGGGCGAAGCCGCGTTCCCTGCCGTACACCTCCGTGGGCTTGCGGTACGGGGAGTCCGGGCCGGGCGGCTGGTACGTCCCCTTCAGCTCTGGCTTGTCGAAGTCCTTGGCGTACCGGCCCGAGGCGGTGGCCGCGTCGATGACGACGGTCCGCTCGTACCCGGGAGGCAGGCCGCCCTTGCGGGTCCGTTCGTTGAGCGCCGCGTGCCATGCCTCCATACGCCGGGCACCGGTCGCATCCCCCTCCTCCAGGTAGCGGACCGGGTGTCCGATCAGCGCGACGGCCTCCAGGTTCCCGGAGCGGAAACCGAGGTGCTGCACGCCGTGCCGCCGGTTCAGATGGTCGTACAGACGGAACTGGCCGGTGCGTGTGTCGCCGCCCCAGGCGCTCAGCCGCGGGTCGCGTTCCCGCCAGAAGCCGGTGATCTGGTGGATGTGCTCGTTGCCCAGCTCGGCACGCATCTCCCGGACCAGCTCGTCCCACTTTCCCGCCTTGGCCGGGTGGGGATGCGGGTCACCTGTGATGATCACCGCCTTGTAGTCCCCGGCCAGGTTCCGCAGGAGCTGGCGCATGCCCTCGAAGCTGGTGTCGTGCTCCATCCTGCCGTCCAGGTGCGCCCACTTCGTGGCCTTGCCGGTGAAGCGGGACCACAGCACCAGCACCTGCCCGCCGCCCTCCGGGATCCGTACACCCCGGCCGGCCAGCCAGTCGGTGATCTCCGCGTCGCGATGGTCCTCCAGCTGCCACGCCCGGCGGATCTTCGACCGCAGTCCCTCGGAGAAGTGTTCGGCGACGTGGTCGGTGCCATGCGTGACGCCCCACAGTTCCCGCTTCTGGTGCATCTCGCCGAAGTACTTGTTGATTCCCCACTGGTGCTGGGCGATACGGGTCGCCTCCTCGTTCAGCGCGCGCCAGGTGCTGCGCTTCTCCAGGTTCGGGAGATCCAGGGTCCAGATGCGGTCGGCGTCGATGCCGCTGTCCCGGTAGAACTCCGCGATGTCACGGGACTTGTCCAGGACCGGGTCGTGCCCCGGATGGCCGGGGCCGGGACCGCGCGCGATGAGCACATGCATGTTGGGCTTGTCGAGCAGCGTCGCGAGGATGGCGAACCGGTCGCCGGAGGAGTAACCGGGCTGCATGATCAGCTGGTTGTCGGGCGAGTAGACCGGCCGTCGCTCCGGCTGGTGCATCCGCGGAGGCACCGCCGGTGCCGCCCGCCCGCCGTCCGCGTGGGGACGGGCGGCACGCCCGGCGCCCAGGGGATCGGAGACCGGGTCCACCCACACGTGGCGGCGGTCGTGGCTCTCGGCGCCGTGCCAGGCCCGCGCCCATTCCGCGTCGTGTGCGAGTACCTCGTCGTGCGGGCGGGCGGTGGGCGCCGTCTCCGGCGCCCTGCCCGCCGGTTCTCCGGCATGCCTGGGCCCGGTGCCTTCGCCTAGGTCGCCGACCAGGGTGCCGATCAGGTGCAGGTGCCGTTCGCGCAGCCCCGCCTGCCGCAGGCCCTCGGGTGCGGCGGCCCGGTAGTCGCCCTGGAGGCTGCCCTCGACGGCGGGGCGGTGCGGGGTGCTCCGGTCGCGGTACTCGTCGCGCAGGCCGATCTGGTGGCCGATCTCGTGGGCGAAATCGACGGGTTGCGCGTCCGGCCACCACGACCGCTGGTCCATGGCCCGGTCCCGGCCGACCAGGTCGACCGTCAGGTGCGGCTCCTCGCCGGGGCGGGCGCGCAACACGGTGACGTGCAGGCGGTCGCCGTTGGGGAGGCGGTAACCGGGTGCGTTGAGGAACTGCCGGACACCGTCGGACATCCGGTTCCAGACCCCGTCGGTGTCGTGCCCGTCGCCCCCGTGGCGGAACGCCACCCTGACGGTCAGGTCGGTGACCCGCTCGCTGCGGTAGGTGAACCGCCGGGCCTCGAAGGCCGACCGGACGACGAAGCGCGGCGTGCGGTCCAGCGTCGTCCGGGGCGCCTGGTCCGGCCCGCCCGGGGGCGGAGTGGGACCGGGGCCGGGGGCGGCGGTCTCTCCCCGGGGCGCGGGGACCGGCGCGGTCTCCCGGGGGGCTGTCGTGGTGTGGGGCTCGGTGGCCGTCGCGGCGTGCGGTCCGGTGGCCGTCGCGGCGTGGGGTCCGGCGTTCGCCGTGGTGGCGTCGCGTCCGGGGGTGGCGGTGGATTCCGTGGGGGTGCCGGCGGCGGTGGTCGCGGTCGCCGTCTGTGCGGCGGTGCCGACGGCGGGCTCCGTCGTCCCGGTGGCCTCCGGCCGGCTCTCCGTACGGACCGGTGCCGTCGGCTCTGTCGTGCCAGGGGTGCCGGCGGTGGTGCCGGGGCCGGTGGCGGACTGGCGGGGCGCTCCCGTGCTCTCCGTGGCGGGGCGTCCCGGCCCCGGTGCGGTGCTGCCGGAACCGCCGGTGGTCGCGGGGCGGCCCGCGTTCGCGGCCGTGGCGCCGGCCCCCGCACCGCTGCCGGTGCCGGTGGTACCGGTGGTGCCGCGAGCCGGCGCGGGGACGGCGGTCCCGGATCGGGTCGCGGCACCACCTGCCGCGGTGGACGCCGGGTCGCCCTGCGCGGCGGTGAGGGTGGTCGCGAAGCCGGGCAGCCCACCGTCGTGGTGTGCGGCGAACGGGGTGGACGTGGCCCCGGCCGTCTCCCGTACGACGGCGGAGTTCCCGCCGCGGAAGGTGCCGATCCCCGTCCCGCCGTCGCCGCCGTCGCCGCCGTTGTCCGTGCCCGCCGTAGTCGCGGTGTTCTTCGACGTGCCCGGGAACGTACCCGGGAACGTGCCCGCCCGGGACAGCTCCGGCTTCTCGGCCGTCGGGAGCCCCGGCAGGTCGATCTTCAGCGCGCCGGGCACGTTCACGTGGACCGGATCGATCTTGGCCGTGTCACCCGTGCCGCCGAAGCGTCGTTTCCCGCCGCCGCCCAGTGCCCCCAGGGCACCCGCGCTGATGGACGAGCCGAACTCGTTCTCCCCGCTGTGGTAGATGCCGTACATGATCCCGGCCGTGCTCAGGCCGGTGGCCGCGCCGAGGACGCCCTTGCCCAGCAGCGAGTGCGCGAACTTCGGGGCGAGGACGCTGCCCGCACCGAAGAAGACGCCGCCCATGGCTCCGCCGACGGCGCCCGACACCACCGCAGATACGGTGTTGTCCCTGGACCACTGGGTGCGGTCGCCCTTGAGGAACTGGATGGTCTGGACGGCGACGTCGAGGCCGACGTTCAGGGCGACACCGGTCGCCACCGAGATGAGCAGGCGGCGCAGGATCATCTTCACCGCGAGGCGCGCGCCGGTCACGGCCACCGGGATGACCTCGGGCGCGAAGAAGGCCCACTGGGCGATCTGCCCGGCCAGCAGGACGAGCTGGCCGAGGATCATGTACTTGGAGTACTCAACCTGGACGGCGGTGTGCTTGCCGAGCCTGCCCAGCTGGTTCGCCGACTCCGCCATCTCCGGCAGGCTCGCCTCCAGTTGGGTGACGAAGCCACGGAACTCGTCCGCGACCTGCCCGCCCACGCTCGCCAGGACCGCGTTGCCGGACGCGCCGATCTGCCCGCTGATGCCCTTGAGCTCCTGCGCGGCCTCGTGCCACGCCTGGCCGAGGGCCTGCAGGCCGTCCTCGTCGCCCTTCGGCCAGGACTGCCCGACCGCCAGCCGGGCGACCCAGGCCAGCTCGGGGGGCATGTCGACGCTCATGCGGTGCCGTGTTCCTCTGTGGTCGTGCCGGGTTCCGTCGCGATGCCGGTTCTCATCGCCGGCCGGGGTGCCGCGAAGAGCCGCCCGCGGTCACGGAGCCTGCGGCGGGCGTGACGGCGCGCAGGGCCTCCACATTGTGTTCCTCGGTCCGCGCGAACCCCTTGGCCATGGTCCTGATGCCGTCCACGGTGCTGTCCAGTACGGCGCCGGCGGCGGTGATGCCGGCGCTGAGCTGCCGCTTGGGCTCGGCGTACTGCTCCCTGAACTGTCGTCCGCTCTCGTCGTCGCCCCAGCACGCGCCGAGGGACTCCAGACGGCCGTCCAGCTTCGTGGCGATGGACCTGATCCGCGCGGCCAGCTCCTGCATCTGCGGGGCGGCCTGCTCTAGCCGTTCGGTGTCGACGGAGAAGGTGCCGTCACTCATGGGAGTCCCCCTGGAAGCCGTGGTCGACGTAGTCGCGGACGGACCGAGGCATGGCCGGGTCCTCGGGCAGGACGGCGCCGGGATCGACCCGGCCCTGGAGCAGGTCGGGTACGGTCACGCCGGGCGGCAGCCGGTCGGCCAGCACTCCGGCGACGCTCTCCAGGGCCTCGGACCTGGCCTGCCGCAGGGTGGTGAGCAGGACGTCGGCCAGTTCCCGGGGCGCCATACGGCGGTAGGCGCCGGTGGGGAACTCGATCGCGGTGACCTCTCCCTGGGCACCGACGGTGATCTTCACCGTCTGCCGCGGGGCCGTCACGGTCGACGTCGTCTCGTTGATCCGGCGCCGGGTCTCGGCGGCCTCGTCGCGCTGGCGGCGGTACTGGTCCAGCAGGTCCTCGATCTGCTGGTCGTACGGGCTGGGCATGTGAAGTCGACTCCTTCCGGGCAGTGGCGGCGGACCGGGCGGCCGGTCAGAAGGCGGCGGACCCGCCGGGAACGGCGCCCCAGGCGCTCTCTTCCTGGACGAGCAGGTCGGCGATGCCCCGGACGGCCGGCTCCTCCTCGGGCTCCTCGGTCTCCTCGGATTCCTCGGGCCCCTCGGGCTCCTCCGGTTCGGGCCCCCCGTCGCCGCAGAACGGCTCCCCGGAGGCAGCGACGACGGTCCCGGACGGCGATCCGGTGCCGGCGCCCGCGCGGTCCGGCTGCCACGTGGTACGCGGCTCGGTCTGCTCGTCGTGCCCGTCCGCCTCCGGGTCGCCCGCCCGATCGCCTTCACCGGGCAGCGCCCACAGCAGGGGTACGAACGCGCCGGCTCCGGTCTCCCACGCGGAGAAGTCCTCCTCGCCGTCGTCGGCCAGCGGCTGCCCGGCCATGGCGCCCTCTTCGGCCGGGCGCAGGGGCGGCCCGTCGGTCCCGGCCACGCCCGGAGCGGTCGCGGAGCCGGCGGTGGTGGTCTCCGGTCCGGTCCTGGCGGCACTCGCGCTCTCCTCCGCCGCCGGCTCCCCGGCGCGTTCCCCGGACGGCTCGGACGCGCGGTCCGGGGCGCTGCGGTCGGTGGCGGCGCGGTCGGTGGCGGCGCGGGCCGCCGGCCCGGTGACGCCGAACCCGGGCAGGTACGGCACACCGGGCAGGGCGCCCGTGAGCGAACCCACCTCGTCGTCACCGGCCTCTTCGTCGGCGGCCCAGGGCTCGGCGCTCGGGTCCAACAGCCCGGAGGCGTCGGTCCGTTCGTTCGTGCCGTCCCGTCCCGCACCCGCCGCGCCCGTACCGCCCACGCCCGGCAGGTACGGCATCCCGGCCGTGCCCAGGCCCTCGCCGCCGGCCGCGGCGCCTTCCGCGGAGCCGACCTCGTCCCCGCCGGGGACCTCCTCGCCCTCCCAGGGGTCCGCGCTCGCGTCGAGCAGCCCCGAGGCATCGGTCGGCTCCGCGGACAGACCAGCGCCACCGGACCCGGTACCGCCCATTCCGGGCAGGTAAGGCATCCCGGAGGACGTCGCCAACTGCGCGGGCGATGCCGACCCGGTGGGCAGGCCGTCGGTGAGGCCGCCGTCCAGACCGCCGGTCAGGCCGGCGCCGAGGCCGTCGTCGAGAGCGGTGTCGCCGAAGGCGGCCGGGTCGGCCGTGGACAGACCGCCGAGGGAACTGCCCTCCGAGGCCCCCGCACCGCGGCCGCCCAGACCGGCCAGGCTGCCGGGCCCCGGGTAGGGAACGGGGTTCAGCGTGTTGTCGAGGGCCGACGGGTCGAGGGCCGACGGGTCGAGGCCGTCCAGACCGAGGTCGTCGAGGCCGGACGTGCCCAGGCCGGACGTGCCCAGGCCGGTGTCGTCCAGCCCGGACAGGTCCCCGGGGAAGGGGCTCACGTCGCCGGGCAGGTCCGAGGCGGCGAGATCCCCCGCACCGTCCAGGCCGCCGATGCCGTCGCCGGTGCCGGGCCCGCCGTCGAGACCGCCGCCGGGAAAGCCGGACAGGTCCGACAGGCTTCCGTCTCCGCCGAGGCCGTCCCCGAGGCCGTCGCCGATGCCGTCGCCGGTCCCTCCGCCGAACCCGTCGGGGTCCGGGCCCGGAAGACCGTCTTCGTTCCCCGGGCCGTCCGGGTTGTTCGTGGGCGAGTTCACCGGAGTGGGGTTCACGATCGCGTCGGTGGTGACCTGGTAGGAGTGCGCCAGGCTCTTGAGTACCGCGCGCATGTCGGAGTTCATCATCGCGACGAGTTCGGGCTTCCGGCTGATCGGGATCAGCCCGTTCGCCATCGGGGTGACCCCCATCGCGACGGCCTGCTTGGCGTACCAGATGTCGATCTCCGCGAGCTTGTTCTGCGCGCTCTGGAAGGAGATCGCGTTGTTGGCGAGCTGGTGCGGGACGGAGTGGTCGCCGGTCGAGCCTCCGGACAGCACGTCCGCGTTGGCCTTCACCTGGCGGGAGAAGTTGGTCATCATGTCGAGGAAGGCGTCCGCCGCGCTGCCGCTCCACGGTCCGTTGTCGCCCGCGAGCGCCTTGGCCTGGGCGACCAGGCTCTTCGTGACCCCCTCCAGGGTCCGCTGGACGTGGTAGAAGGCGTTGGCCGCGTCCAGGAGCGACTGCGGGTTGGCGACGGACCGGGCGTGGGCCACGTTGTCGTGGGTCTCGACTCCGGAGGACATGCCGTAGATGGCCGCCTTGATCTGCTTCCAGTCCCAGTTGTCGTAGTCCGTGACGCTTCCGTTGGACGAGCCGTCGGGGTTGCCGAAGATCGTCCCGTCGTCGCCCTGGTGGAAACCGCCGCTGTTGTAGTCCGCCACTTTCGCCCTCCCGCGGAGCCGCCGACCGTTGCCCGGTGAGCCCGCGCCTACGCGGTCGTGGTGTTCGTGTTGCTGCTGGTGTTGCCGGTGCCGGTGCCGGTGCCGGTGGTGGTGGCCATGCCGCTGCCGCCGTTGGACGTCATCATCGTGTTGAAGTCGGCGGTGGTGGCCGCGAACGCGTCGGCGAGGTCGCCGGCCGTCATGCGGTTGGCCTCCTCGGCGGTGCCGTACTTCCGGCTCAGTGCCCGCACCCCGTCCCGAAGATCCGTCAGCCCCTTGACCAGGGCCGAGAGCGCGTCGCCGTAGCTCTTCTTCAGCCCCCCGTCGGCGTTGGGGCCGTTGACCGTCGTCCGCATGACGTTGGCGTGGTAGAAGGCGCCCGGCGCGACGGCGATGCCGCTCAGGCCGGTGGCGACGTCGCGCACCGGCTGGATCAGCAGGTCGATGTTGGTGGCGAACAGGTCCATGGACGGCGTACTGACCGAGGTCCCGTTGTGCCCGTCCCCGCCGGGCACCGGCGGCGGCACGAAGGGATGCAGGTCGGTGAGGATCCCCGGGCCGTGCAGGACGTCGGTGCCGCCGTGGTAGTGGTGGTCGTCCCCGGAACCGGTGGTGCTGTCGTCGGCGTGGTTGTCGGAGGATTCGTACCAGTTGTAGTTCTGGTCGCTGCCGTTGTTGTTGGGGTCCTGGTTGTCGACATCTTTGTTGGGGTGCCCCACGTCACTGCTCCCAGAGGCTCACGCCGTGCCGCTCACCCGCGTAGTAGGACTCGTTGATGTGGCCGAGGGCGTTGGTGGCGTTCTGGGCCTGGGTCACCATGTCGGCGGCGGCCGCGTCCCACTTGGCCTTGGCGATGTCGTAGGTGGTGCGGGCGTCGCTGGTCCACTCGCTCAGGTGGATCTTGGCGCTGTCGTCGAGTTCGGTGAGAGCCGCCTTGATCTTCCCGCTGATCGCGGTCATCTCGCCGATCACGTACTCGACCTGGTTCATGTTGACGGTGTAGGTGGGCACGGGTCGCTCCTCGTGTGGGTGGGGAAGGGGTCTAGAAGCCGGGCAGCGGGGCGGTCATGTTCTTGTGGAGCTGGGTGGCCGTGTCGGTGGTGGCCCGGTGCGTGGTGTCGTAGCTCCCGGTACTGGCCTGAAGCTTGTGCAGCATCAGTTCCAACTGCTGCTTGACGGTGCCGAAGTCGGAGAGCCAGGTGTCCATGGCGGTCTGGAAGGTGCCGGCGGCGTCACCGGTCCAGCTGGCCCGCAGCGCCTCGATCTGGCTCTGCATCTGGGTGTATGTGCTGTTGGCGTCGTCCAGGGCGGTCTGGAAGCTGCCCTGGGCGCTCCTCATGCCCGAGGTGTCCACCGAGGTGTTCGTATTGGCGGCCATGGCCGTTCCTCTCGTCGCGGGGGCGTCGTGGTCGTCGTTGGTGATGGTGGTACGGGGTGGCGCCTGCCATGGGCCGGACCGGGGCCTCGCTGCCCCCGCGGCCGTGATTCCCTGCCCGTGCGGCCGGTCAGGAGACCAACAGCGCGTCCGGCAGCGGGACTTCGCCGGAGAGGTCGCCGAGCACCAGCGCCGGGCCGCCCGCGCGGGCGGCGATCCGGTCCGCGAGCCGGTGTGCGCCGTGCGCGCCGTGGACCGGGTCCTGCGCGGCGAGCGCCGCGAGCACGTCGTCGGGCACGTCGAAGCCCAGGGCCGTGAGCCGCCGCCGGGTCAGCTCGGCGAGACCGGCGCCGGTGCAGGACGGCAGCCTCAGGTAGTCGGCGAAGGCCCCGGCCAGGTCGGTGCGGGTACGCAGCAGTTCCATCAGGTGCGGGGCGCTGCCCGACAGCACGAGCACCGGACCGTACGGATCGCGCGCCGCGGTCTCGGCGGTCAACGCGTCGACCACGGCGTGCCGTTCGGCGTCCGGGCGGTCGTCGAAGGCCGGGTCGGCCTGCACGGCCAGCAGGCCGCCGACCGCACGGCGGAACACGTCGGCGAGGAAGGTGCGCGGCTGTGCCGCCCAGCGGGCCGGGACGGTGGAGAGCGGCAGGTGGGTGAGTACGCCGGACGGGACGATGCCGAGTTCCGCCAGGGCCCTGCCGTAGGCGGCGGCCACGGCCCGGCGCCCGCTGCCGGGCGCGCCCTCCAGGACGACGTCCGCGAGACCCGCTGTGCCCCGGCCGAGCTCGACGAGGGTGTCCAGGCGTGCCGCCAGTGCGTCGGTCACCGGGCCGAGACCGGCGAGGGCGGTCAGGTGACGGGTGGCGACGGGGACGGGCGCGGCCTGGGAGGAAGGGGAGGAAGCGGAGGAAGGGACGGGCGCCTCGGGTGCGGCGGCGGGCGGTGCGGGGGAGCCGGGCACCGGCGGCGGCGCGGGCATGCCGGCGGCGGCGCTCGGGCCGGGGGTGAGGGTCGGCGCGTTGCCGATCGCGGGTGCCGGTGAGGGGTCGGGAAGCGGCGGGGGTTCGGGAATCGGTGCGGGAGCCGGTGCCGGTGCGGGGGAGCCGGCTCGGGCGGGACCTCCCGGGGTCCCGGTGGGTCCCCCGGGCGCCGGAGGCTGGGGCGCCGGCGTGATGTCGGCGGCGGTCAGCAGGCTCAGTTCGCTGTCGTGCCCGGGCGGCCGGGCGGCCAGCCGGGACGCCTGGGTGCTGATCATCGATTCGAAGACCTGGCGGGCGACCCGGCCGTTGCCGAAGGTGGGCCCCTTGGGGACCTCCTCGAAGTAGCGGCTCAGCGCGTCGAGGGCGTCGTCGGACAACTCGTAGCAGTGCTTGGCGCACAGACCCCGCACGATGGTGACCAGTTCCTCCGGAGCGTAGTTCGGGAACTCGATGGTGCGGGCGAAGCGGGAGGCCATACCGGGGTTGGAGGCCAGGAACCGGTCCATGTGCCCGGAGTAGCCCGCCGCGATGACGACGATCTCGTCGCGGTGGTCCTCCATCAGCTTCATCAGGGTCTCCACCGCCTCCTGACCGAAGTCCGGGCCGCTGCCCCGCGACTGGTTGGTCAGGGTGTACGCCTCGTCGATGAAGAGCACCCCGCCCAGCGCCCGGGTGAAGACCTCCGTGGTCTTGATGGCGGTCCCGCCGATGATCTGGGCGACCAGGTCGGCACGGGCCACCTCGACGATGTGGCCCTGCTCTAGGACGCCCAGCTCGGCGAGGACCGCTCCGTACAGCCGGGCCACGGTCGTCTTGCCGGTGCCCGGCGGCCCGGCGAACACGAGATGGCGGCTCACGGGCGGCATGGGCAGGCCCATCTCGGTGCGCCGCCTGGCCATCTTGTTGAGGTTGATCAGCCCGGCGACCTCCAGCTTGACGCTCTCCAGGCCGACCAGCGCCTCCAACTCGGCCAGCGGCCCGTTGTCCGGCCGGGAGACGTCCGCGTCGGCCGCCGCGCCTGCGAGGCCGTCGGCGTCCCGGATGCCCGCGCCCCCGCCGGGACGCGCGTCGGCGCCCCGGCCGGAACCGCCGCGGCCCGCGCCGGCCGGAGCGTCGCGGGCGTTGTCCTGGACGACACAGTTGCTGAGGTCGGTGCGGGCGGCGGCGTGCGCGTTGACGCCATGGCCACGCGCACCGGTCATCCGGCACCCGACGGCGGTGAACGAACCACCCGCCAGAACCTGTACGGCGTCTCCTCCCGAACCGGTGAACTCGGTGTCGTGAGCGGTCAGTTCCGCGTCCTCGCCGACGACGGCACCGCACTCGCGCAGTACCGAGCCGGTCACGAACGCGCTCGCCGACGCGCTCACTCCCACCCCCTGGCCGCCTCCGCTCACCGCGATCTCGGCGCCCAGCAGGGTGAGCCGGGCACCGCCCTGCGCCCGGACCCCGGCACCCGCGGTGCCGGTGACGGCGAGCCGTTCCAGCTCGGCGGCACCGCCGTCGGCGGCCTGCACGGCCGCCGTCGCGGCGTCCCGGACGACGAGACCCGTCGCCGTCACCGCGGTCGCCGCCCCGGTGACGTGCAGCCCCACCGGGGTACCGGTGATCCGGCAGTCCTCCAGGCGGGGGCGGGCGCCCGCGGTGACGTGGACGCCGCTGCGGGCCACGCCGGTGACGGCGCAGCCGCGCAGCCGCGGCGCCGCGCCGTCGGCGATGTGCACGGAGTGGCCGGCCGAACCGGAGAAGGCGCACTCGGTGAGCGTGGTCTCGCCCCGGCCGGCGAGATAGGCGTCCAGGACGGTGCTGCCGGTCACGGTGACCCTCAGCAGGGCGGCACTCGCCTCCTGCTCCACGGCGACGGCGGGTTTGCCGCTGCCGGTGATCGTGGTGGCCTCGACGGTCGCCGAGGCATGGCCGTTGACGCAGACGCCGTTGCCCCGCGGGCGGTCCAGGCGGCAGTCCCGTACGGCGAGACTGCCGTGCTCGGCTACCACGACCGCCGACGATCCCGTCTCGGCGACCTCGGTCTCCACCAGCACGTTGCCGCCGCGCGAGGTGACGACCACACCCGCGCCGTGCGGGTTGGTCACCCGGCAGCCGCGGGCGGCCAGGGTGCCCTCGTTCCACGCCAGCACGGCCGTCCAGGCCTCGCCCTCGATCCGGCAGCCGTCCAGCGCCGACTGGCCGCGCCGCAGGTCGAGGACCGGCGCGTCCCGGTCCGCTCCCGACAGGACGAGCCCGGACAACTGCACCGCCTCCGCGTCCACCACGACCGTGCTGCCCGAGGACGCGTGCACCCGTACGGTCCCGGCGCCGCCCTCGGCGGCCAGGGTCACGGGCCGGACGATGTCCAGTGCCTCCTCGTACCGGCCGGGGGCGATTGTGATCAACGCGCCCTCCGCGGCCTCGGCGAGGGCGTGGGCGATCGTCCGGTGGGCGCCCGGGCGGTCGGGGGAGACCAACAGGACCTGCCTGCTCACTGCTCGGCTCCTTCTCCGCGGACCGCGTGGGAGCTCACGATCAGTCCGGGTGGGTCGGCGCTCTCGGCCGTGGCGGCGGTCCCGGCCCGCTCCAGCGCGTCGAGGATGTTCTCCAGCCCCTTGAGGGCGATCTGGTCGAGCTTCGCCCGCTGCCCGCCGTCCCCGGCCTTCTCGGCATCCCCGCCGTTCCCGCCACCCCCGGCGGTCTCCGACGGTGACACCTCCCGCATCAGCACGGTGGAGCCCTCCGAGCGCAGCACCCTGAAGACGGTGCCGGGCAGGAACAGCACCCGGTCGGGGACGGCCGGGTCCAGTGCGGCGGTGCGGCGGGCGGTCATCGACCAGATCAGGACATCGGTGGCGCCACTGCCGCGCGGGCCCGGGTGCAGGGACGTGCGGGCATGGCAGAAGGCCCACTCGGTGACCGGCCGGTCCTCGCGGTACCAGGCGCGTTCGGCCTCGTTGAGCCGGGTGCGCAGCAGGGCCGGGCCCCGGTAGGAGGGCAGCCGCCGCAGTCCGGCCGTGACGCAGCGCGCCAGGGGTACGTGCGGCCCGGCCGCCGCCTCGCGCACGGCCGCGTCGGCCCGGCGGGTGTCGCCGGACAGGTAAAGCCGGACGGCGACCAGCTCGGTCAGCACGTCCGCCGCCTCCGTCCTGGACCGGCCGCGCAGCCCCGGTGACTCGGACATCACGCGTGAGACGGAGCCGGCCAGCGCGTTGTACTGCTCCTTGAAGGTCCGGCGCACCCAGTCCCGCTCCTGTGCGATGCCCCGCTCGGGCGGCAGCGCGCAGGCCGAGGCCCGCGGCACGGGCTGCACCCGTACCTCCGGCGCCGCGCCCGCCGACGCTGACGGCGACGGCACGACGGGGACGGACGGTGACGGCACGACGGGGACGGACGGCGACGGCGCGTCGGCGATGGACGGCGACGGCGCGGACGGGCCGGCGTCCGGGTCCGGCACCGGCGCGGGCCGGTCGATGCCGTCGGCTTCCGGCTCGGGCACGGCCGACTCCAGCCGGAACCGGGGGGCGGCGGCCGGCGCGAGTCGCTGTGCGGGGGCGCTCGGCGCTTCCGCTTCCGGAATGGGCGGTGGTGCCGGAACGGGTTCCGGCGTCTCCGGGACCGCGGACGGCGCCGGTACCAGGACCCGCGCCGCCCCGGCCGGGGGTTCCGCGACGTCTGCCGGCTCCCGCTCCGGCTCCGGTTCCCGGGTCCCGCCCGCAGTCTCGTCCCGCGCGGAACGGGGTCTGTTCCGTACGGTGGGTGTCTCGTCCGGATCGGCCGTGCCGTCACCGTCGCGCACGGTCGGTGCCTCCGCAAGGTCCGCCGCGCCACCGCCATGAGGCACGGTCGGTGCCTCCGGCAGGTCCGCCGTATGACCCCCCTGGCCCACCGCGGGTGCCTCCGACGGGTTCGTCGTAGGGATTCCGTCAGGCGCGCCGAACGCGGGGGAGCGATCCGTCGAGCCGGTCTCCGCGCGCCACTGGACGGGGACGTGAACCTCGGGCGCCGCGACCGTCGAAGCGATGGGCGGCACCGCAGCCGGGGCCACGGCGTTCCGCGTCAGGACCGCCGACGCCATGGCGTCCCGCGCCGCGGCCGGACTCCGGCCGGGGGGCGGCTCCGTGGGGTGCGCGGGGGCACCGCCCCGGGACTGCGTCCGGACGCCGGCCGGTCCGGAACCCGGGGCCGGGGTCGGGACCGGGGCCGTCGCGCCGGACGCGACCGCTCCCGTGGCGGGCGTGGGCGCAGGCGCGACCGCGGGTGCGGACACCGGGGCCGTCAGGGGAGCCTGGGAAGGGACGTAGACCCACTCGGCCGCCTCCCCCGGCGGTACGGGTTCGTCGAGGACCGGTCCGCCGTACAGGACGGCGCGGTGGCCCAGGGCGTCGGCGAGTGCCTGGCCGGGCGCGCGGTCGCCGACGGCGTCCAGGGCGCCGTACAGCACGAAACGCGCCGCGGGGCGGGCGCCGGAGAGCACCGTGTCCCAGAAGCGGGCCACGTCGTCGAGTGGCAGCGGAGCGGTGCCGGGGCTGCCGAGGACGACCAGGAAGAGGTGCGGGTCGGTCGGCGCGGTCTCGACCGCGCGCCGGTGGCGGTCGGCCGGAAGGTCCCCGTCGGCGCGGCGCAACCACACGCCTGCGGGCACTGGCTGGACGACGGTGCAGGCGCCGACCGGGCGGGCCCGGGTCGGTACGGAGAACTCCCAGTGCGGTTTCGGGAAGCGCTGTGCCACCGGTTCGGGGTCGTGGCCCGGGCGGAACCGCAGCCAGGCACCGCCGTCGTCGCCGGGTACGAACAGCCCGCCGGTGCGGGTCGGGACGAGGTCGCCGTCCGGGGCGAGCACCTCCCGTCCGAGCCGGCCGGCGATGAGCCGGCCGGCCGTGCGGATCTCGTCGCCGGAGCCCCGGCCGAAGACCAGCCGCGGGCTGCCGTACCGGGAGGACGACAGCAGCCGGGCCACCGACTCCCACTCGGTGGCGAGGGCGTCGGCGGGGACGTCCACCACGACGAGGGTGTGGTACGGGTCCTCGGCGATTCCCCCGGCGAAGGCGGCGGCCCGGTCGTCGAACCGGCCCCTGGGGTGGATCACCAGGGCGTCGCCCACGGGCGTCGAGCGCAGCCGGAGTCTGCTCACCGGGCTCAGCCCTTCGCCGCGGCGGCACGGCTGAGCACCGGACCGTCCGGGATCAGGGCGAGGACGCTGGCGGGCAGGGTGAGCCGACGCCCGCGGTCGCCGAACCCGAGGGCCCGCGCGGCGTCGTCGTCGGCGATCCGGTACTTCAGGCCCTGTTCGGTGACCAGGTACTGGCTCCCGCCGCCCTCCGGCACGGCCAGCACCCCGCCCCCCGGCGGCAGCACGATCCCCCTGTCGTCGACCGTGCCCACGGTGATCCGGGCCCGGCCGCCCGGCAGCGGCGTGAGGCAGACGGTGCCGCCGTCCAGGGCGCGGACACCCGACAGGTCTGGCACCCGGCCGGCCGTGTCATGGACCGCCGAGACCGGGACGGCCGCGATGTCCGCCTGCCCGACCTGCCGCGGCGCGTGCGCGCCGGGGCGCGCGGCGAGCAGGGCGAACTCGGTGGCGTCGACGAGTTCCAGCCCGTCGGAGCGCATCAGGTAGTAGTGCTGGACGACGCCCGTGCCGGCGCGGAAGACGTCGCCGACCTCGGCGGTCTGTCCGGCGACCTTGCCGGCCGCCTTTCCGGCACCGGCGGGTACGGCGGGGGCGAGCGCCGCGCCGGTGGGGACGGAGGCCAGCCAGTCGGCGGTGGCGGGCAGCGCCGGCTGGTCGTCCAGTCCGAGGGCGACCAGCGAGGAGTCGCCGGGGACCGGGTACTTGACCCCCCGCAGGAGCACGTACCGGGCGCCCTTCGGTCCGCCGAGCAGCACCTGCCGGTCGTCGGGCAGTGCGGTGAGCGCGGCTGCGGAGCCGCCGAAGACCAGGGTCTGCCCCTTGTGGGCCGCCCCCCGTCCCGGCAGGCAGCGCGCCCAGGAGCCGGAGGCCAGCGCGGACGCCTCGGGGACGGTGTCCGGAGCGTCCTCGATGCCCACCGGGCCGCCGTGCCGGACCCCGGCGAGAGACTTGGCGGAGACCGTCTCGGGCGCGGTCCGCCCGCCCGCGATGAGCAGCGCGGAGGCGTAGTTGCGGACGGGGCGGAGTGCGCCGTTCGCATAGACGTAGCGGTTGCCGGTGTCCTCCTCCAGGACCACGGCTCCGTCCTTGCGCCAGTCGTCCCGGGCGACGGGTGAGATCAGCCCGTACACCCCGAACCCGGCGCACAGCAGCAGCACCAGGCCCGCCCCGAAGACCGTGCCGAGAGTGGACCGCCTGGTCGGGCTGTCGCCCCGGCCGGGATCCCCGCTGACCAGGGCCGAGGCGAGGCGGCCCATGGCGAACTGGTACGCCTGCACATGATCACGTCGCGTCTGCATGCCCGGCGCTCCTAGCCCGCCAGGCCGCGGAAGTACGCGTACGCGTGCAGCACCTGGAGCAGCAGCGGCAGCAGGGCGATCGCCGTGACGATCTCCAGCAGGTCGCCGAGGTGCCCCCACACCGGCAGCAGCCGGGCGCGCGGCAGTCGCCAGGCGCCGACGAGCAGTGCCGCCACGGCCGCCAGGAGCACCGCGAGCGCGGCGGCCCGGCCCGCGGGGCCGGCGGACGCGACGCGGACGACGAGCACGAGCGCCAGGCCCCAGGCGCCCGCCAGCACGGCGGGGACCCGGTGCAGGGTGCCGTTGGCGCCGCGCGCGCGGAGCAGGACGGCCAGGCTGAGCGAGAGCGGCAGCAGCCACCCGGTCCAGCCGCGCTCACGGTCGACGAGCAGCCAGAGGGCGACCGCCCAGACCAGCGCGGAGGAGACGCCGATCACGTCGAGGCAGGCGGTGGCGACGGTGACCCGGCGGTTCACCGTCTCGCCGGGCTCGGGTTCGATGTCCGACTGGAGTTCCTCGGCGTCGTGCGGCAGCCGGGGCACCCGGAGCCGGGCCGTGCGCAGGGCCAGCCGGGGGGCGAGGTGCCCCAGCACGAACAGGGCCACCGCGACCACCGAGGCGGCCTGGACGGCGCCAAGTCCGGCCCCCTCGGTGAGCCCGGCGCCCGCCGCGGCGGCGACCGCCGTGAGCAGGACGGTACCGGGCACCACGAGGGGAAGCGCGTTCAGCGCGAGCAGTACGCCGGCCAGCGCGACCACGAGCGCGGCGCCCATGAACACCCCGGTCGGACCGGGGGCGAAGGCACCGGACGGGCTCTCGCGCAGGGCCGCCCCGGCCAGCGCGGCGAAGCCGAACGCGCCGGCCCCGGCCACCAGGCCGCTGCCCGGGTCGGCGCCCGTACGGGCCGCCGCGGCGCAGCCGACGGCCAGCAGCAGGGCGATCCCCGCGCAGACGGCCGCCGTGCGGGGCCCGGGGCCCGCGCCGAGCGTCGCTGCGGCGAGCGCGGCCAGGGCCAGGCAGGACAGGGCGAGGGCGAGGTTGCGGGTGAGCCGGGGGCGCCACCGGCCGGGCGCGCCGGCGGCGGCGTGCGCGACCCCGTCGGCGATGTCGTCGAAGTGCAGGGCGGGCAGCGCCGCGTCGGCCGGCCGCAGCTGCAGGACGTCGCCGTCGCGGAGCCCGGCGCTCTCGACGGTCGCCCCGGGATCGAGGGGTTCCTCGCCGAGCCGTTGCAGCACCCAGGGGCCGTCCTGCGTGCCGGGGCGGGCGGTGACGTGGCGCAGCAGGACCGGCAGCAGGCCGGAGACCGTCGTGGTGACCGGGGCGGCCAGGTCGGCGCGGCCGTCGGGCGCCTCGACGGTGAAGCGGCAGACCTCGGTGGCCCGGAGGGGCGGAGGTGCGGTGTTGGTCATCGTGTTCCTGTGGGGGTGGAAGCCGCCGGCACCAGGCCGGTCTGGACGAGCGTGACGGTGCGCCGGGTCACCAGCTGGGCCCGGCCGGCCGGCAGGGTGCGGGGCTTGGCCTCGCCGATGAACTTGCCCTCCTCCTTGGGGTAGGAGAAGAGCAGCGCCGGGTTGCCCAGTTCCCACATGCGGCGGATCAGCGGGTCCATGACGGAGCGCATGGCGCCGGACGTGGAGCGGGCGACCACCAGGTGCAGTCCGATGTGGGCGCCCTGCGCGAGCAGCGGCACCAGCGGCGTCATCGGGGACGGCGTGCCGGGCGCGCCGGTGAAGAGGTCGTAGTCGTCGACGAGGACGAACAGCAGCGGACCGGTCCACCAGTCCCGCTTCTCCAGGAGCTCCGGGGTGACGTCGGGACCGGGCTGCCGCTTGGCCACGGAGACCGCGGCGCTGTCGGCGAGTCTGCCCAGCGCGTCGTTGTCGACCACGTAACCGACCCGGTACTCCTCCGGCACGTCCTTGAGGAGTCCGCGGCCGGGGTCGGCCAGCAGGATCTTGGCCTCCTGCGGACGGTAGCGGGCGGTGATGGCACGGATGGCCAGCCTCAGGGCGTTGGTCTTGCCCGTCTCGCCGTCACCGAAGACCAGCAGGTGCGGGGTGGCGCCGAAGTCGTGCCAGACGGGGGAGAGCCGCTGCTCGTCCCAGCCGAGGCAGAACCGCAGGTCGCGGTCGCCCGTCGGGGCCGGCAGCCGGCGCGCGTCCAGCCGGGCCGGCAACAGGCGCACGCCGGGTGCCCGCGGGCCGGTCCAGAACGAGTCGATCTCGGCGACCGCCGCCTTGGTGGCGGCCGTCAGGTCGTCGGTGCGTGAGGAACTGTCGAGCCGGGGCAGCGCGGACAGGAAGTGGTGGCCGGACCCGGTCAGACCGCGGCCCGGCCGGTGCGGGACACCGGCCGCCGCGCGGGAGCCGACCTCGGACTCCATCGAGTCGCCGAGCCGGAGTTCCAGCTTGGTGCCGAGCATGTCCCGCAGCCTGGGCCGCACTTCCGACCAGCGGACCGCGGAGGCGACCACGTGCAGACCGAACGACAGCCCCCGGGCGGCGAGTTCCATGATCCGCTGCTCCAGGTCGTCGAAGTCCTGGCGGAGCGTCGCCCAGCCGTCGACGACCAGGAAGACATCGCCGAACGGGTCGTCGATCGTGCCGTCCGCGCACAGCGCCCGGTAGGCGGCCATCGACTCGAGCCCCCTGGACGTGAACGACTGCTCCCGCTGTTCCAGGAGTTGGCTCAGTTCCTCGACGGTGCGCTGCACCCGGTCGCGTTCCAGCCGGGTGGCCACCGAACCGACGTGCGGCAGCCCCGCGGTGGAGACCAGACCGCCGCCGCCGAAGTCGAGGCAGTAGAACTGCACCTCGCGGGGCGTGTGGGTCAGCGCCAGCGACAGCAGCAGGGTGCGCAGCAGGGTCGACTTGCCGGTCTGCGGCGCGCCCACCAGACCGATGTGGCCGTCCGCCCCCGACAGGTCGGCGACCAGCAGTTCCCGCAGCTGCTCGAACGGGCGGTCCACCAGACCCAGCGGGACGCGCAGCGCGCCCTGGACCTGGCGGTCGGCGGCGCCCATGCCGCGGTCCGGGTCCGGCACGATGGCGGGCAGCAACTGGTCCAGGCCCGGCGACTCGGACAACGGGGACAGCCAGACCTGCCGGGCGGGCGGCCCGCTGTCCTCCAGCCGTCCGACGAAGACCTCCAGCAGGCTGTCCTCGGCGTTCTCGCCGCCGTCCTCGTCGGGCCGTCCGGCACCGGCGCCCCGGTCGCGCAGAGCCTCCTCGGCCGACGAGACCAGGCGGGCGGCCGCTTCCTCCGCCGCGGCCGGAACCGGCGGGCCCTGCCGGGCCAGGCCGAAGGCGGTCACCTCACGCACCGCGCCCTCGCCGTGCCCGGTCTCCTCCGGGCCCGGCGCGGCGGGCGCGGGGCCGGAGACGTACGCGGCCTTGAACCGGACCAGGTTGGTGGTGTCGACCTTGAGGTAGCCGTTGCCGGGGGCGGAGGGCAGCTCGTAGGCACTGGAGGTGCCGATCACGCTGCGCGACTCCATCGAGGAGAAGGTGCGCAGCGCGATGCGGTACGACAGATGGCCCTCGACCCGGTGGATGCGGGACTCGTCCAGCCGCTGGGAGGCCAGCAGCAGATGAACGCCCAGGCTGCGCCCGAGCCGGCCGATGGAGACGAACAGCTCCACGAACTCCGGTTTGCTGGCGAGCAGTTCGGAGAACTCATCCACGATGATCAGCAGCGAGGGAAGCGGTGCCAGGCCGTCCGCCCCGGCCGCGCGGGCCTTCTCGTACTCGTACAGCGAGGCGTGACCGGCCTCGCGCAGCAGCTCCTGACGGCGGATCATCTCGCCGTTGATGGAGTCCCGCATCCGGTCGACGAGGTGCAGCTCGTCGGCGAGGTTGGTGATGACGGCCGAGGTGTGCGGCAGCCGCTCCATGTTGAGGAAGGTGGCGCCGCCCTTGAAGTCGACCAGGACCAGGTTCAGGATCTCGGAGGAATGGGTCGCGGCCAGACCCGTCACGAGGGTGCGCAGCAGTTCGCTCTTGCCGGAGCCGGTGGCGCCGATCAGCAGACCGTGCGGGCCCATGCCGCCCTGGGCGGACTCCTTGAGGTCGAGTTCGACGACGTCGCCGTCCTCGGTGACGCCGACGGGCACCTTCAGCCGGGCCTCCAGGGCCTGGCGCGGGCGCCACTTGGCCGGTACCTCGAAGGCCCGTACGTCGCGGATGCCGAGCATGGTGGCCAGGTCGAAGTCGGATTCCAGGGGGCGGTCCACCAGGTCGACGCCGCCGCCGGTGCGCATCGGGGCGAGGACGCGGGCCAGCGTCTCGGCCTCGACGCGGTCGAGTACGTCGGCGTGGCCGCTGACGTTCTCGTCACCGTTGGGGAAGTCGACCGCGCCGCCGCGGACGACCAGCCGCAGCACCTTGGGGCCGCCGGGCACCGTGCCGGTGAGGTCGAGAAGCACCACGCCGCGTATTCCGGCCCCCAGCAGCCGCGAGGTCTCCGGCAGCCGTACGCCCTGGGCGACGATCACCGTGAACGGCTCGGCCACGCTGGGCGAGGAGGCGGCGTCGTGGTCGGGGCGGTCGCGGACGTCCGGTCCCAGCAGGTCGAGCAGCTCGTCGTGGTCGCCGGCGGCGAGGCGGACCGGACCTGCGGAGTCCTCCTGCGTGGGATGGGCGTTGTGCGGCAGCCACTTGAGCCAGTCCCATTCGAGGCGCGCGGCCTCGTCGCCGAGCACCGCGACGCGCAGTTCGTCCGGGGAATGGAAGACCGCCAGCTGCCCGAGCACCGCCCGCGCCAGGGCCAGCGCGTCCTCGGTCTCGCCGGTGAACTCGACGCTGGTGAAGCGCCGCAGCGCCACCGGCACGGGCAGCAGGGGCACCGTCTGGTGGGCCTTGGTGAACCGGCGCAGCGACACCGCGCACAGCGGTTCCAGGTCCTCCACCGGTTTGGTCTGCGGCGGGAGGAACTCCAGCGCGGCGCGACGGGTTGCCAGGCCGAAGCGGACGCGGGCGAAGTCGTCGTGCCCGGGCCTGCGTTCCCACAGCCGGGGACCGGTCGCGAGCGCCCACAGGTCGGCGGGGGCCGGGTTGTCCCACAGCAGCGCGGCCCGCTGCGCGTCGGCGGCCTGCCGGGCCTGAGCGCGCTTCTGGCCGAGGTAGCGCAGGTAGTCGCGGCGTTCGGCGCGCATCCGGCGCCGCCGTTCGGCGCCGGGCCGGCCGATCTGGGTCAGCGTCATGCTGATCATGGCGACGCCCATCATCCCGGTCATCATGTACATGGACGCGCCGCCGCTGCCGACCGAGTACATCAGCACCATGGCCCCGGCGCCCAGGCCCATCGGCAGGTACGTCAGCACGGATCCGAAGTCGGCGGTGGCCGGTTCGCCGAGGACCGGGGGCTCGGCCAGTTCGACCTGTCCCTCGGGCATCGGGGGACCGTCGGTACGCGGTGGGCGCTTCGCGATGACGGTGCTCAACGTGCTCTCTTCCCTGCTCTCCGAAGGCTGGAACTGCGCGGCGAGCCTAGGCAGCCGGCCGCCCGGAGCCCGGGCCGTACGGCGGATGTCTGTCCCGGCGGACAACGAAACCTGGCCGGACGGGCGCCGTTGCAAGTGCACGCCAAGTCGGCACCAAGACACCCCGGTGAAGATCCTCGTCCACCGTCTCCTCCGCCGGATGGCGCCCACGCCCGGCTCACGGGGGCGACGGCCCGCACCCGGAAGGAAAGCTAAGGACGTTGGGGATGATCTCGATCGCCGTGCTCGCCGGTGACCCGATCACCGGAGAGGGAGCCGTCTGGTGCCTGCGCAGGTACCCGGGGCTGCACGTACTGCCCAAGGAGGAGCATCACCACGCGGACGTCGTGCTCATGATCACGCCGGACGTCGTCGAGGAGACCATGCTGCTCATGGAGTCCATGTCCGCCAACTCGGCCAACCCCGGCATGGGGGTGGTCCTGGTCACCGGGCACATCGGGGAGGCCCACCTGATCCGGGCCGTGCACCTCGGCCTGCGCGGGGTGATGTGGCGTCAGGAAAGCACCTACGACAAGATCGTCGAGGCCGTGCGGGCCGTGGCCGACGGCGGTGCCGCCCTGCCGTTCCCCGTGCAGGGCCGCCTCGTCGACCACATCCGCGCGGTCCAGCGTGACGTGCTGGGCCCGCTGGGACTGACCGCGTCCGGTCTGGAGGCCCGCGAGGTCGACGTGCTGCGGCTGCTGGCCGAGGGCTTCGAGACCAGGGAGATCGCCCAGAAACTGAACTATTCCGAGCGCACCATCAAGAGCATCGTCAGCGTCATGATGACGCGGCTCGGCCTGCGCAACCGCACCCACGCGGTCGCCTTCGCCCTGCGCTCCGGAACGCTGTAGTTCCCCCAGGGCGCACCCCGGTGAACCCGGTACCCAAGGGAAGGAATGTCCGCCCTGCCGGGCAGAACAACCCGCGCCCGACCGCCCCGCAGCCGCCCCGGGCTCTAGGGTCGCTCGCCGACGGACCATCACGCGGAGACGGGCAGGCAGACATGGAGCGCGCAACGGGGCTTCCGGAGTCCCCCGGGGAGTCAGCCGTCTGGGAACGGCCGCTGCCGTGGCTGGAGGAGACCGGCACCCGGGCCGGGGCCGCGACCAGCCCGGAGGCCGACGCCGACGGCGACCCTGCACCCGGCGTACGAACCGGATTGGGCCCCGCTCCCGAAGGGCCGGACCCCGAACTCGCTCCGCACGCGGGGGGCACGCCTGACAGCGAGGGCGGGCCTGCACCCGACGGCGCGAGCGAGACCGGCCCGGAATCGTCACGGACGCCGGAACCGGAACGGGCGTCGGCAGCGGCGTCGGCGTCGCACGATGATGAGGCACCCGCCCCGTCACCGGCGCCCGACACCACACCCGCATCCGACACCACACCCGCACCCGCACTTACATCCCCGCCCGCGCCCGAGGACCCGTCCGCCCGCACGCCGGACGGCGCTGACGGGTCCGGAACGGCGGGCGGCCTGCCCGGAGGGCTGTTCCGGCCGTCGGCGACCAGAGCGCAGGCGCCCGGTCCGCGGGACGGAGAGGGCTCCCGGGAAGCCGAGCCGGAGCGCGGCGCGCGGATCGTCGGGGCCACGGTCGCCGCCTGCGTTCTGCTGGGCCTCGGCCTCGGCGCCGTCGCGTTCCTGGCAGTGCCCGGCGACAGCCACTCCGAGCCGCGCGCCGCGTCCGTCGGTGACGGCGCCGTCCCCCGTCTCGCCACGGACGGAGCGCCGGGACCGAGCGGGTCCCCGTCGGCCTCGGCCAAGGGCCGTCGGGGGCACGACGAGAAGGGGACGGGAACCCACCGCACCGAGGACGTCCACGCCGCCGGAAGTGGGTCCCCCAAGGCGGACCCGGGTCACCAGCACCCGGCGGCCGGCGCCCCGGCCACCGCGGCCGCAGCCGCCGAGAGCGGCGGCACGTCGACGGGCGAGAAGTCGACGGGCGGGAAGTCGACGGGCGGGAAGTCGACGGGCGGGAACTCGGAGCAGACCACCACGACCTCCGTGGCCGGTGACGCGATCGTCGGCTACGGGTCCTCGAAGTGCATCGAGGTGAGCGCCCACGCGGGCGTGGACGGCTCCCCGCTGCGGCTGTGGGGATGCGACGGCCATGCCTGGCAGCAGTGGGTCTTCAAGTCCGACGGCAGCGTGCGATCCATGGGACGGTGCCTGGACATCGCCAACGCCTCGCAGGCCGACGGCGCGGTCATCCAACTGGCCACCTGCAACGGCGGCTGGGCCCAGCGCTTCCGCCTCAACAGCGCCCACGACCTGGTCAACACCCAGATCGGCAAGTGCGTCGACGCCAAGGACTCCGGCACCGCCAACGGCACCCGGCTCCAGTTGTGGGACTGCGCCGGCACGTCCAACCAGAAGTGGCGCCTGGGCTGAGCCGGCCGCCGCGGCACCTCCTCGGCGAGGGCGTACCCGCTGCTCACCTGTGCGCCCAGTAGGGCGCCTGACGGGCATCCGCCCTGTTCAGACGCCCTCCATCCGGTTCAGCCGCCGTCCGTCACCCCGCGCAGGTTCTCCGTGATCGACGCGCCGAAGGGGTGCGCGATGGCCGGCAGCGCTTTCTGCTGGGCCGGCTCCTGGGCCGACTGGGTGGCTTCTCGGATGGCCGCGAGCCCCAGTCCGGATTGCGCTGCATCGCCTGGGCCTGCCGGAGGAACTGCTGCATGTCCGGGCGGTGTGCGCCCAGCGGGCTCGTCATGGTGGGACTCCTGCTTCTGCCGGGGCCGTCTGCCCGAGGGGGACGCCGAAGCGCCCTTGCCGCCGGACACGGCGGAGGGCGAGGCGACCGGGCTCGTCGCACCCATGTGCGGGGTGTACGACGGTGGCTCGTACCGCACCGGGCCGCCGCCCCCCGCCGGAGCCGGACAGCGGAGGGGTGCTCCGCTGTTCGCGCCCCCTCCCGGTGTCGTCGCCCTGGGGCTGGGATGCGGCGGCTTCTCCGCGGCCGCGGCCCGCTCGGCCGCCTGCTTGCGGTCGCGCTGGTAGTCGATCAGTCTGCCCACGCCGAAGACGCCGGCGCCCAGGACCACGATCAACCAGCCCGGACATGAGCACCCGTGACAGCACGCTGGGTGTGTCGCGGCCCCCGGGCTGCCGGGAGCTTGACGCGAAGCTCGCGGCGGAGCCCGGAATTCCTGGTGCTCTGGGCTCCTTACGGGTGGGTTCGCCCACTGCCGTGAATCGTTTCGGGGGTACGGGTCGCCAGAACTGTCGTGACGGCAAGTCAGCGGACCTTCGCCTGAGTCATGACTCTGCGTACATGGTTGCGCACTCCACAACAGGCTTTGTTTCCGTACTTATTGACGCTGGTCGCCTTTTGGTGATTCCCGGACGGGCCGTACGCGAACTCTGCACGAATTGCCGCAGGGGGCCTTTGGTCGGAAGTCGGCCACGCCGGGCCTGAACGCTTCGCCGCGGGTGACCTCCGGGCAGTAAGTGATGTCCGGTCGGGCAAAATTGGGCCTTATCTGTCCTTGTTCGTCTATGGTCGTCCACCGTCTCGGCGAGTTGCGGCCGGAAGCGGGTGCGGGCCCGGGTCCCAGAGGTGCCGAACAGTTCCTGCCGTGCGCTGAACGCTGTGCACTGACAGGCAAGTTGTCGTGCACGGACGGACAATCCCCCGGCGGTCGGCGGACGTACTGTCGCGGAGCGGGATGCCGAAAGCCGATAACGGTTGGAGATGCCTCGTGTCCGACGTCGTCGAGTCGACCGGGTCAGTGTTGAGGAACGAACAGCGAATTCCATCGACCGTCAACCTGGCCTTTTCTTCGCGCGAGCGGTGCTCTGAGGAGTCATTGGGTCCGTGTACCGGCTCAACGAGCTGAAGCGACGGCTCACCCCGCTCGCCGACTCCTGGATCCGGAGCCAGGCCGCGGGCTACTACCAGGAGCGGCAGGCCGAGTGGGACCAGGCCGCCATGGGCCTGTTCGACCCGCAGGTGGGCGTCCTAGGCGAGATCGCCCGGGCGCTGAACATCAGTTGCCAGAACAGCGCGGACGCCGAGCTGTCCAACATCCAGACCTGGAACAACGGCAACTGGGTGGACTGACGTGATCGGCAGACAGGTCCGCACGGCCCCCCACCGACCGAGGCCCGTCCTCACCCTGCCCTTCCCACACCCCACACCCCACACCCCACACTTCCGAGGACAGTACAAGTGGACGACGAACGGTGCCGGATCACGGTGGTGGGTGCCCGGCGGCGGGTCGACCTGGCGATACCCGCCCGGGCCGCCATCGCCG
The DNA here is from genome assembly GCF_040641355.1 of Streptomyces sp. NPDC020996. Taxonomy (NCBI): domain Bacteria; kingdom Bacillati; phylum Actinomycetota; class Actinomycetes; order Kitasatosporales; family Streptomycetaceae; genus Streptomyces; species Streptomyces sp. NPDC020996. Next base: position 48,449 of record NZ_JBFADM010000010.1, read on the forward strand.
AGTACACCCCGACTCTGCTGCGGCTCACCGGCCAGGAGGAAGAGGACGAGACCTTCCCGGCGGTCTGGTCCCTCGCCCTGCCCGGCGCCAAGCCGTTCTCCCCAGGCGCCTCCCTGACGGAGTCCGGCGTCACGGACGGCGCCACGCTGTACCTGCGGGACGTGGCAGCGGGTGAGTTCGACGAGCCCCTCATCACCGACCTCGACGAACTGGTCCAGGAGGCCGACGAGGAGGGGCTGCGCTGGAACACCCGGCACCGCGCGCTGACCCTGCTCTTCCTCGGCCTGGGCGGGATGGCCGGCGCCCTCGCCCGGTTCGTGGCACTGTCCGTGGACAGCCCCCGTTTCCCGCTCGCCGGGGCGGCGGCGACAGCGGCGGGGTTCGCCCTGGCACTGCTCGCCGGGCACGCCACCCGGCGCGGCTGGCCGCTGGCCCTGCCGGTACGGCTGGGAATGGCGCTGTCGGCCGTACCGCTCCTCGCGGTCAGTGCGCTCCTGCTCCCCTCCGCGCTGGACTCCACCCCCAGGACGGTCGTCGCGGGGGCCGCCGGCGCGCTGGCGGGCGCCCTCGCGGCCCGGCTGGCCGTCAACCATGTGCTCACCCTGACCCCGCTGGTGGTCACCGCCGTGGTGCTGCCCGTCGCGGGTCTGCTGGCCGGCTTCGGCGCCGACGGTACCGAGAGCGCGGCTGTGGTCGCGGTGCTGGCGATGGGCTCGCTGAGCGTGGCCCCGGTGGTCGCCGGACACCTCGTCGCACTGTCCGCCTCCCCCGGCGAGGACACCGCGACCGGCGAGGCCGTCCCGGAGCTGGTCCGCAGGGGCCGCCGGGTGCTGGCCGGGCTGGCCCAACTGCTCTGCGCCGCACTGATCGCCGCTCTGGTGCCACTGGTCACCTCCGAGAATGCCCGCGGCGTGGTCCTGGTGGTGTGCGTGAGCGGTGCACTGCTGCTGCGCGCGGGCGAGCTGAAGATCACCGCGGCGGTGCTGCCGGCGGTCGTGGCCGGTACGACGGGCCTGCTGGCCGTCGCCGTCAGCGTCCCCGGCGAACTCGGCGCGCCAGACTGGGCGGGGCCGCTGGCCGGTCTGCTGGCGGGCGCGGTGATGCTCGGCACCGGCCTGATCCGGTCCTTCCCCGAGGGCGAGCCGATCGGTGAGCGGCCCGCCTGGACCGGCGGGCTGTCCTCGACGCTGGCCCTCGCGGCCGTGCTGCTGGCCGTCGGTTTCTTCGGGGTGTTCGACACCCTGATGAAGCTGGGTGAGTCGATGTGACGACGGCACTGCAGCGCGTCGCCTCCCGCGGCTGGGGGACTCACCGGACCATCGGAGCGGCGGTCCGCGCGGCGGCCGACGGCGCGGTGGTCTCCATCCAGCCCGGCACCTGTACGGAGTCCCTGGTCCTGGACCGCGACATCACCGTGGTGGCCGAGAAGGGCCCGGGGACCGTACGGATCACCGCGGCGCACGGCCAGGCCGTCAGCGTCTCGGCGGGCCGTGTCAGCTCGCGTGAGCTGAAGCTCGAGGGCGAGGACAGGGCCGAACCCGTGGTGCCGGTCAGCGGCGGTTCGCTGGAGCCGGAGCGCTGCGAACTGTCCGGCGGGCGGCTGGAGCCGGCCCGGGACAGCACGGCGCAGGTACGCGGCTGCGCGGTGCACGACGCCGAGCGGGCCGGGGTGCACCTCACCGGGACCGCACGCGGCACCTTGGGAAGCCGGTGGGACGGTCAGGGGGCAGTCGGGCCATGTCGCGTCGGTCATGAGCCGTATCGCCGCCGAGTTCGAGACGGTCGGCGCCGAATGGCAGACCCCCTCCTCCGTGAGCCTCGAAGAGGTGCAGTAGTGGTTCGCGCGCGCACGGAGCGATCTGCACGACCTGCTGGAGGAGGTCGCACGTCGGCTGCGGGTGGCGTACGACAACTACCACGCCATGGAAACCGCCAACTGCCACAACATGACCTGACGTTGCGTGGTCTCCGCCCGGCGGAGCCGCACACCCCGACCGCGGAGTCCCGCATGCCTGGCCTCGCCGACCACGACCTCTCCTCCCTCTCCATCGACCCCACGGGGCTCTCCGACAGCGCCAGGAAGCTGCTGACGCACGCGAAAGAGGTCGCGGACACCATCACCGCGATCAACAACACGCCCGCGGGCCTCGCGCTCGGCTGGGCCGGCCGCACCCAGGAGGAAATGGACAGGATGAACAACCAGTGGACGTCGACCATGCGCGGGCTGTTCGGCACCAAGAACGCCGAGATGTTCCAGAAGTTCCTCCCGGGCCTGAACTCCTCCGGCGGCAGCACCCCCGACTCGTTGCCGCGGGATCGGACGAACGTGTGTCTCGTCGATCTCACAGCCATCACCGCGGACTGGTGAGGGACAGCACGACATGACGCGCATCGCCTTCCACCGTCCCGCCCGGACCTTCCCGCCGTCGTTGCCGGAGAACAGGATCTCGCTGGCCGCCCCGCCCCAGAAACCGCACACCAGCCAGGCAGCGAACTGGCTGGTCGTTCTGGTGCCGCTGCTCAGCAGCGTGAGCATGGCCGCGTACCTGGTCACCTTCGGCCGACCGTGGATGATCATGATGGGCGTGTCCTTCGTGGTGCTGTCCGTCGCCGTCACGCTCCATGTCCGCCGGCAGTCCCGCTCCGCCACCCGGCGGCAGCTGCTGCGCCAGCGGGACCGCGATGTCGAGTACCTCTCGGGCATTCGCGCCCAGGCCCGCGCCTCGGCGGCGGCCCAGCGCGCGGTCGGGGCCTTCCTGCACCCCAGCCCGCACCGGCTGTGGGCCATCGCCGTCGGCCGCCGCCGGGTCTGGGAACGCCGCCCCACCGACGCCGACTTCCTGAAGGTGCGGCTCGGACTCGGCCGTGGCGCAGTGAGGTTGCAGCTCACGCAGAGCGACAAGTCCGACCCGACCGCCCAGTACGAGCCGCTGTCCCAGCGCGCCTCGGAGAAGCCGGCCCGCGACTACGCGACGGTCGGGCTGCAGCCCGCCTGGATCGACCTGGCCGGCAGCGGCGTCGTCAGTCTTCTGGGCCCTGCCGAGCGCACCCGGGTCACCGCCGCGGCGCTGCTGCTCCAGCTCGCCGTGCTGCACGCCCCGGACGACGTCCAACTGGTCGTCCTCGCCGCGCAGGACCCGGACCGGGAGAGCCAGCAGGAGGACGGCTCGCCCTGGGACTGGACCAAATGGCTGCCGCACACCCATGAGACCGCCGCCGGGGGCGTCGCCGCCGGCATCGTGCCGACCGTCGCCCGCCGTCTCGACGGCATCGCCGACGTCATCGAACGACGGCTGGCACGGGCCCGGGCCGAGCGCACCGAGCGCGCCACCCTCTTGTCCTCGGCGCGCGACAAGGCCGCCCCGGGCCGCCGCTGCGTCGTGGTCATCGACGGCTATCGCCCCGACGCCGCCTGGGCCCGTACGCCCCTGCTCGCCGAGCTGCTGGCCGAGGCCGGCCCGGGCAGCGGCATCCATGTGGTCTGTCTGGTGCGCAAGGAGAACGAGGAGCCCGGCCGGGTCGATGTCCGCGCCCGCCTGGAGGACACGGGGGACCTGACCCTGGAGAGCCGGGACCCGAGCCTGTTCAACCCGGTCCAGGACGCCGTCGCCGACGAGGCCGAGCCCGCGCTGTACGAAGCGGTCGCGCGCGCCCTGGCCCCGTTGCGGCTGTCCGGCGAGCGCGACCAGGTGCTCTCCCGTACCGTGTCGCTGCCGCGGATGCTGGGCGTCGGGGACCTCGCCCGGCTCGACCCCACCGCTTTGTGGCGCGCCCCCGACGACGAGAGGCTGCTGAGGATCCCGATCGGGGTGACCGGCACCGGCGAGGACCTGGTGCTCGACCTCAAGGAGTCCGCGCAGGGCGGCATCGGCCCGCACGGGCTGGTCGTGGGCGCCACCGGCTCCGGCAAGAGCGAACTGCTGCGCACCCTGGTCACCGGCCTGGCCATGACCCACTCGCCGGAACACCTCAGCTTCGTCCTGGTCGACTTCAAGGGCGGCGCCACCTTCGCCGGGGTCACCGAACTCCCGCATGTGGCCGGTCTGATCACCAACCTCGCCGACGACCTCGCCCTGGTCGACCGGATGCGTGCCGCGCTCATCGGCGAACAGCAGCGCCGTCGGCGGATGCTGCGCGACGCCGGCAACGTCGACTCCGTCCGCCAGTACCAACTGCTCCAGGCCCAAGGCGGCACCGATGTCCACGGCAGGCCACTGGAGCCAATGCCGTACCTGATGATCGTGGTCGACGAGTTCGGGGAACTCCTCTCCCGGCGCTCGGACTTCATCGAGCTGTTCGTCCAGATCGGCCGGGTCGGCCGGTCGCTGGGCATGCACCTGCTGCTCGCCACCCAGCGGCTGGACGAGGGCCGGCTGCGCGGCCTGGAGTCCCACCTGTCCTACCGGATCTGCCTGCGGACCTTCTCCGCCGCCGAGTCCGAGGCGGTCATCGGCACGGCCGACGCCTACAAGCTGCCGCCGATCCCCGGCTCGGCGTACCTCAAGGTCGACGAGTCGGTCCACGAGCGGTTCCGGGTCGCCCATGTCTCGGGCGTCCACCGGGCGGACGGCGCCGAGCCGGCCCGTACCGGCCCCCCGCCGGAGCCGGTGCCGTACGGGCTGCGCACCGCGGAGCAGGCCCGCACCGGGGACCCGGGGGAGGAACCGGCGCCGGCTCCGGCGCCGCTGCCGGTCGTGGGGGCACGCACCGAGATGCAGGTCGTGGCGGAGCGGCTGCGGCTGTACGGCCGCCCGGTGCACCAGGTGTGGCTGCCCCCGCTGCCACCGCACATCGGCCTCGACTCGCTGCTGGGCCCGGTCGGCGAAGACCCCGACCGGGGCTTCCAGGCCGTGAAGGGCAACATCCCCCTCGGCCGGCTCGTCTTTCCCCTGGGGGTGGTGGACCTGCCGCTGCTGCAGGCGCAGCGCGCCCTGCAGGTCGACCTCGACGGGGCGTACGGCCATGTCGCCATCGTCGGCGCGCCGCAGACCGGCAAGTCCATGGCGCTGCGGACCATCCTGCTCAGCGCGATGCTCACCCACACGCCCGCTGAACTCCATTTCCTCTGCGCGGACTTCGGCGGCGGCTCGCTGGGTCCCTTCGAGCAGGCGCCGCACGTCTCCGGCGTGGCCTCCCGGCACGACGAAGCCGAAGTGCGCCGGGTGCTCGCCGCCGTACGGCAGACCGTCATCGACCGCGAGCGGCTCTTCGAACGGCTCGGGATCGACTCCGCCGCGGACTTCCGCCGGCTGAGGACCCGAGGCGGCCTCCCCGACGGGCAGAACGCGGCCGACATCGTGCTGGTCATCGACAACTGGGCGGCGCTGCGCGCGGCCGTGGACGAGGCCGAGAGCCAGGTGCTCGACATCGCCACGCGCGGCCTCGGCGTGGGAGTCCATCTGCTGATCACCGCCAACCGCTGGATGGAGATACGCACGAACCTGCGTGACGCCATCGGCGGCCGGCTGGAGCTGCGGCTCAACGACACCGGCGAGTCCGCAGTCAACCGCAAGGCCGCCAAGCTGCTGGTCGACACTGTTCCCGGGCGCGGCATCGCACCCCCCGGCGACCTGACGCACATCGCGTTGCCCCGGCTCGACGGGGCGCAGACCACGGAGGGACTCGGCGCCGCGCAGCAGAGCGCGATCGCGGAGTCCGCGGCCCGGTGGACCGGGGCGACCGCCCCGCCGGTGCGGGTGCTGCCGAGCTGATCACCCCCGCCGAGCTGGCTGCCGCGGTCGAGGCCGCGCAGGCGGCCGAGCGCGCCGCGGCGGTGCGGGCTGCCGCGGCGGCTGCCGTCGGCCCAGCGCCCGACACGGAGGCGCTCGCCGCCGCACGAGCCGTCCGCGACGCCCGATCCGCGACGCAGGTGCCCATCCGCATGAGGGAGTCCGACCTGGTCCGGCCACGATCGATCTGGGCGCGGGAGACTCGCACTTCCTGGTCCTGGGCGACTCCGGCTCCGGCAAGACCTCGTTCCTGCGGTCCTGGATGCGGGGAGCGGCAGAGCGCAACTTCGCGCACGACATCCGCTTCATGGTCTTCGACTACCGGCGCTCGCTGCTGGAGACCGTGCCCGACGAGTACCTGGCCGCCCAGGCAGCCGACAACGACCATGCGGCGGTGTACGTCGAGCAGCTCACCGCCAAGCTCAGTGAGCGGATTCCGCCCGCCCCCGGGGATCAGCTCCCGCGAACTGCGGCGGCGCGACTGGTGGACCGGGCCCGAGCTGTACGCCGTCGTCGACGACTACGACCTGGCCGCCGGGCAGGCCGGGCAGCGAGGCCCGCTCGCGCCACTCGCCGAATTCCTCACCCACGCCGCCGACATCGGCTTCCATCTGGTGGTCGCCCGCCGGGTCACCGGGGCAGGGCGCGCACTGATGTCCGATCCTCTGCTCAGCAGGATGCAGGAGTTCGGCACCGGCGGGCTGATCCTCTCCGGCGACCTCCGCGAGGGCGCCCTCATCGGCGACCAGCGCGCGGCCCGCCGTCCTGCGGGCCGCGGTGCCTGGTCAAGCAGCTCAAGGGCACGAAGGCGGTCGCCCAGATGCTGCGCATCTCCCAGCGCACCGTCGAGCGGTACGTGAAGGACCAGATCAAGAAGCCCCGCCCCGACCTCGCCGCGCGCCTGGAGCGCGAGGTGAAGAAGCGGTGGCAGCCTCAGATCCGGGCCAAGGCCAAGGCGAAGGCGGCCAGCACGGGCGGCATCGTCATCGACACCCGGGCCCGCATGGGATACACCGCGCCGATCGGGTCGACGGACCAGGACCGCGTCCGGCACCTGACCGTCGCCCTGCCGCCCGTCTACGCCGCCCGCCTCTTCGACGCCCAGGAGGCCGGAGCCACCGACCAGCAGTTCCAGGAGATCGCGGCCGAAGCGCTGAAGGAGGTGTACTTCCAGGACGGCGGCCGCCGCGCCGACAGCCTGGAGGAGGTCCGGTTCACGGACATCGAGCACCTGGAGTTCGACTTGTAGCAGCCGCGGCGCGAACAGCCCGCGAGCCCCGGTTGTGACTGAGCGCTTCAGTTGGCGAGTGAGCACACGAGTTGGCGACCAGCGCGTTCGCGCTCACGAACCGGGTCGCGATTGAGTTGGACAGACGCAGGGAATGGGCTCACCCACTGGACCTACGTAGCACCGAGAGTCTGTGAGGTGTGCATGGCTGGTTCACGGACCGCGTCGGGGAGCTTATTGGAGCGCTGGGATGAGCGCGGGCTGGCCATAGCCTGTCTTGTCGCCGTCTGCGGATCAGTGACCGCTGCGCTCTTCGGACTGTCTGCCGCCTGGCAGATGCCATTCCTGTTCACGGCAGTCTACGCAATTCTGCGCTCCCTCGTCCCCCTCACCGCATCGAGGCAAGAACTGACCGATCTCCGCGCCGAAGTCGAACTGCTGCGGCGCGACTTCGATCAGGCGAACTCATCACGCATAGAGCATTATCCGGACGCGACGGCTTTTTACAAGGCGGAGGTCGACTATCTCGTCAACCACTGTCCTAGCCATATGGACGCCTGGTATATGCGAATTGAAACGCCGGATGATTTCAGTGCGTCGTCTGCAGCCTTTTCGAACTACTTCCAGGCGGTACTCGACTGGGCGCACAACGGCGGATCGGTGCGGCGCCTGTTCTGCCTCGGCTCGTCCAGAGGGTATGCCAACTGGACAGCACGGCACCGGGAACAGACCCGCCACCTGCGCAGCTACAGCATTCGCCAAGTGAACTGGCCCATCAAGGCCGACCTCATGAGCATGGCCATCATGGACACGAGCGCGGTGTTTCTCGCATTCACCGTCGGTGACCGAGTCCAGGGCATGCGCATTGAGGACAGCGAGGCCGCAGGGTACTTCAAGTCGTACTTCGACCGGCACTGGGAGAACGCCAAGGAGGTGACCCGTACCTCTATGCCGTGAGGTTTGTTCGGAAGGTCTACGCAGCGGGCGCTCGGCTGGTGTAGATAGTCGGCGATCTCTCGCCTTGCATTTCCATGACTGAGTCTGCCGAGAGCGGGAGCTTGCGCATAAGGGGTGAGATCGGCACGCTCGCCACCATAACGCTCAACTCACCAACTGAAGGGCTCAGTCACACCGGTGTGGTCGGGTAGCCGGATCACGTTGCCGGATCCGGCTACCCGACCACATCGGCAATCGAGCTGCCGAGGGGCCAGGCGTTTCGCATCCTCCGCGCTACGTCCTCGACCGGGCCGCGGTCCGGTACTGCTCGACCAGGTTCTCCATGCCGGTCAGGCCGGCCGTCGGGCACCTGGCGCCGGGACCACAGGCGGGCGACGACCTCCTGGTCCACGGGCAGCAGCACCCGGATGGGCACCGGCTCGGGGGCGGAGGGCGTCGTCATGCCCCCCACCGTACGGACGGGCGCCGGGACAGCGGCGCCCGGCGGGACCGGCGCGGGCACCGGCCTCTGTTCACAGGCTGACCATGGCGGACTGGTCCGCATGAGCGATGACGAGCAGCAGCAGGCCCCGCGCCGCGGCAAGGTTCTGGATGCCCTCGCGCGGGCGGAGCGGAAGGTGTTCACCCGACCCGCGCCGAAATCCGCTAGCCTCGCCGTTTCGGTTGGGTACGGCAGCTGGTGGGGCGGAAACGCGAAAGTGCCTTCCTGACCTGGAACGATGAACCTTGCTGAGGGGTTCTGTCGGTCCAGGCGGAGGGCACTTTCTACGTGCAGGCTATCGGGTTGCGTCCCAAGGTCCATGTCAGCGCCGATGGTTCGGGGGTGGTCGGGCATGCCGGGGCACGGCTGCTGGCGGATCTCGCTGATGCCACCGGGCTGACCGCCGCGTACTGCGCCGCTCTCAGGCCGCTTCGGCCGCGCGGGACCGGACACGATCCGGGACGGATCGCCATCGACCTGGCGGTGATGCTCGCTGACGGAGGCGAGGCCATCGCGGACCTGGCAGTACTGCGCGACCAGGGCGAGGTGTTCGGCCCCGTCGCCTCGACACCGACGGCCTGGCGACTGCTCGCCGACACCGACGAGAGGACACTGACCGCTCTGCGCTCGGCCCGTGCCCAGGCCCGGGAAGTCGCCTGGCTGCAAGCCGCCGCGCAAGGTGAGGGAATACCCGCAGTCCGGGCCGCGGGACGCATGCTGCCCGGGCTGGTCCTGGACCTCGACGCCACGCTGGTCACCTGCCACTCCGAGAAAGACCAGGCCGCACCCACCTACAAGGGCGGCTTCGGATTCCACCCGCTGCTGTGCTTCCTCGCGAACACCGGAGAGGGATTGTCCGGCCGGCTGCGGCCCGGAAACGCCGGCGCCAACACCGCGAGCGACCACATCACGGTGCTCGACCAGGCACTCGCGCAGATCCCCGACGCCCACCGGCACGGCACTGACATCCTTGTCCGCACCGACAGCGCCGGATCCGCGAAGGTCTTCCTCGCCCACGTCCGAGATGGGCGGAAACGAGGAATCCGTACCTTCTTCTCAGTCGGATACGCGGTCACCGAGCCTGTCCGCCACGCGATCCGAGCCATGCCCGACCGTCTCTGGCATCCCGCCCTGGACCAGGACGGCTCGCTCCGCGCCGGCGCCGAGGTCGCCGAGCTGACCGGCATGGTCGACCTGACCGGCTACCCGGCCGGCACGCGCATCATCGTGCGCCGCGAGCGACCACACCCCGGCGCCCAGCTGTCCCTGTTCGACCAGGACGAGGGCCTGCGGCACCAGGTGTTTCTCACCGACACTCCCTACTCCGGTGGTGGTTCCGCCCAGTTCCTGGAGGTCCGTCACCGCGGGCATGCCACCGTCGAGGACCACATCCGGTGCGGCAAGACCACAGGCTTCGGCCGTTTCCCCTCCCGCCACTTCGCGATCAACTCGGCCTGGCTCGAACTCAGCCTCGCGGCGATCGACCTGCTGGCCTGGATGCGCGTCCTGCTGCTGGACGGGGAGCTGGCGGCTGCCGAGCCGAAGAAGCTCCGCTACCGGCTGCTGCACGTCGCCGCCCGTCTGACCCGGGGCGGTCGGCGACTGCGCTTGCGGATACCGCAGACCTGGCCCTGGAGAAACGAACTGGCCATGGCCTTCCACCGCCTTGCCGCACTGCCCCGTCCCGCCGGCTGACCGGCAAACCCCTGACCGCCCACGACCCGAAAGACCTTGGAGAACCCGACCCCCGCGCCGGGACTCCGCCATGCTCAAGCAACGAAGTCACCTCGCCCACCTGGCAGCAGACGATCAGCGACGTCTCATCACCCCAAGTGAAACGGCGAGGTTAAAGGGGGAGCCAAGACCGGACGAAGCCCTGTCGACCGGGGCAGGACGGGCAGTAAGCATCACCTGATCACCGACGCCACCGGCATCCCACTCGCGGTCACCCTGACCGGCGGCAACCGCAACGACGTCACCCAGTTGCTCCCACTCCTTGAGGCAGTACCGCCGGTGCGGGGCAAGTGCGGCCGGCCCCGGCGCCGCCCGGACGTGGTGCTCGGCGACCGCGGCTACGACCACGACAAGTACCGCCGGCTCGTCTGGGACCTCGGAGTGAAGCCGGTCATCGCCCGCCGGGGCACCGAGCACGGTACCGGCCTGGGTACCCAATGCTGGTTCGTGGAGAGCGCGTTCGCCCACCTGCACTAGTTCCGCCGCCTGCGGATCCGCTGGGAGATACGCGACGACATCCACGAAGCGTTCCTCACCCTCGGATGCGCACTCATCTGCTGGCGGCGACTGCGCGCTCTGCCATGCGAGAGAGAGCTAGTCGGCCGCCGCGAGTCGTATGAGGACTTCGACGGGAGTGAAACTCCATCCGACGAGACGGGGTCCGCTCCAGTTGATGCCGATCATGAGTCCCTCACTGGCGGCAGCAGGCAGGTCGCTGTCGCGCCAGGCATCCAGAGGCATGGATTCAACCCGTAGCCCATTTGCCCAGATCTTCGCCGCCCGCGCGGCGCGGGCCGACGTCGACCAGTAAGGAAGACTCCGGGTGCCGTCAGCCGCGAGGGGAGCCGGACTCCCCTCGTCATCCCGCACAAGCCAGACCACTCCGCTCTGGCGGACGTCTCGGAAGAATGCTGCTGTTTGCGAACCACTCTGACTCATGATCACCTGAGCCTAACGTTCCGCGCCACTCATTTCGTTAGGAGTTCTAAAAGAGCCCGACGCAAGAGGGCTGCGTTCAATGAAGCCCTCAACCTGCGGTGGAGAAGGGGTACTTCGCAGAGAACCCCCTCAAGGGGCTCCGGTGGCAAGCGCCAGCAGTCAATGAGGAGGTGGATCCGGCCGCCGTTCCCAATCCGGCCCAGGTGCTTCGGCTGCTCGAGGCCGTTGCTCGCCAGCGGGGGCGGGGTGCTCATCTTGAAGCATTCTTCGGTTGCATGTACTTCGCGGCTATGCGGCCAGCTGAGGTCATCCACGTTCGGATCGAGCAATGCCACTTGCAGAAGACGGGATGGGGGATGCTGAACCTCTCGGGCGGGGTTGCCACGTCTGGCAAGGGGTGGACCGACGACGGGGAGGTGCACGAGGTGCACTCGCTCAAGCGTCGTGCGGCAAGCGCGACGCGGCCTGTTCCCATTCCGCCGCAGTTCGTACGCATGCTGCTGACGGCCTTCGAGAGCAGGCGAACCGTCTCATCGAGCAGTCCATGAACGAGTGGCAGCGCGTCAGCCAAGGTGACGTACCCGAGGGCTGAACCGGGGGTTTGGTCCGTGACTGGTCCGGAAGCACTGGTCAGGAGGGGTGCAGTCGTGGGAGGAACTGGGAGTTGGCGCGCAAGCCGGGCCGGTCGAGAGCGGGTGGCAAAGAAGGGCGCCTGACGGGTGAAAACCCAGGTCAGGCGCCCTTTCGCAGGTGTCTAGAAGAAGCCCAGCTTCTTCGGCGAGTAGCTCACCAGCAGGTTCTTCGTCTGCTGGTAGTGCTCCAGCATCATCTTGTGCGTCTCGCGGCCGATGCCCGATCCCTTGTAGCCGCCGAACGCCGCGTGCGCCGGGTAGGCGTGGTAGCAGTTCGTCCAGACGCGGCCCGCCTGGATCGCGCGGCCCGCACGGTAGGCGGTGTTGATGTCCCGCGTCCACACGCCCGCGCCGAGACCGTACAGCGTGTCGTTGGCGATCTTGATGGCGTCGTCGAAGTCGTCGAAGGAGGTCACCGAGACGACCGGGCCGAAGATCTCCTCCTGGAAGATCCGCATGCGGTTGTCGCCCTCGAAGATGGTCGGCTGGACGTAGAAGCCGCCCTTCAACTCGCCCTCGTGCTCGATCCGTTCACCGCCGGTGAGGACCTTGGCGCCCTCCTGGCGTCCGATGTCCAGGTAGGAGAGGATCTTCTCCAGCTGGTCGTTGGACGCCTGCGCGCCGATCATCGTGTCCGTGTCGAGGGGGTGGCCGGTCTTGATCTGCCGGGTCCGCGCGACCGCCGCCTCCATGAACTCGCCGTAGTGGCCCCGCTGCACCAGGGCGCGCGACGGACAGGTGCACACCTCGCCCTGGTTGAGGGCGAACATCGTGAACCCCTCGAGGGCCTTGTCGCGGAAGTCGTCGTCCGCCGACCAGACGTCCTCGAAGAAGATGTTCGGGGACTTGCCGCCGAGTTCCAGGGTGACCGGGGTGATGTTCTCCGAGGCGTACTGCATGATCAGCCGGCCGGTGGTGGTCTCGCCGGTGAACGCCACCTTCGCCACCCGGGGACTGGACGCCAGCGGCTTGCCCGCCTCCACGCCGAAGCCGTTGACGATGTTGACGACGCCCGGCGGCAGCAGGTCGGAGACCAGGCTGAGCCAGTAGTGGATCGACGCCGGGGTCTGCTCGGCAGGCTTCAGCACCACCGCGTTGCCCGCGGCCAGCGCCGGGGCGAGCTTCCACGTGGCCATCAGGATCGGGAAGTTCCACGGGATGATCTGCGCGACGACCCCGAGCGGCTCGTGGAAGTGGTACGCCACCGTGTCGTCGTCGACCTCGCCGAGCGAACCCTCCTGCGCGCGGAGCGCCCCCGCGAAGTAGCGGAAGTGGTCGATGGCCAGCGGAATGTCGGCCGCCAGCGTCTCCCGCACCGGCTTGCCGTTCTCCCAGCTCTCGGCGACCGCCAGCGGTTCGAGGTAGGCCTCCATCCGGTCGGCGATCTTCAGCAGGATGTCCGAGCGTTCGGTGACCGACGTACGGCCCCAGCCCGGGGCGGCCGCGTGCGCCGCGTCGAGCGCCCGCTCCACGTCTTCCGCCGTACCGCGCGCTATCTCGGTGAACGGCTGTCCGTTCACCGGTGACGGGTTCTCGAAGTACTGCCCGCGAACCGGCGGCACGTACTCGCCCCCGATGAAGTGGTCGTAACGCGCCTGGTAGGAGACGATCGCGCCCTCGGTACCGGGCGCCGCGTAACGGGTCATGCCGGAGTGCCTCCTTCGACAGCGCTGCCCGCCGTTGGGCAGCGTCCGTCCGGAGGCTAGGGACGCGCACGTTGCAACCACGTTGCCGCGTCCGGCCGGCGGACCGCCGCCCGGCGCCCGCCCGCCTCCAGCGCCAGTTCTGCCTCCAGAGCCAGCTCCGCCTCCAGCGCCGCGAGGCGCGAGCGGACCGCCGGTGACGGCCGCACCGCGGCGAGCGCCCGCCAGACGTCCAGGTCGTCCTCGCCCCACGGCGCGTGCGCCCAGTCGGCGAGCAGGTCGGGATCGCGGCGGGCGATCAACGCCGTCCGCAGCCCGTCCGCCACGCGGTGCCTGAGACGTACGACCGCCGGGGCCCGGGAGCCGGGCAGCAACGGTCCGGTGTAGGCCGCCGCGGCCGAGGTGACCGCGCCGGTCCGCAGCCGCCGCTCGACGACGCCGACGTCGGACTCGACGGGAACGGTGAGCCGGTACGGCCGTGAGGCCAGCAGGCCCGGGCCGAGGATCCTGCGCAGCCGCGCCAGCTCGGCGCGCAGCGTCACCGGCGTCACCGACTCGTCCTCGTACAGCGCGCACAGCAGCTCGTCACCGGTCAGTCCCTCCGGGTGACGGGAGAGCAGGACCAGTATCTCGCTGTGCCGACGGCTCAGTCTGATCCGGCGCCCGTCCGTGAGCAGCCGCGCCTCGTCGCGGCCCAGCGCGGTCAGCTCGGGCGGGCCGGCGGCCGGCCGCGGCGGATCGAGCAGCGCCAGCTGCGACTCGGCGGCTCGCGCGACCGCCTGCACGAACGCCAGGCTGTGCGGATGCGCGAGCCCGTCCCCGCCGGTGACGTCCACCGCGCCGAGCACCCGGCCGGTACGCGGGTCGTGCACCGGAGCCGCGGCGCACGTCCAGGGCTGCACCCGCCGGATGAAGTGCTCGGCCGCGAAGACCTGGACGGGCCGGTCCACCGCGACCGCCGTGCCCGGCGCGTTCGTCCCCATCGCCGTCTCCGACCACCGGGCGCCCGGCACGAAGTTCATCCGCCCCGCCTTCCGCTGCGTCGTCGGGTGGCCCTCCACCCACAGCAGCCTGCCGTGCGCGTCGCACACGGCGAGCAGATGTTCGCCGTCCGCCGCGAACGTCCCCATCAGCTCCCTGAACAGCGGCATCACCCGCGCCAGCGGATGCTCGGCTCGGTAGGCGCCGAGGTCCCCGTCCACGAGCTCCACGCTCGCCGTGCCGTCGGGCCCCACCCCGGCGCGCGCGGAACGCCGCCAGGACGCGGCGACCACCGGCCGCACCGGTCCCGGCACGGTACCCGCCTCGGTGAACGTCTCATGCGCGCGACGCAGTATCCGCGCACGCTCGGCGGGGTCGGCCCCCGGCTCCAGGGCCACCCACGGCTCGGTCACTCGGCCTCCCCGAAGTGCGATGCGGCTGGGGACATCGTCACCCCCGGCCTGCGCGGGGACAACCTTTTCGACCGGCGTCACCCGAACGTGGTGCCGCCTTTGGACTTCAGGCGAAATTGACGAGCCTTATGTACCGTGTCCAGTCCCAGTTCGGGCCCGGGTCGGTGTGGTCCGTCCCCGGCACCTCGTAGTGCCCGATGATGTGTGCCCGGTCCTTGGGGATGCCGTACTTGGTGCAGATCGCCGCCGTGAGCGCGGCCGACCGCTCGTACAGGGCGTCGGTGAACCAGGCGGGCTGGTCGACCCAGCCCTCGTGCTCGATGCCGATGCTGCGCGTGTTGTAGTCCCAGTTCCCCGCCTGCCAGGCGATGTCGGCCTCGCGGACGCACTGTGCCACGTGCCCGTCGGCCGAGCGCACCACGTAGTGGGCGGACACCTTCTTCTTCGGGTTCTGGAAGATGGACAGGGCGCCGGCGTAGGTCACCTGCGTGACGTGGATGACGACGTAGTCGAGGGGATAGGCGGCCGGCCGGTTCGACACCGTGTAGTTGGAGGTGCTCGCCGGCCGCCACTCGGCGAGCGGGTAGTCGACGGCCTGGGCGTCGGCCCCGGCCCGCGTGCTGGGGAGTAACGCGTAAGGGACGACGGCCAGCGCGGTGCCCTTGAGGAACCGCCGCCTGGTGCCGTCCGGTCTGGTGCTTTCCATGGAGTCCTGCCTCTCGGTCCCTTGTCGTCCCTTGTCGTCCCTTGTCGTGTACCGGTTGAAATGAACGCGGTCCGCCGCCGGATGCGGCTCGCGTGCATCACGGTACGGCGCACACGGGTTGGGCAGGAGGATGATGCGTGGTTCGGTGGACAACGGCGCAATTGTGGATAACTCGGTCACCCGCGCGAGTGGCCGACGCTGCGTCAAAAGGCGGAGTCCGCGGGGAATCAGGCCCGTGCGGCCACGGACGCCGGGTCGTCCAGTACCGCCCGTACCACCGAGTGCGCGGCGCCGAGCAGCGGTCCCTCGGGGCCCAGCCGTGACACCGACACCGGGCAGGCCGGTCCCGCGGTCCGGCGGGCCAGCTCCGCCTCCAGGGACGGCAGCAGCCAGGGGGCGAGCGCGGCCAGCGCGCCGCCCAGGACCACGCTCTCCGGGTCGAGCAGATTGACCGCTCCGGTCAGGGCTATGCCGAGTGCTGTGCCGGCGTCGCGCAGGGCGCGCCGTACGGCCTCGTCGCCCTGCGCGGCCCGGTGTGCCAGCAGTCCCACCCGGTCCTCGCCCGGCTCCAGCCCGGCCGCGCGCAGCACCGCCTCCTCGCCGGCGTACTGCTCCAGGCACCCGTGCCCGCCGCACGGGCACGCGGGCCCCTCCGGACGCACCGGTACATGCCCCAGCTCACCCGCGAAGCCGCGGGTTCCGCGCAGCAGCCCCCCGGCCACGACGACCGCGGCGCCGATGCCGATCTCCGCCGACACGTGCAGGAAATCGCGCGGAATGCCCTCGCCCAGCCAGAGTTCCGCCAGGGCGCCGAAGTTGGCCTCGTTGTCGACCGTCAGCGGGAGATCGGCCGGCAACAGGGCCCCGAGGTCGGTGTCGTGCCACTCGAGGTTCGGGGCGCGGACGACGGTTCGGGCGTCGCGGGCCACCAGACCCGGCACGGCCACCGCGAGCCCCGCCGGCCACAGACCCTCCCGCTCCGCCTCGGCGGTCACCCGGCGCACCAGACCGGTGAGTTCCGCGATCACCGGCTCGGGCGCGCGGCCGCGGTTCGCGCCGTGGCGCACGGCCCGGGACCGTACCTGACCGCGCAGGTCGACCGCACAGACCGCCAGGTGATCGACGCCGACCTCGGCGCCGATCCCGGCGGGGCCGCGTCCGCTGACGGCCAGTGCCGAACCGGGCCGGCCCACCCGGCCGGGCCGCTCGGGGCCCAGTTCCTCCAGCAGCCCCGTGCGTATCAGCTCGTCCACGAGGGTGGACACGGCCGCCCGGGTCAGCCCGATGCGCGAGGCGACGGCGGCACGGGAGAGCGGGCCCTCGGCGCTGACGGTGTGCATCACCCGGGCGAGGTTGCGGCGGCGCATGCCCTGCTGGGTGTCGGGCAGTGCCCGCCCCGGTCCGGCCGGGCGGGCCTCGTGCAGGGGTGCGGTCATGCCTCCGTGTCCTCAGTGAGCGCCGGTGCCCCGCTCCAGCAGCGGGGCCGCGTCGGAGAGTACCCCGGAGATCCTGGCCAGGGTCGCCTCGTCCCGTTCCACGGCCTCGAGCACCGGGCCCGCGGCCGTGTTCCAGCGCCGCGCGACCGCGGCCGGGTCCTCGCCGGTCAGCAGGCCCGCCGCCTGGGCGGCGGCGCCCAGCGCCACCAGCTCCTTGGCCTCGGGGACCTGGACCGGGCGTCCCGACAGACGGCGCACCGTCCGCTGCCAGGCCGCACCCCGGGCGCCCCCGCCGATCAGCAGCAGCGGGGCCGAGCGGTCCGCGTCCTCGTCGAGGACCAGGTCGAGCGCCCCGAGCAGCGAGTGCACCGCGCCGTCGTAGGCGGCCTGCAGGAGCTGGCCGGCGGTCGTGTCGTGACGCAGCCCGTGCAGCAGGCCCGAGGCGTTCGGCAGGTTCGGGGTGCGCTCGCCGTCCAGGTAGGGCAGGAGGGTGACGGCTGTGGTGGGCTCCACGGCCTCGCGGTCCAGGCCCAGCAGCGACGCGATCCGGTCGACGGCGAGCGTGCAGTTCAGCGTGCAGGCCAGCGGCAGCCAGTCGCCCCGGGCATCGGCGAAGCCCGCCACGGTGCCCGTCGGGTCGGCGGGCCGGTTCGCCGACACCGCGTACACCGTGCCGGAGGTGCCGAGACTCATGACCGGCGTGCCGGGACGCAGTCCGAGGCCGAGCGCGGCGGCGGCGTTGTCGCCGGTGCCGGGGGCGACCAGGGTGCCCTTGGAGAACGGCAGATCGTGGCTGTCGCGCACGGTGCCCGCCACCTCGCCGGGCCGCACCACACGGGGCAGCAGCGCGGGATCGAGCCCCACGTGGGCGAGGGTCTCCTCGTCGTACGACTCCGTCCCCGAAGCCCACCAGCCGGTCCCGGACGCGTCACCGCGGTCGGTCGTGCCCTGCCCGGTGAGGCGTTCGGTCAGGTAGTCGTGCGGCAGGCGGACCGCCCTGGTCGCGCGGACCGCCTCCGGCTCGTGCTCGGCGAGCCAGGCCCACTTCGTGACGGTGAAGGAGGCACCGGGCACGCTCCCCGTGCGCTCGGCCCAGGCCTTCGGCCCGCCCAGCTCCTCGACGAGCCGGCGGGCCTGCGGCGCGGAGCGCACGTCGTTCCACAGCAGGGCCGGGCGGACCGGCTCACCCCGGTCGTCCAGCGTGACCAGGCCGTGCTGCTGCCCGCCGATCGACACCGCGGCGGCCTCGTGCGCCGCGTCGCCGCACTGGCGCAGGGCCTCGCACAGCGCGTCCCACCACTGGCGCGGGTCGCTCTCGCGGCCGGCGCCCGAGGACACGGTGTGCGGTGCCTGGCCGCTCGCGACGACCTGCCCGGTGGCCGCGTCGACGACGAGCGCCTTGGTGGACTGGGTGGACGTGTCCACGCCGACGACGAGCGGACCTTCGGCTGCTGACATGCTCTCCCTCTTTCCGCGGCTCTACGGCTCTGACCTGCTGGTTCGAGGGCGTCCGAGTCAAGATCACCCGGACATCACCTCTTCGGGGACATCGTGTCCCTTCCCAGGGATGCGTCCGCATACTAATTTGTAAACCGCCATGACGAAATAGTCGCAAGCGAGCAAGGAGCCGCGGCATGAACTACCAGCCCACCCCCGAGGACAGGTTCACCTTCGGCCTGTGGACCGTCGGCTGGCAGGGAAGGGACCCGTTCGGCGACGCCACACGGCGTGCCCTCGACCCCGTCGAGACGGTGCAGCGCCTGGCCGAGCTCGGCGCCTACGGCGTCACCTTCCACGACGACGACCTGATCCCCTTCGGGTCCTCCGACAGCGAGCGCGAGTCGCACATCAAGCGCTTCCGCCAGGCTCTCGACACGACCGGCATGACCGTGCCGATGGCCACCACGAACCTCTTCACGCACCCCGTCTTCAAGGACGGCGCGTTCACCGCCAACGACCGCGACGTGCGCCGCTACGCGCTGCGCAAGACCATCCGCAACATCGACCTCGCGGTCGAGCTGGGCGCGAAGACGTACGTCGCCTGGGGCGGCCGCGAGGGCGCCGAGTCCGGTGGCGCCAAGGATGTGCGCGTCGCCCTCGACCGTATGAAGGAGGCCTTCGACCTCCTCGGCGAGTACGTCACCTCCCAGGGCTACGACCTGCGCTTCGCCATCGAGCCCAAGCCCAACGAGCCGCGCGGCGACATCCTGCTGCCCACCGTCGGCCACGCCCTCGCGTTCATCGAGCGCCTGGAGCGGCCGGAGCTGTACGGCGTCAACCCCGAGGTCGGCCACGAACAGATGGCCGGGCTGAACTTCCCGCACGGCATCGCCCAGGCGCTGTGGGCCGGAAAGCTCTTCCACATCGACCTCAACGGCCAGTCCGGCATCAAGTACGACCAGGACCTCCGCTTCGGCGCCGGCGACCTGCGCGCCGCCTTCTGGCTCGTCGACCTCCTGGAGAGCGCCGGTTACGACGGTCCCCGCCACTTCGACTTCAAGCCGCCGCGGACCGAGGACTTCGACGGCGTGTGGGCGTCGGCCGCGGGCTGCATGCGCAACTACCTCATCCTCAAGGAGCGTTCGGCCGCCTTCCGGGCCGACCCGGAGGTGCAGGAGGCGCTGCGCGCGTCGCGTCTGGACCAGCTCGCGCAGCCGACCGCGGCGGACGGGCTCCAGGCGCTGCTCGCGGACCGCGGCGCCTTCGAGGAGTTCGACGTGGAGGCGGCCGCCGCGCGCGGCATGGCCTTCGAGCAGCTCGACCAGCTGGCGATGGACCACCTGCTGGGAGCGCGCGGCTGAGCACACGCACGCGCGTGTGCGCGCCTTGAGCGGGCACACGCGCGTGCTCGATCACCGATGCGCACGGACCCAGGCGCGCACCTGGGATCACCGATGCGCACGGGCACACGTCGCGCACGCCCTCCGCGCGGACAATGCTCCGGAATCGTGCCGTCCATGGCATGGTGCCGTACCGACCTCCGCGCGGAGGCCGTCTCGTCGCCGGACGCGGGCGACGCTGGTCGGTATGGCCATCCCGCCCGTACCGCCTCAGCCGCCCGGCCCACCCGCGCCGTCCGGTCCACCCGAGCCCTTCGGTCCGCCCGCGCCGTCCGGTCCACCCGAGCCCTTCGGTCCGCCCGCGCCGTCCGGTCCGCCCGAGCCCTTCGGTCCGCCCGCGCCGTCCGGGCCGGGACGGCGCCGGAGGCCGGTCTTCGTGCTGCTCGTCGTGCTCGTGGCGGCGGCGGCCGTCACCGTGGTCGTGCTGCTGTCGGTCTCCTCGGGCAGCGGCGACTCGCCCGGCGGGAAGCCCGCCGGGGACGGCGCGAGCGGCGGCCGCACGCCCTCGCCGTCCCTGAACCTCCCGTCGGGACTGCCGAGCGAGCTGCCCACCGCACTGCCGTCCCGGCTGCCCACCGCACTGCCGTCCCGGCTGCCCAGCGGGCTGCCGAGCGGCATCCCGAGCGATCTGGAGTCGCTGATCCCCTCCCTGACGGGCGGCGCACTGCCGTAGCCGTCCGGGAGCGCGCCGCGTGCGCGTGAGCCGCGTCGCCTGTGGCGTCTCACGCGCCGGCGACGCGCGCGGCCGCGCCGCCGTCAGACGCCGTGCGGCAGCCGCACGTACGTCACCGTCGTCTCGACCCCGCTGTCGACCAGCCGGCCCCGCGCGTCGAACGCGCCCGCGCCGTCCGTCATCCCGAAGTCGTTGTCGTTGATCAGGGCGAGCGTGTCATGGTCCACGCGCGCGACACCCTCGATCTTCCCGGGCACGCCGGCGACGGCGCCCAGGTCGACGACGAGCCGCTTGCCGAGCACCGGGACGCCCGCGGCGGCGGGGTCGTCGAGCTGCTCCAGGGAGGGAGACGTCGTGTCGTCGTCCCAGGGACCTCCGAGGATGTCGGCGTTCTTGTCCAGCTTCACGAGCTGCAGACGAGCCGCCTTGTCCGTGCGTTCCTCCACCAGCAGCCGGTCACCGCCGACGGCGACCACGGAGGAGATCTTCAGCTCGGAGGTGTCGTCCTCGCTCGGGTCCACCACACTCACCGGGTCGAAGCGGTACGCGTACTCGGCGGTGACCGCCTTCCTGCCGGGGGAGAAGCGCAGCAGCCGGGTCGTGCGGGAGGCCTCCCCGGCGCCCGTGTCCGGCAGCGACAGCGGGCTCTGCAGGGCCATCACCAGGTCCCCGCCGGGCAGTTGCGCAAGGCCCTCGAAACCGCGGTTCGTCTTGCGGTGCAGCAGAACGGAGGGCAGCGCCTCGACGACCGGATAGTCGGCGCCCGTGAGGCCGAGCCCCTTCGGGACGTAGCGCGTGAGGACCTGCCCGCGCGCGGAGACGTGCACGAGCGAGGGCCCGTACTCGTCGACGAGCCAGAAACTCCCGTCCTGCGCACGCACGATGCCCTCGGTGTCGAGCCCGTTCGGGTCGTGGGCGAGCGCCGTCCGCGCGTCGTAGGAGTACGGGGCCTCGTCGCGCCCCGCCTGGTTCGGCAGCCCGGTGACGGGCTCGCCGGAGGCAGTGGTGAGCGGGACGGCGTCCAGCACCCGCACGGTGTCGCCCGACACGCGGATCTTCACGATCGCCGGATCGAAGCCCGGCACCGGGAAGGTGCGGCGCTTGGCGCCGTTCACCTTGATCTGGCCGTTGGGTCCGCGGTCGGTGACCGTCCAGAACTCGCCCTTGCGGCCGGCCGGGTAGATGTCGCTGCCGATGCCGCCGAGGTCGACGCCCCGGTCGTCGTCCACCGTCCCCGGCAGCAGGGCGTTGCTGAACGCGCCGAGCGGGATGTCGCCGAGCGTCGCCGAGCGGGTCACGTACGCGTCCTTCGGCGCGGCGCCCGAGGCCGGGCCCGCGGCCACGAGTGCACCGAGCACGGCGAGCGGCACACCCGCCGCGACGGAACGTCTGACACGGCGCCGGACGGTGGCGTGCGGGGACATCGGGCCTCCTGGGGAGAAGTTCGCTGACAGCGGCAAGGTTTGGGCCCCAGGGCGAACGCGCTCCGACCGTCCGGTGAACTCGGGGCGTCGGGCACCCGAGCACGTCGCTGTCGCCAGCGGCGCGCGCGTCTTCCGGTCTCAGGGATGCGTCGGGGGCGTGACTCAGGGACGTATCAGGGTCGCGATGCGGAACCGCGGGAAGCGCGGACCCGTTTTCACGACAGAGAGCGGCAGTGGCCGCGAAGGAGGCGACGCACATGTCGAAGAACGCGAAGATCGCCGCAGGAGGTGTGGCGGCCGGACTGATCCTGCTGATCTGGCTGCCCTGGTGGGCCGCGCTTCTGATAGTCCTGGGAGTCCCGGCCGCCGCCTACCTCGCCCTGGACCCCTCGCAGCGGCGGCGACTGCGCCGCGTCACCCGCAAGGAGCTCGGCCGCTGAGGCGCTAACGCGCGGAAACGGCCCGGTCGGACAGGGCGCAGGAGCCGACCACGTCGCCGTCCGCGGGCCTGGCCACGGTATGGTCCGCGGGCGGCTGCGCGCCTCGTTCCACCCATGACACCAGCGCGTCGAAGGCCGACCGGTAGCAGGGCAGGATCGGCCGCAGCCGGTCCGGATAGGTGTCGTACAGGCCGTCGACGTGCGTGCCGCCCTGGATCGTGTAATAGCGGTGCAGGAGGCCGCGTCCGCTCCCGTCGACCATGCGGGCGTACACATCGGAGTCGGCGGCCGCGGGCAGCAGCGCGTCCAGGTCGCCGTGCAGCGTGATCAGCGGCTTGCCGATGCGCCCGGTCAGCGACACCCGTGCCACGGCGCGATGGACGGACGCGGGCCGCGACGCGAAGTCGTACGCCGCGTCGGATGCGCACGGCGCCAGGATCTGCTCCGTGGTGGTCCCGGCCGAGGAGCCGGGGCAGGCGGCGTCGTAGCCCGGGTCGAACTCCGCACGGTAGATCTTCTGCGTGAGCCCCCAGTAGGCCTTCTCGTGGTACGGCCACAGGAACTCGGAGCCGCGCGCGAATCCCACCGCGTAGAGGTCCTCGTCCCGTGCCGTTCCCAGCGTGCGCGCCACGGCGGCCGGCAGCGAGGTGAGCAGGCTGGGACCGTCCTCGGTCCACAGGGCGCCCTCCCAGTCCACGCCGCCGTCGTACAGCTCCGGGTGGTTCTCCAGTTGCCAGCGGGTGAGATAGCCGCCGTTGGAGATGCCGGTCATGTACGTACGGCGCGGAGCGTGGCCGTACCGCTGGGCCACGGCGCGCTTGGCGGCCCGGGTGAGCTGGGTGGTCCGCGCGTTCCACTCGGCGACCGCGTCACCGGGCCGGGTGCCGTCGCGGTAGAAGTCGACCCCGTTGTTGCCCTTGTCGGTCGCCGCGTACGCGTACCCCTGGGCGAGGACCTGGTCGGAGATCGCCGTGTCGGTCGCGTACTGCTTGCGCGTGCCGGGTGCGCCGGTGACCACCAGACCGCCGTTCCAGTGGTCCGGCAGCCTGATGACGAACTGGGCGTCGTGGCGCCAGCCGTGCGTGGCGTTGAAGTGCGAGGAGTCCGGGAAGTAGCCGTCGATCTGCACCCCGGGCACTCCGGAGGGTTTGGGGGTCGCCCTGGCCGTCAGCCCGGCCTGGTCGGCCACGTCGGTGTACTGCGTGCCGGCGAGCCCGGCCGTCGTCAGGTCGGGCAGACAGGCGCTCTGCTGGAAGGCCGCACCCGGCGCGTGGACCCGCGTCTGCCACGCGCAGTGCCCCACGTCGTCGGCTCCCGTGGCCGAGGCGGGGACCGGCCAGGTGAGGGTCGCCGCCGCGAGCGCGGCGACGACGGGCGGGACATGACGGGACGGACGCATGGCAGCCTCCAGGCAGGCGGAAGGAAACGGCGACCGGTGGGAACAGGGCGCCGGGGCTGCCTCATGGTGCTGTCAGGCGTATGCCGCATCCATGGGCTGGGGCCACATGGAACGACCTCGTCACATAGGGATCGAGGACAGGAGTGGAAGTGAGGGTTGGGCGTGCGTCCACGGACCGGCGCGTGGATCAGCTGGGACGGACGGCCATCTTGTCGAGCGCCTCCAGCAGACCCGGCAGTTCCGGCCCCCTGCCCACCGGCAGCACCTCACCCGGCTCCTCGTCGAGCAGCACGAACGCGATGTCGTCGGTCCGGGCGACGAGCGACCAGCCGGGACCGTCGGCGCGCAGGGTCCGCGCGTCACCCGGGGCGAAGGACGACCGGACGCGGCCCAGCGGCGGGGGCGTGTCCACGTACGCGCGTGCCTCCGCGAGGACCCGCCGGATCCTGCTGGAACCCGCGCTCCCATCCGCCTTCCTCACCCGCTCGGCGCTCGCCGCCCCGCCGGCGTCCTCGGAGATCTCCGCGCCCTCGGAGGGCTCGGAGGCGCCCGGCGCCGACGGGAACTCGGAGTCGTCGATCTGCTCCCGCCACAGCGCCCACTGCAGCGCGATCTCGTCGGCCCCGAGCCGGCGCTGGGCAGGCCCCCACGTGGAGGTGTCCGGCGACGACAGCGGAGGCCGCTCGGCGACCTCCGGGTCCGGGTCGTGCGGGTCGGGCACGCCGGGGGCCGCGACGGCGACCGCGAGCGGCCAGCCGGGCAGGGCGGCGACGACCGAGCGCTCGTCGGGCGACAGGTCGTACTCCATGCCGCAGTCCCAGGACGCGATGGCGACGGCGACCAGGGAGACGTCGTCGACGACGACGGTCCAGCGGGCCCCCTCGCCGTCCTGGCCGAGCACCAGACCGTAACCGTCGGCCAGCGGCGCAAGGCCGAGCGCCGCGCAGGCCTCCGGGTAGTCGTCGCCCAGCACGCTCGGGAACTTCGCCGGCGTCAGCAGCACCGCCGTGAGCACATAGAGCGCGTCGTCCGCGGCGGCGACGGCGTCCTCGTCCGTCCCGGCCATCCCAGCCTCCCCATCGGTTCGTCCAACGGCGCGCACCCTAATCCGACCGGAAGGCGCTTGTCACGACTCCCCGGCCACGCGGAGCTGCGCAGTTTTCCGGCTGGACGGGGCGAATCGACCGCTCATCGACCCGCGCGACGGGCCGCCGGGACCCCCACGAGCGCCCGGGCGACGGCGCCCCGCCCGACTCCCCGCGCTCCCGCGCGAGCGCGACGACGGCCCGGCCCGCCGGCTCGCTGACCCCGAAGGACAGCGCTTCCGGCGACAGCCGGCCGGCCGCCCCGCCAGGTGGTCCCGGCCGTCCTCCGCGCGGCAGCGACAGACCCGGCGGCGGCTTCGAAAAGATTGTGTGTACGTTTGGCCCGGCCGGCGTTCCTCCCCGCACGGACCGGGCCGAGGAACCCGGCACCGGAGCTGCGCACCCGTCTGACATGCCGACCGTTCCTCCCCCGCGGCCGCCGCCCTCGCTGACCGTCCACGTCCCGTGACGCAACGTAGAGTTGGAGTCCCGGCGGCGGAAGAAGGAGCGCGCGGTGAAGCGGTTCGAGCGGCTGGAGCAGATCCGGCGGATGGACCCGTACGAAGACGCGTCCGAGATCTACCGGCTCAGTTCGGCGTACGAGTTCCCGTGGGACTTCACCCGCTCCCTCGAACTGGCCCTCTACCGCACCTACGCGGTCCCCGGCATCGGCCGGCTCCTCGCCGAGACGGCCGAACTCACGGAGCGGGCGCAGAAGCGCTACGACGACACCAGCCTGCTCCTCGACGCCGTCGTCGAGCACGGATTCGGCAGCCCGGAGGGCCGCACCGCGATCCGCCGCATCAACCAGATGCACCGCAGCTACGACATCAGCAACGACGACATGCGGTACGTGCTGTGCACGTTCGTCGTCATGCCCAAGCGGTGGATCGACGCCTACGGCTGGCGCAGGTTCTCGCGCCACGAGACCGTCGCGGCGAGCGTCCACTACAACACCCTGGGCCGCCACATGGGCATCAAGGACATTCCGGGATCCTACGAGGAGTTCGAGGCCTGCCTGGACGCCTACGAGGAGGCGCACTTCGCCTGGGACGAGGGCGCGCGGCGGGTGTCCGACGCCACGCTCGACCTGATGGCCTCCTGGTACCCGCGCCCGCTGGCGCCCGTGCTGCGCGCCTCGACGCTGGCCCTGCTCGACGAGTCGCTGCTGCGCGCCTTCCGCTACCCGGCCCCGCATCCGGCCACCCGGGCGCTGGTGCGGCGCGCGATGCGCGCGCGTGGCCGCCTCGTGCGCCTGCTGCCGCCGCGCCGGGCAGCGCACCACGCGCGCCAGAACTGGGAGGTCAAGGGCTACCCGAACGGCTACCGTCTCGACGAACTGGGCACCCGCCCGGTCCCCGGCGTGCGCGGCTGCCCCGTGCGGCACCTGGACGTATCGGCCGCCGAGTGACTCCGGCCACGCCCGAGGACCACTCCGGCGCGGCGGCGGTCGCCGGCCGCCGCTGAGCACCGGCGTCAGCCTTCACGTACCGCCAGCGCCAGGAAGCGGGCGTCCTCGTCGACGTACGAGGTCAGGCGGAAGCCGGAACCGGCCAGCAGGGGACGGAGATTGCCCTCCGCGCGCAAGTCGTCCGGGGTGAGCCGGCGGCCCTGGCGCGCGGCGAGCGCCGCTCTGCCGATCGGGTGGAACAGCGCCAGCGTGCCGCCGGGCCGCAGTACCCGGAACAGCTCCCGAAGATTCCGCGCCGGGTCGGGCAGGTGCGCGATCAGGCCGGCCGCGAACACCGCGTCCAGCGACTCGGACCGCAACGGCAGCGCGGTGACGTCGGCGAGCAGCAACCGCCCGTCCCGGTCCCGTCCGGCCCGTACGGCGGCCTGCAGCATGGCCGGGGTCAGGTCGGCCCCCACCACCACCCCGGACGGGCCCACGGCCGCCCGCAGCGGCGGCAGGGCGCGCCCCGTGCCGCAGCCCGCGTCCAGCACCCGACCCCCCTCCGGCAACCCGAGGGCGGCCACCGCGGCCGCGTAGGCCGGGCCGTCGTCCGGGAAGCGGCTGTCCCAGTCGGCGGCGCGGGCGGTGAAGAACTCCTGGACGTGTGTGTGATCGTCGCTCATGCCGCGCATGATCCCTCACCCACGGTCCGGAGCCGTTGCGCACATGCTCGACAGCCGGGCGGCAAGCGTCCACCCGGCTGCTCACCGGTGGCCGTCGGCCGGGAACGTCCAGCAGGAACCAGACCGGCGCCACATGCGGGCTCCCATCGGCCCGTACGGTCGAGAGCTTGCCGGTGCGGGTGCCCTCCGAGACGAACGCCCGCCGTTCCTCATCGGTCATCTTCTCTGCCATGCCCCCCTCCTCCTTGCCCGGCGATCGGAGGTGGGGAAGGCTGGCGAGCAGATCCTCCGGCCGGGGGGAGTCGTCACACGGGGAGACCGAAACATGGTGCAGAACCAGGGACTTGGCTGGCTCCTGGACGACCTGACCGAGCGCGTCGATCACGTACGGCACGCCTTGGTCCTGTCCAACGACGGGCTGGTGGCGGGAGCGAGCACCGGGCTGCGACGGGAGGACGCCGAGCATCTCGCGGCCGTCTCGTCCGGACTGCACAGCCTGGCCAAGGGTTCGGGACGGCACTTCGGCGCGGGCAGAGTCCGCCAGACGATGGTCGAGTTCGACGACGCGGTGCTGTTCGTCACCGCGGCCGGCACCGGCAGCTGCCTGTGCGTGCTCAGCGCCGCGGACGCCGACATCGGCCAGATAGCCTACGAGATGACCCTCCTCGTCAACCGGGTCGGCGAGCACCTCGGCGTGGAGGCCCGGCAGCCGGAGCGGAACTCGCCCGAAGACCTCTGACCGGAGGACTCCACAAGGAGACGAGGGTGTTCGCATGGATCCGAACGCCCGGAAACCATGCCCCAAATCTGTAGCGATCATGACAGATGGGGGTAGTCATGCCGACATGCCTTTACATCGGTCACGTTCGGGAACCAAAACGCCTCGCCGCGCTTGTCGCCACCGTGGCGCTGATCCTGGTGGGCTGTGACAGCGGCGGCACACCGCACTCCGGTGGCGGCCGACCGCAGGTGACCGTGGCGGCACTGCCGCTCACCGACTCCGCCGCCCTCTATCTGGCCCGGGACCGCGGACTGTTCGCCAAAGAGGGCCTGGACGTGCGCATCCAGCCCGTGCAGCAGAGCATCCAGGCGCTGCCCGCGCTGCTCAAGGGCCAGGTGGACGTCATCGCGAGCGCGAACTACGTCACCTACTTCCAGGCGTACGAGAAGGGCACCCTGGACCTGCGCATCCTCGCCGAGGGCGTGCGCATCGCCCCGCACATGATGGATGTCCTCGTGCCCGAGGACTCCGACCTGAAGTCGCCCGCGGACCTGGCCGGCAAGAAGGTCGCCGTCGCCGTCCTGAACAACATCCAGTCCCTGACCCTGAACGCGATCCTCGACGCCCGGCACGCCGGGCGACCCGTCTACCGGCAGATCCTGTTCCCGCAGATGGGCCCCGCTCTGCAGAGGGGCCAGGTGGACGCCGCACACGCGGTCGAGCCGTTCGACACGGCCATCCGGGGCGAGCTGGGCGCGAGGGTTCTGCTCGACGGCGGTTCGGGACCGGCGAGGGGCCTGCCCGCCAGCGGGTACGTCACCACGGCCGACTTCGTGAAGAAGAACCCGAAGGCGGCGGCGGGCTTCCGGCGTGCCGTCGAGGCGGCGTCCGAGCTGGCCGCCGAGAACCCGGCGGCGGTGCGCACCGAACTGCCGAAATACACCAAGGTGACCGCGGACCAGGCCAAGTCGATCCACCTGCCGGCCTATCCACCGACCGCCGATCCGTCCGTCCTGCGCCGGCTCATCCGGCTGATGCGCACCCAGGGACTGCTGAGCAAGGACATCGAACCGGCATCCCTGCTGGTGAAATGACCCGGCGTCAGGAGGTTCTGCTGGGCCTGAGCGGCGCGGCGGCAGCCTTCGGGACCTGTGAGGCGGTGGCCGGGGCCGGGATCGTCCGGCGCAGCTATCTGCCGCCCGCATCCGAAGTCCTCGCCCGCGCCGCTCGGTTGGCGGGTGACCCGGCCTTTCTCGACGGGATCGGGGTGACCCTGCGGGCTTGGGCGCTCGGCCTCGGGCTCGCCTGTGCGCTCGCCGTGCCGCTGGGACTGCTGCTGGGCGCGGTGCCGGTGCTGGAGGCCGCCGCGCGCACCCTGATCGAGTTCCTGCGGCCCCTGCCGTCCGTCGCGCTGATCCCGCTCGTGTCGCTGCTGCTCGGGTCGGGCACACAGACGGAGGTGACGCTGATCGCGTACGCCTCGCTGTGGCCGGTGCTGTTCAACACCGTCTACGGCCTCGGCGAGAGCGATCCGCTGGCCAAGGACACCCTGCGGGCCTTCGGGTTCGGCCGGCTCGCGGTGCTGCTGCGGGCGGAACTGCCGGCCACCGCCCCGTTCATCGCCGCCGGTGTGCGGATCTCGGCCGCGATCGCCCTGATCCTCGCCGTCGCGACGGAGATCCTCTCCGGCTTCGGCCAGGGCCTCGGCATCTTCATCGCCCAGGCCCAGACGGGGACCGACGGCACGCGGGACGTGCTGGCCGGGGTGGTCTGGGCAGGCGGCCTCGGGCTGGTGATCAACGGCGTACTGGTCGGTGCCGAGCGGCGGTTGTTCGCCTGGGCGCAGGAACCCCGCCCAGTGTCGGGGAAGCCGGAGCGGGGCCGCCCATGACGCAGACGCAGAGCGGATCCGCACCCCGCTCGCCGCACACCACCGCCGTGTCCTTCCTGCTGCGCTGGTCGGTGTTCCTCGGCACCGTCCTGTGCTGGGAACTGGCCGCCCGTGCGCTGCGCAGCGTGTACTTCCCGCCGCTGCGGATCGCCCGGCACGCCCGCGACCTGTGGTTCTCGGGCCCTGCCGGCCATCTGTTCGTCACCTCGGGCGCCGTCGGCACCATCCTGCCGAGCCTGGGCCGGATGGCGGCCGGGTTCACGTGCGCCGCTGTCGCCGGGATCGCCCTGGGGATCTCGGTGGGCCGCTTGCGCCGGGCGTACGCGCTGTGCAACCCGGTGCTCCAGTTCGCGCGGGCCGTGCCGCCGCCCGCGCTGGTGCCGGTGTTCGTCGTCGTCTTCGATGTCGGTACGCCCATGCAGGTGGCCTCGATCGTGTTCGGCGCCGTGTGGCCGGTGCTGATCAACTCGGCCGAGGGCGCCCGCGCCACCGATCCGCTGCGGCTCGAGGCGGCGGCCGTGCTGCGGCTGACGGCACCCGAGCGGCTGTGGTTCCTGATCCTGCCCTCGGCGCTGCCCCGGATCTTCGCCGGGCTCCGGCTCAGCCTGTCGCTGTGCCTGATCCTGATGGTGTTCTCGGAACTGCTGCCGGGTAGCGACGACGGCATCGGGTTCACGCTCACCGACGCCCAGACGCGCTCCGACCTGCTCACGGTGTGGTCCGCGCTGCTGCTGCTCGGCGTACTCGGGTATCTCCTCAACACCGGACTGCTGGCGGTCGAGAAGCGGCTCGTCGGCCCGGGATCGTCCGCAGGGAGGACAGCATGACGACGGCCACGGTGCGCGAGGCGGTCGTACGGTTTCTGCGCGACACCGGCATGACCACGATCTTCGGCAATCCGGGCTCCACGGAACTGCGGATGTTCCGCGACTGGCCGGACGACTTCACCTATGTGCTGGGCCTGCAGGAGTCCGTCGTCGTCGGCATGGCCGCCGGGCACGCGCTCGGCACCCGGCGGGCCGCGTTCGTCGGCCTGCACTCGGCGGGTGGGATGGGGCACGCGCTCGGTGCGGTCTTCAACGCCTTCCGCGACCGGGTGCCGCTGCTGATCGTGGCGGGCCAGCAGGCGCGCTCGCTGATCCAGCTGCGGCCGTTCCTCGGCGCCGACGAACCGGCCCTGTTCCCGCGCCCGTACGTGAAGTTCGCGCGCCAGCCGGAGCGGGCCGAGGACGTGCCGGCCGTGCTTGCCGAGGCGTACCGGGTCGCGATGGCGCCGCCCCGCGGCCCGGTCTTCGTGTCCGTGCCCGAGGACGACTGGGACCGGCCCGCCGAGCCCCTCACACCCCGCACGGTGCACGCGGGGTTCACCGCCGCCCCCGCCGCCCTCGACGCGCTCGCCGCCCGGCTGGCGACCTGTCGGCGCCCGGCGCTCGTGGTCGGTCCGGGCGTGGACGACGAGGACGCGCTGGAACAGGTGCGGGCGCTGGCCGAGCGGATCCGAGCCGGGGTGTGGATCAGCCCCCTGTCCGGCCGCTCCGGCTTCCCGGAGTCGCATCCGCTGTTCCAGGGCTTCCTGCCGCCGGTCGCCCGCCAACTGTCCGCACGCCTCGCGCCGTACGACGTGGTGGTCGCCCTCGGCGCCCCGCTGTTCACCTATCACGTGGCGGACGGCGGCCCGCCGCTCGCGCCCGGCACCGAGCTGTTCCACCTGGACTGCGACCCCGGCCAGGCCGCCTGGCTGCCGACCGGCACCAGCCTCGTCACGACGTTGCGGCCCGCCCTGGAACGGCTCACCGGGCTGCTGAAGGAACCCGACCGCGACCCACCGCCACCCCGGCCGGCACCCGTTCCGGCCGCCGCCGAGGGGCACATCACCCCGGAGCTGGTCTTCGACCTGCTGCGCGCCAGGCTGCCACGCGACCGGGTCCTCGTCGAGGAGGCGCCGAGCCACCGTGACGTGCTCCACGCGCGTGTGCCCGTCGAACAGAGCGGCGGCTTCCTCACCACGGGCAGCGGCGCGCTCGGCTGGGGCCTGCCCCTCGCGGTGGGCCGGGCGCTCGCCGACCGGCGCCGGGTGGTGTGCGTGGTCGGGGACGGCTCGGCGCTGTACTCGGTGCAGGCCCTGTGGACCGCGGCCCGCCACACGGCGCCGGTCACCTACATCCTCCTGGACAACGGCGGTTACGCGGCCGTGCGCGCGCTGGGCCGCCGGATCGGCATCGCACCCGTTCCCGGCACCGACATCACGGGCATCGACTTCGCGGCACTCGCGGAGTCCTTCGGCTGCCCCGCGGCCCGCGCCGAGCACCCCGGGGAACTGCCGGCCGCCCTGGACCACGCCCTGGGCCGGTGCGACGACGCCGGCCCCTTCCTGCTGCACGTCGCGGTGACCGGCAGCGCGGGCACCCTGTACGAGCCCTGGGCCGGGTGAGCGATGCTGCGCCTCGATTCCGTCAGCCGGCACTTCGGCGACCAGCACGTCCTGGACGGCATCAGCCTGACCGTGCCCGACGGGCAACTCCTCAGCGTCGTCGGGCCCTCCGGCTGCGGCAAGTCCACGCTGCTGCGCACCATCGCCGGGCTGCTGCCCGCACAGGAGGGCACGGTCACGGTCGACGGGACACCGGTGACCGGCGTCCCCGAGCGGCTCGCCGTGGTCTTCCAGGAGTACGGCCGCTCGCTGCTGCCCTGGCTCACCGTACGCGACAACGTGGCCCTGCCGCTGCGCCGCCGGGGCCTGACCCGCGCCGCCCGCCGAGCCGAGGCCGAGACGATCCTCGAACGGGTCGGCTTGCACGGAGCCGCCCGGCGCCATCCCCGGGAGCTGTCCGGCGGTATGCAGCAGCGCGTCGCCATCGCCCGTGCCCTCGTCTGCCGGCCCTCGCTGCTGCTCATGGACGAGCCGTTCGGCTCGCTGGACGCCGGCACCCGCGAGGATCTGGAGGACCTGCTGCTGGAGGTCCACCGCGCCGACGACACGACCATCGTGTTCGTCACCCACGACATCGACGAGAGCGTGTACGTGGGAGACCGTGTCGTCGTCCTCTCTCCCGGCCCCGGCTCGCGTGTCGTCCGGGACCTGCCGGTCGCCCTGCCGGGCGAGCGGGACCAGATCACCACGCGCAGTTCTCCCGGTTTCGTGGCGCTGCGCACGGAGGTCGGACGGGCGGTGCGAAACGCTCCGCCGGAAGGGCCGAAATGAGTGACCGCCACGATGTGCCGCCTGCCGTCCGCGGCCCCGTGGGGTCTGGTTGCATCACGGCACCACGTCCCGCCTCCCGCACGCGGAACCGTGCGGCCAGGGAACCGGGTCACGAGCGGGTCGAGTTCGACTCGCGGCGGGTGACGGGCTCACCGGCCGCGCTCCTTGCCGGACGGATCATGACGGCGGACGATCCGGACGAGGTCGGCCGGCTCAACGCCGACCTCACCGGAGCCCTGGCGGCGGCGCGCGAGCACCGGCGGGTCCCGCGCCCGCTGCCGGCGCCGGCGACCGCCCGGCCGGCGCGGTCGCACGGCGCGCCGCCGCCGGTGACCGCCGGCCGACACGGTCGCACGGCGCGCCACCGCCGACGCGGCCGGAGCGCTTCCGCGGCGGCCTGCTGGTCCGGCTGCTCGGCAGGGAGGGCGGGAGACGCGAGGGCTACAGGGCCCTGAAGAGGCCTTCCTGCACCACGGACACCAGCAGCCGCCCCTTCACGTCGTAGATGCGCCCGCGGGCCAGGCCGCGTCCGCCCGTCGCGATCGGTGACTCCTGGTCGTACAGGAACCACTCGTCCGCGCGGAACGGCCGGTGGAACCACATGGCGTGGTCCAGCGACGCCATGTCGAAGTTGCGCGGCCCCCACAGGGGTTCGACCGGGAGGCGGACGGCGTCCAGCAGGGTCATGTCGCTGGCGTAGGTCAGCGCGCAGGTGTGTACGAGCGGGTCGTCGCCCAGCGGCCCGACCGCGCGCATCCACACGGCACTGCGCGGCTCGGCGCCCTTGACCTCCTCGGCGCTCCAGCGCAGTCGGTCGGCATAGCGGATGTCGAAGGGCTGCCGGCGCGCCATCCGCTCCAGCTGCTCCGGCAGCGCGCCCAGATGCGCCCGGACCTCTTCCATGACGGTCGGCAGGGATTCCGGATCGGGGACCTTCCGGGCCGGCGGCAGCTGGTGCTCGAACGGACCGTCCTCAGGCCGGTGAAAGGAGGCGGTGAGAATGAAGATCGTGCGGCCCTGCTGCACGGCGGTGACCCGGCGGGTCGTGAACGACCTGCCGTCCCTGATCCGCTCGACCTGGTACACGATCGGTACCCCCGGCCGGCCCGGGCGCAGGAAGTACGCGTGCAGCGAGTGCACCGGACGGTCGTTGTCCGTGGTGCGGCCCGCGGCGACCAGCGCCTGGCCCGCCACCTGGCCGCCGAAGACCCGCTGCAGGGACTCCTGGGGGCTGCGGCCACGGAAGATGTCGACCTCGATCTGCTCCAGGTCGAGGAGGTCGACCAGTCTGTCGGCCGGGTTCGTCATGCGGGGGAGTCTCCTTGGTTCACAGCTGACCGACGTCGGTGACGCGGACCACCGCGCGGCCCTCCGCGTCGGAGGCCGTGAGGTCGATCTCCGCGCTGATGCCCCAGTCGTGGTCGCCGTTCGGGTCGTCGAAGATCTGCCGGACGCGCCACAGGCGGTTGTCCGGTTCCTCCTGGATGACCAGCAGCTTGGGCCCCCGGGCGTCGGGGCCGGTGCCGAGGTCGTCGTACTCGTCCCAGTACTTGTCCATCGCCCGGCCCCAGGCCTCGGCGTCCCAGCCGGCCTCGGCGTCCATCTCGCCCAGCTCCTCGACCTGGTCCAGGGCGGCGAGCTCGACGCGGCGGAACAGGGCGTTGCGGACCAGCACGCGGAAGGCACGCGCGTTGGTGGTGACCGGCTTGACCT
Organism: Streptomyces sp. NPDC020996; assembly: GCF_040641355.1. Classification (NCBI taxonomy): domain Bacteria; kingdom Bacillati; phylum Actinomycetota; class Actinomycetes; order Kitasatosporales; family Streptomycetaceae; genus Streptomyces; species Streptomyces sp. NPDC020996. The sequence continues at coordinate 82,792 of NZ_JBFADM010000010.1, forward strand.
CGTCGGCCTTCTCCTGGGCCTCCTCGGCCGTCATCTCCTCCGGGTTGGCGAGCTGCTCCCACTCGTCCAGCAGGCTGGAGTCGACCTGGCGGACCGTCTCGCCGAGCCACTCGATCAGGTCCTGGAGGTCCTCGGACTTCAGATCGTCCGGGATGGTGTGGTCCAGGGCCTTGTAGGCGCCGGCCAGGTAGCGCAGCACGATGCCCTCGGTGCGGGCCAGCTCGTAGAGGGACACCAGCTCGGTGAAGGAAAGCGCCCGTTCGTACATGTCGCGGACGACCGACTTCGGCGACAGCGGGTGATCGCCCACCCAGGGGTGGCTCTTGCGGTAGGTGTTGTAGGCGTGGAAGAGCAGCTCCTCCAGGGGCTTCGGGTAGGTGATGTCCTGGAGGCGCTCCATGCGCTCCTCGTACTCGACGCCGTCGGCCTTCATCGCGGCCACCGCCTCGCCGCGCGCCTTGTTCTGCTGGGCGGCCAGGATCTGCCGGGGGTCGTCCAGCGTCGACTCGACGACCGAGACCATGTCCAGGGCGTACGACGGCGACTCCGGGTCCAGCAGCTCGAACGCGGCGAGCGCGAAGGTGGACAGCGGCTGGTTGAGCGCGAAGTCCTGTTGCAGGTCGACGGTGAGGCGCACGATGCGGCCCTCGGCGTCCGGCTCGTCGAGCTTCTCCACGATGCCGCCGTCGAGCAGCGAGCGGTAGATCGCGATCGCGCGCCGGATGTGCCGCAGCTGCTGCTTGCGCGGCTCGTGATTGTCCTCCAGCAGATGCCGCATCGCCTCGAAGGCGTTGCCCGGACGGGCGATCACCGACAGCAGCATCGTGTGCGTGACCCGGAACCGGGACGTCAGCGGCTCCGGCTCGGACTCGATGAGCTTGTCGAAGGTGTTCTCCGTCCACCCGACGAAACCCTCGGGCGCCTTCTTGCGGACGACCTTGCGGCGCTTCTTCGGATCGTCGCCGGCCTTGGCGAGCGCCTTCTCGTTCTCGATGACGTGCTCGGGCGCCTGCGCGACGACGAAGCCCGCCGTGTCGAAGCCCGCCCGTCCCGCGCGGCCCGCGATCTGGTGGAACTCACGGGCCCGCAGGGTGCGGACGCGGTTGCCGTCGTACTTGGTGAGCGCGGTGAACAGCACGGTGCGGATGGGCACGTTGACGCCCACGCCGAGGGTGTCCGTGCCGCAGATCACCTTCAGCAGCCCGGCCTGCGCGAGCTTCTCCACCAGACGGCGGTACTTGGGCAGCATGCCGGCGTGGTGGACGCCGATGCCGTGCCGGACGTAGCGGGAGAGGTTGCGGCCGAACTTGGTGGTGAAGCGGAAGCTGCCGATCAGCTCGGCGATCTGCTCCTTCTCCTCGCGCGAGCACATGTTGATGCTCATCAGCGCCTGCGCCCGCTCGACGGCCTGCGCCTGAGTGAAGTGGACGATGTAGACCGGCGCCTGCCTGGTCTCCAGCAACTCGGTCAGCGTCTCGGTGAGCGGGGTGAACCGGTACGCGTACGACAACGGCACCGGCCGGGTCGCCGAGCGGACCACCGACGTCGGCCGGCCGGTGCGCCGGGTGAGGTCCTTCTCGAACATCGAGACGTCGCCGAGCGTGGCGGACATCAGGATGAACTGCGCCTGGGGAAGTTCCAGCAGGGGGATCTGCCAGGCCCAGCCGCGGTCCGGCTCGGCGTAGAAGTGGAACTCGTCCATGACGACCTGGCCGACGTCCGCGTGCTTGCCGTCGCGCAGCGCGATCGACGCGAGCACCTCCGCGGTGCAGCAGATCACCGGGGCGTCGGCGTTGACGGACGCGTCACCGGTCAGCATGCCGACGTTCTCGGTGCCGAACAGCTTGCACAGCTCGAAGAACTTCTCCGACACGAGCGCCTTGATCGGAGCGGTGTAGAAGGTGACCTCGTCCCGGGCCAGCGCGGCGAAGTGCGCCCCCGCCGCGATCATGCTCTTGCCGGAGCCGGTGGGCGTCGACACGATCACGTTGGCCCCGGAGACCGCCTCGATCAGCGCCTCCTCCTGGTGGGGGTAGAGCGTGAGACCGCGCTCCTGGGCCCATGCCTCGAAGGCTTCGTACAGGGCGTCGGGGTCGGCGGTCGGCGGCAGCTGGTCGATGAGGGTCACGCACCCATCTTGCCTGGCCTTCTGCCCGGTAGGGGAATCGGATGTCCTGAGGAAGATCACGGCCGCTACGCTGTGTCGCCGACGGCGCGTCAGCGCACCGCGTCAACTGGACAGCGGCACAGGACGAATGGGGCGGGCAGCGGCGATGATGGGACCAGCACACTCACTGTCGGGGGCCGCCGCCTGGCTCGGCGTCGGTGCGGCCGCCGCCGCGACCGGGCACGCGATGCCCTGGCCCGTCCTGCTGACCGGCGCCCTGATCTGCGCCGGAGCCGCGCTCGCTCCGGACCTCGACCACAAGGCGGCCACCATCTCGCGCGCCTTCGGGCCGCTGTCGCGATGGCTGTGCGAGATAGTCGACAAGCTCTCCTACGCCGTCTACAAGGCGACCAGGAAGCAGGGCGACCCGCGCCGCTCGGGCGGCCACCGCACGCTCACGCACACCTGGCTGTGGGCCGTCCTGACCGGTGCGGGCGCCTCGGGCATCGCGATCACCGGCGGGCGCTGGGCGGTGCTGGCCATCCTCTTCGTCCACATGGTGCTGGCGATCGAGGGCCTGCTGTGGCGGGCGGCCCGCGGGTCCAGCAGCGACGTCCTGGTCTGGCTGCTGGCCGCGACCAGCGCGTGGATCCTCGCCGGGGTCCTGGACAAGCCGGGGAACGGATCGAGCTGGCTGTTCGCGGAGCCCGGTCAGGAGTATCTGTGGCTGGGGCTGCCGATCGTGCTGGGGGCGCTCGTCCACGACATCGGGGACGCGCTGACGGTGTCCGGCTGCCCGATCCTGTGGCCGATCCCGGTGGGCCGCAAGCGCTGGTATCCGATCGGCCCGCCGAAGGCCATGCGGTTCCGGGCGGGCAGCTGGGTCGAGCTGAAGGTGCTGATGCCGGCGTTCATGCTGCTCGGCGGAGTGGGCTGCGCGGCGGCGCTGAACTTCATCTGAGCCGGGCACCCGCGCGGGCCGTCTGCGGCGGGCCGGGCCGCACGCGGTTCAACGTCCGGCGCCGGGTGACACCCGCCCTGCCCCGCACCGCCCCGCACCGCCGCTCGAACCGGCCGAGGCGACCCTCGGAGTCCACGGTCCTGGCCTTCCCCGTGCGGAAGGGATGGCTTCGGGCGCACGACGCGGAGCGTCACGGTGAACCGGACAGGCCGTCCTCGTCGACGATGTGCATGGCGGCCTCCTCCGCGGACGCCGCCGCGCCGTCGATGCCCACGTCGGTGGCGATCAGCGCGCTCTCCTCGTCCTCGTGCACCCCCTCGTCGGGGGCCACCAGCCGGCCGGAGCGGACGGCGCCGACCTCGTTGTCCAGGGGTTCCCCGTCGGTGCCGTCGCAGTCGCCGATGCCGTCGCCGTCGGGCGGCGCGAGGTCGGGCAGTTCCTCGGCGAGCCGCTGGTCCAGGGTCTCCCCCTCCTGGCGTTCCGCCGCCGTGACCCCGACGTGGTCCACGGCCCAGGGCCTCTCCGGAGGGGACCAGCCCCGGTCGAGGGGGTCGTCGACCCCGTCGTAGTCCAGGGTGTCCTCCGCATCCAGCACACCCGAATCCTCCCGGATCTCGGACGCGTCTGGCTGGTAGACGTCGTCTCCCCATCCTTCGGCGCTGGTCACGGTACCTCCAGGTGCTGGGGACGGGCCCTTCTCGCCGCGGTCGGCGGCAGGCCGCCGGGACGCGGGGCACAGACCGCGCACGCGGAGGGACCGACGCTCCCCGGGCGCTCCCCGAGCCGGTGCCGATTTCCAGCCTTCCACCCCGGTTCGGGGCTGCGCAACGCCACGGCGCGTGTGCCGGGGCGATCGGGAGCCCGGCGGGCCGGCGTTACTCACCCACCGCGCCGTACGACGCCCCGGTCACCGCCCCCGGTCACCGCTCCCGGCAACCGCGCACGGTCACCCGTGCCACGACCTCCACAGCGCTGCGTAGGCGCCCTCCGCCGCGACCAGTTCGTCGTGGCTGCCCAGCTCACTGATGCGGCCGTTCTCGACGACGGCGATGACGTCGGCGTCGTGGGCGGTGTGCAGGCGATGGGCGATGGCCACGACGGTGCGGCCGTCGAGGACCCGGGCCAGCGACCGTTCCAGGTGCCGGGCCGCCCGCGGGTCGAGGAGCGAGGTCGCCTCGTCCAGGACCAGCGTGTGCGGGTCGGCGAGCACCAGCCGGGCCAGCGCGATCTGCTGGGCCCGGGCGGGGGTGAGCGCGAGCCCTCCCGAGCCGACCTCGGTGTCCAGTCCCTCGTCGAAGGCGCGGGCCCAGCCGTCGGCGTCGACCGCGCCGAGCGCCGCCCACAGCTCCGCGTCGGTGGCGTCGGTGCGGGCCAGCAGCAGATTGTCGCGCAGCGAACCCACGAAGACGTGGTGCTCCTGGTTGACGAGGGCCACGTGCGAGCGCACCCGCTCGGCGGGCATCCGGGCCAGTTCGGCGCCGCCGAGCAGGACCCGGCCGTCCCGGGGCGCGTAGACGCCGGCGAGCAGCCTGCCCAGGGTGGACTTGCCGGCGCCCGACGGGCCGACCAGCGCCAGCCGGGTGCCGGGGGCGACCTGGAGGGACACCTCGCGCAGGACGTCCACGCCCTCCAGGTAACCGAAGCGGACCCGGTCGGCGTGCACGTCCCGCCCGTCGGGGACCACCGAGGCGTCACCGGCCGCCGGCTCGATGTCCCGCACCCCTACCAGGCGGGCCAGCGACACCTGCGCCACCTGCAGTTCGTCGTACCAGCGCAGGATCAGTCCCACGGGGTCGATGAGCATCTGCGCGATCAGCGCGCCGGTCGTCAGCTGCCCGACCCCGATCCAGCCGTGCAGGACGAACACACCGCCGATGATCAGGATCGAGGACAGGACCGTCACATGGGTGACGCTGATGACCGGGAACAGCACCGACCGCAGCCAGAGCGTGTAGCGCTCCCAGGCCGTCCACTCCTTGATCCGCCGTTCCGACAGCGCGGTGCGGCGCGGGCCGAGCCGGTGGGCCTCGACGGTGCGCCCGGCGTCCACGGTCTCGGCGAGCGCGGCGGCGACGGCCGCGTACCCGGCGGCCTCCGACCGGTAGGCGGCCGGCGCCCGCCGGAAGTACCAGCGGCAGCCGACGATCAACAGTGGCAGCGCCAGCAGAACGACCGGGGCCAGCGGCGGAGCGGTGACGACCAGCCCGCCCAGCAGCAGCGTGACCCACACCACGCTGATGGACAGCTGGGGCACGGCCTCGCGCATCGCGTTGGCCAGCCGGTCGATGTCGGTGGTGATCCGGGACAGCAGGTCGCCCGTCCCGGCTCGTTCCAGGACGCCCGGCGGCAGGGCGACCGACCGCACCAGAAAGTCCTCGCGCAGGTCGGCCAGCATCCGCTCGCCGAGCATCGCCCCGCGCAGCCGCACCTGCCGCACGAACACGGCCTGCACGGACAGCGCGAGCAGGAACAGCCCGACGGTGAGTTCCAGATGGAGTTCCCGCGCTCCGTCCGACACGCGCTGCACGAGACCGCCCAGCAGCCAGGGGCCGACCATCGAGGCGCCGACGGCCACCGTGTTGACGGTGACGAGCAGCAGGAAGGCCCGGCGATGGCGCCGGAACAGTTCGGCCACGTAGGCGCGCACGGTCGCGGCGGCGCCGACCGGCAGGGTGTTCGCCGTCGTCGGGGCCGCCGGGTCGTACGCCGGCGGTGCCACGCCGATCATGCCGACTCCTCGATCTCTGCCAGGACGACCCGCAGGGCGCCGTCATCGTTCATGTCCGGTGCGCGCGGGGCGTCGGTGCCTGTGCCCCGTCCGCGGGGGGCGTCGGTGCCTGTGTCTCGTCCGCGGGGAACGTCAGCGTCTGTGTCTCGTCCGTGCAGGGCGGCGCGGGCGTCCACGTCCCGCGAGGCTGTTTCGGCGGCCGTCTCGCGGGACACCACCGCCCCGTACCGGGGCTCGGTGCGGACGAGCTCCCGGTGCCGGCCGACCGCCGCGACCTCGCCTTCGTGCACCAGCACGACCCGGTCCGCACGATCCAGCAGCAGCGGCGACGAGGTGAACACCACCGTCGTGCGGCCTGCCCGCAGATCCCGTACGCCCTGCGCGATCCGCGCCTCCGTGTGCGAGTCGACGGCGGAGGTCGGCTCGTCCAGGACGAGCACCTCCGGGTCCGTGACCAGGGACCGGGCCAGCGCGAGTCGTTGGCGCTGGCCGCCGGAGAGCGACCGGCCGCGCTCGGTGATGCGGGCGTCCATCGGGTCCGCCGCGTCGAGCGACCCCTGGGTGAGCGCCGCCAGCACGTCCGCGCACTGCGCCGCTGCCAGCGCCTCGGCCGCCGACACCTCCCCGGAGGCGGGGACGTCGAACAGCTCACGCAGCGAGCCCGACAGCAGGACGGGGTCCTTGTCCTGGACGAGGACGGCCGCCCGGGCCGAGTCGAGCGGCAGATCGTCCAGCGGCACCCCGCCCAGCAGCACCGACGTGCCCTTCTCGGCGGGATGTGCGGGGTGCCCGCCCAGCCGTTCGGCCAGCCGCCCGGCAGCGTCCGGGTCGCCGCACACCACGGCGGTCAGCAGGCCCGCGGGCGCGAGCAGACCGGTCTCCGGGTCGTACAGCTCTCCGGCGGGGAGGCCGTCGGCGCCCGTGCCCGCGGTGTCCGTGGCCCGCTCCAGCGACAGCACGCGCGCCGCCCGCCTGGCCGAGGGCCGCGAGAAGGAGTAGGCCATCGCGATCTCCTCGAAGTTGCGCAGCGGATAGGTCAGGACCATCACCGAGCTGTAGACGGTGACCAGTTCGCCCACGGTGACCCGGCCCTCGCGGGCCAGACGGACGCCGTACCAGACGACCGCGATGAGCAGCAGCCCCGGCAGCAGTACCTGGATCGCGGAAATCAGCGACCACATGCGGGCGCTGCGCACCGCGGCCCGCCGCACCTCCTGGGAGGCACGGCGGTAGCGGTCGAGGAACAACTCCTCACCGCCTATGCCGCGCAGCACGCGCAGACCCGCGACGGTGTCCGAGGCCAGTTCCGTGGCCCGGCCCGCCTTCTCGCGCTGGAGGTCGGCGCGCCGGGTCGCCCGCGGCAGCAGCGGGAGCACCGCCACCGCCAGCACCGGCAGGCCCACGGCGACGACGGCACCGAGCGCCGGCTGGTAGACGACGAGGGCGACGCAGACCAGCACGACCGTGACCGCTGCCGCGGTGAACCGGGAGACGGCCTCGACGAACCAGCCGATCTTCTCGACGTCGCCCGTGGAGACGGCGACCACCTCGCCGGCCGCGACGCGCCGGGTCAGCGCCGAGCCCAGCCGGGCCGCCTTGCGGGCGAGCAGTTGCTGCACGCGGGCGGCCGCGGTGATCCAGTTGGTGACCGCGGCCCGGTGCAGGAATGTGTCGCCGACCGCGTTGCCGGCACAGACGAGTGCCAACAGCCCGCCCGCCAGGGCGAGTCGGCTACCGGAGCGGTCGACGACGGCCTGCACGGCGATGCCCACGCAGAACGGCAGCGCGGAGACCGAGGCGAAATGCAGCAGTCCCCAGGCGAACGACGCGAACTGTCCACCGAGCTGATTCCGGGCCAGCCACCACAGAAATCGCGGCCCGGAGCGCGCGTCCGGCAGGCCGGGGTCGGAATAGGGAAGATCTTGGATCTGCATGACGGATGACGTCCCGGAAGCTCGTGTCAGGGACCCGGAGGCTCGGGTCGTGAAGGGTCGTGAAGGGGCGAGAAGGAGCGGGGAGGGCGGGAAGGGGCGGGAGGGGGAACAAGGACGAACCGCGCGGTGTGGCAGCAAACCGTGAAAGGCTCGCGTCAGAAAGCGGTCGGAGGCAAACGGTTTTCGACGCCACCGCTCAGAACCGGCTGTCGTGTCCGGTTCGCCGCAGCCGACGGTGCGACCATGGGGCGATGCACAGCGGCAGCCGTGTCCGGCACGCGATCGTCACCACAGCGGCCCTCTTCGGCCTCCTGGCCTCCCTGACCGTCCTGTCCGGATGCGACGGCGCACGCCACGCCGGAGGAGGCGACGGCGCGGACTCCCGGTCCGCCGGCCACCCCGCCGTCGACCACACCCGCGTTCCGGGCATCGGCGACCGTCTGCTGCGCAGGATCCCCGCCGGCTCCCGCCAGGTACTGGCCGTCTACGGCGAAGGCCGGGACTCCGCCGACTCCACCGCCGTTCTGTACACGAGGCACGGCATCTCCTGGCAGCGGGTCCGCGGCTGGCCCGCGCACAACGGCAAGAAGGGCTGGACCACCGACCATCACGAGGGCGACAACCGCAGTCCCGTGGGCGTGTTCACGCTCACCGACGCGGGCGGTGTCCTCCCGGACCCCGGGACGAGGCTGCCCTACACACGCTCCGCCGCCTTCGCGGCCCCCCGCTGGTGGGCCAGGTCGCACTGGCACGACTTCGACTACGTCATCGCCATCGACTACAACCGCGTCGAGGGCAGGCCGCCCAACGACCCGGCCCGACCGGAGGGCCAGGAGAAGGGCGGCGGCATCTGGCTGCACATGGACCACGGCAGCGGCACGTCGGCCTGCGTCAGCCTGTCGAAACCGGCGATGGAGTACCTGCTGCGCACCCTCGACCCGGCCAGCCGTCCGGTGGTGGTGATGGGGGACCGGGCCCACCTGAAGGACTGAACGACGTCGTGCCCGGCTCGCCACGGCACGAAGACGAGCGGCACGAAGACGGGCGACGCGACGCCGGGCAGCACGAAGACGGGCGACGCGAGGGGCGGCACGAAGACGGGCGGCGGAACGATACAGCGGCCCGTGCTCAGCAGGTGCTGCCCCGCTCGGGCGCCCCCTCCACCAGCGTGTCCAGCAGGTCGCCGAGCACCTCGCGCTGCTCGCCGGTGAGCGGCGCGAGGATCTCCTCGGCGGCCGACCTGCGGGCGCCGCGCAGCTCCCGCAGGGCCTTGCGTCCGTCGTCCGTGAGCTCGATCCGGATCACCCGGCGGTTGGCCGGATCCGGCACCCGGCGCACCTTGCCGCTCGCCTCCAGCCCGTCCACCAGCGTCGTCACCGCCCGCGGGACCACCTCCAGGTGCTCGGCCAGGTCGGCCATGCGGGGCGGCGAGCCGAAGTGCGCCAGGGTGCGCAGCAGCCGGGACTGGGCCGGGGTGACGCCCAGGCCGCACTGCTCGATGTGGCGCTTCTGGATGCGGTGCACGCGGCGCGTGAACCGCAGCAGCTGCTCGGCGAGCAGGCTGTCCGGATCGGGGGTCGTCATACCGGAACAATAACAGGACCTGGTTCATTGTGAGTATAGGTAACAATGAGCTAAGCTCCGTTCGTTCTCGTCCTCTCACTCCCCGTAGGAGCCCATGCATCCCGACCACGAACCCCGCTGGACCCCGCCGGCCGACGCCAAGGAGCAGCCCCGGCAGGTCCGCCGCATCCTGCGACTCTTCCGCCCCTACCGCGGGCGCCTCGCCGTCGTCGGCCTCCTGGTCGGCGCCGCGTCCCTGGTCTCGGTCGCGACCCCCTTCCTGCTGAAGGCGATCCTCGACGTCGCCATCCCCGAGGGCCGCACCGGGCTGCTCAGCCTGCTCGCGCTCGGCATGATCGTCAGCGCCGTCCTCACCAGCGTCTTCGGCGTGCTGCAGACCCTGATCTCCACGACGGTCGGCCAGCGCGTCATGCACGACCTGCGCACCGCCGTCTACGGCCGTCTGCAGCGCATGTCGCTCGCGTTCTTCACGCGCACGCGTACCGGCGAGGTGCAGTCCCGCATCGCCAACGACATCGGGGGCATGCAGGCCACCGTCACCTCCACCGCCACCTCCCTGGTCTCCAACCTGACCAGCGTGGTCGCCACGATCGTCGCGATGATCGCCCTCGACTGGCGCCTGACCGTCGTCTCTCTCCTGCTGCTGCCGGTCTTCGTGTGGATCAGCCGCCGCGTCGGCAACGAACGCAAGCGGATCACCACCCAGCGCCAGAAGCAGATGGCGGCGATGGCGGCCACCGTCACCGAGTCGCTCTCCGTCAGCGGCATCCTGCTGGGCCGCACCATGGGCCGCTCCGACTCGCTCACCCGGACCTTCTCCGACGAGTCCGAGCGCCTGGTCGACCTGGAGGTGCGGGCGAACATGGCCGGCCGCTGGCGCATGGCCGTGATCACCATCGTGATGGCCGCCATGCCGGCCGTCATCTACTGGACCGCGGGGATGGCCCTGCAACTCGGCGGACCCGAGGTCTCGATCGGCACGATCGTCGCCTTCGTCTCGCTCCAGCAGGGCCTGTTCCGCCCGACCGTCAGCCTGCTGTCGACCGGCGTGCAGATCCAGACCTCCCTCGCGCTGTTCCAGCGCATCTTCGAGTACCTCGACCTGCCGATCGACATCACCGAGCGGGACAACCCCGTCCGCATCGACCGGATCAAGGGCGAGGTCCGCTTCGAGGGCGTCGGGTTCCGCTACGACGGTCAGGACGGCCGCGACGGCAGGAGCGCCCCGATCCTCGACGGCATTGACATCGCCGTCCCCGCGGGCAGCAGCCTCGCGGTCGTCGGCCCGACCGGGGCCGGCAAGTCGACGCTGGGCTACCTGGTGCCGCGCCTGTACGACGTGACGGGCGGGCGGGTCACCCTCGACGGGGTCGACGTCCGCGACCTCGACTTCGACACCCTCGCCCGCGCGGTCGGCGTCGTCTCGCAGGAGACGTACCTCTTCCACGCCTCGGTGGCCGACAACCTCCGCTTCGCCAAGCCGGACGCCACCGACGAGGAACTGCGGGCGGCGGCCGAGGCGGCGCAGATCCACGAGCACATCGCGTCGCTGCCCGACGGCTACGACACGGTCGTCGGCGAGCGCGGCCACCGCTTCTCCGGCGGTGAGAAGCAGCGCCTGGCCATCGCCCGCACCATCCTGCGCGACCCGCCGGTGCTGATCCTCGACGAGGCCACCAGCGCCCTGGACACCCGTACCGAGCACGCCGTCCAGGAAGCCATCGACTCCCTGTCGGCCGACCGCACCACGATCACCATCGCGCACCGCCTGTCCACGATCCGCGGCGCGGACCAGATCGTGGTCCTCGACTCCGGGAAGGTGGCCGAACGGGGCACGCACGAGGAACTGCTGGAGCAGGACGGACGGTACGCCGCGCTCGTACGCCGGGATGCCCAACTGGAGCCGACAAGCTGAAAATATGCCGGGTTTGTGGCGGTATGCGGGTTAACGTGCCCGCATGCAGACGAACAATCCGCCTCGGAACACGATCCGACTGACGCGCCGGGGCCGGCTCGTCCTCATCGCGACCGGAGCCGTCGTGGCCGGCACCGCCGTGGCGGTGCCGCTGCTGACCCGGGAGGGGAACGGCGACACCCGGCCCACCTCGCTGGTGATCCCGGAAGGCTGGCGGGCGAGCCAGATCTACGCGGCCGTCGACAAGGCCCTCGCCCTGCCCCCGGGCAGCACGCGGAAGTCGCTCCCGAAGGCGAACCTGAAGCTGCCGAACGACGCCCGGGGCAACCCCGAGGGGTATCTCTTCCCGGCGACGTATCCACTGCCCGAGAAGGCGACTCCGGAGTCCCTGCTGTCGGCCATGACCGAGAACGCCGGAAGGAAGTTCAACGGCGCCCCGATCGCCGCCGGCGCGCAGCGCAACGCGATGAACGTCTACCAGGCGGTCACCATCGCCAGCCTCGTCCAGGCCGAGGCCGCCACCAAGGCCGACATGGGCAAGGTGGCGCGGGTCGTCTTCAACCGGCTGGAGCGCGGCATGCCGCTGCAGATGGACTCCACCGTCAACTACGCGCTCAACCGCGGGAAGGAGCGGACGACCGAGAACGACACCCGGATCGACAGCCCCTACAACTCGTACCAGCGCATGGGTCTGCCGCCCACGCCCATCGACAACCCGGGGGTGGACGCCATGCGCGCGGCGATCAGTCCGACGCCGGGCGACTGGCTGTACTTCGTCACCGTCAAGCCCGGCGACACCCGCTTCACCGCCAGCTACGCCGAGCACCGGCGCAACGTCGCCGAGTCCGACGCCCGCCGCCGTGGCGGAAAGCCGGCGCGATGACCGGGAGGCCGTCCGCCTCGGCAGTGCCGCCGCGGGGCGTCACGCGGCGACGGCCGGCTCCGGCTCCCCGGCGAGCAGGCGCCTGATGTCACGGACGGCGGCCCGGCCGGCCCGGTTGGCCCCGACGGTGCTGGCCGACGGCCCGTAGCCGACCAGGTGGACGCGGGGATCGGCGACCGCGCGCGTCCCCTCCATCCGGATACCACCGCCCGGTTCACGCAGCCGCAGCGGCGCCAGATGGTCGATCGCCGCCCGGAACCCGGTGGCCCACAGGATGACGTCGGCGGCGACGTGCCGCCCGTCCTTCCACTCCACCCCGTCCGGTGTGATCCGGTCGAACATCGGCTGCCGGTCGAGCACCCCGTCCGCGATCGCCTGCCGTACCGCGTCGTTCAGGGCCAGCCCGGTCACCGACACCACGCTCCGCGGCGGCAGCCCCTGCCGGACCCGCTCCTCCACCAGCGCGACGGCCGCCCGGCCCACGTCCTCGGTGAAGGGACCCTCGCGGAAGACCGGCGGCCGGCGGGTCACCCAGGTGGTGGCGGCCGCGTACGGGGCGATCTCCATCAGGTGCTGGGTGCCGGACGCGCCGCCGCCCACCACGACCACCCGCTGCCCGGCGAACTCCTCGGGCCCGGGGTACTGCGCCGTGTGCAACTGCCGTCCGAGGAAGGTCTCCTGACCGGGGTAACGCGGCCAGAACGGCCGCTCCCAGGTGCCGGTCGCGTTGATCAGCGCCCGCGTCGACCAGGCGCCGGCCGAGGTCTCGACGAGCAGCCGGCCGCCCGCGCCCTCCCGCACGGCACGCACGTCGACCGGCCGCCGCACGGGCAGGCCGAAGGCGCGCTCGTACGCGGCGAAGTACTCGGCGATCACCTCGGAGGACGGCCGCGCGGGATCGGCGTCCGTCAGCTCCATCCCCGGCAGCGAGTGCATTCCGTGCACCTTGCCGTACGTCAGCGACGGCCACCGGAGCCGCCAGGCGCCGCCCGGACCGGGGGAGTGGTCCAGCACCACGAAGTCGCGCTCCGGCTCGAAACCGGTACGACGCAGGTGGTAGGCGCCGGACAGGCCGGCCTGACCGGCGCCTATGACGACGACCTCGACCTCGCGCACGTTGTTCACGTTTCCACCAACCATGCTCGGGTCACGGGTCTTCCCGCCGCTCGGCACCCGTGGGCGCCGGACAGGTGGAACACCCGGAGCATGGGCCAGGATGGGGGCATGTCAGATGCCTTCACCACCCGAGTCCTGAACGTGGCCTCCGGCTCCCGCGAGCGGGTCGTGGACCTCACGCGCGACTGCGAAGCCTTCCTGCGGGAGGCGGCGGCCGGCCGTGACGGCCTGCTGAACGTCTTCGTCCCCCACGCCACCGCCGGCATCGCGATCATCGAGACCGGGTCCGGCAGCGACGACGACCTCCTCGCCGCCCTGCACACCCTGCTGCCCGCCGACGACCGGTGGCAGCACCGGCACGGCAGCCCCGGCCACGGCCGCGACCACGTCCTGCCGGCGTTCGTGCCGCCGCACGCCACGCTGCCGGTGCTGGGCGGCCGGCTGGAACTGGGCACCTGGCAGTCGGTGTGCCTGGTCGACACGAACCGGGACAATCCCGATCGAAAGGTGCGCTTGAGCTTCCTGGCGTGAAGAATCCGGCCCCCGACGGCGACCTGGCCTCCCGAACACCGGCCGACCGCGAGATCATGGAGGTGACCCATACGAGTCCGGTCAAGGAGAGCGTGATGGGAACGTACGAAGATGTCTTCCGCGCCAGCCTCGAAGCCCCGGAGACCTTCTGGCTGAAGGCGGCGCAGGGCATCGACTGGGAGGTGTTCCCGTCGCGGGCCCTGGACTCCACCGGTGCCCCCTTCCACCGCTGGTTCCCGGACGGGCGGCTGAACGTCTGCTTCAACGCGCTCGACCGGCACGTCGAGGCCGGCCGCGGCGAGCAGCCCGCGCTCGTCCACGACTCCCCGGTCACCGGCACCCGCCGCACCTACACCTACGCCGGCCTCCGGGACGAGGTGGCGGCCTTCGCCGGAGCGCTCACGCAGCTCGGCGTGGGACCCGGCGACCGGGTGGTGATCTACATGCCGATGGTCCCCGAGGCGGCCGTGGCGATGCTGGCCTGCGCCCGTATCGGCGCCGTCCACTCGGTCGTCTTCGGCGGTTTCGCCCCGCCCGAGCTCGCGGTCCGCATCGACGACGCCACCCCCAAGGTGGTCGTCTCCGCCTCCTGCGGCATCGAGGGCAAGCGCGTCATTCCCTACAAGCCGCTGCTGGACCGGGCGATCGAACTCGCCGCCCACAAGCCGGAGAAGTGCGTCGTCCTGCAACGCCCGCAGGCGGAGGCCGAGCTGGGGCCGGACGACCTCGACTGGAACGATGCGGTCGCCGACGTCGAGCCGGCCGGCTGCGTCCCCGTGGCCGCGACCGACCCGCTCTACATCCTCTACACCTCCGGAACGACCGGGAAGCCCAAGGGAGTCGTCCGCGACTGCGGCGGCTACGCCGTCGCGCTGCGCTGGTCGATGGACGCCGTGTACGACGTGGGCCCGGGCGAGACCATGTTCACCGCCTCCGACGTGGGCTGGGTGGTCGGGCACTCGTACATCGTCTATGCGCCGCTGCTGGCGGGCGCGACCACGATCCTGTACGAGGGCAAGCCGGTCGGTACGCCGGACGCGGGCCAGTTCTGGCGGGTGGCCGCCGAGTACCGCGTCAAGTCCATGTTCACGGCGCCGACCGCCTTCCGCGCCATCCGCAAGCAGGACCCGGAGGGCGCCCTCGCCGCGCAGTACGACCTCTCCCACCTGCGCTACCTGTTCCTCGCCGGTGAGCGCCTCGACCCCGAGACCTACCGCTGGGCGAGCGAACTGCTGGACATCCCGGTGATCGACAACTGGTGGCAGACGGAGACCGGCTGGCCCATCGTCGCCAACCCGGTCGGCATCGAGGCAGCCCCCGTCAAACCCGGCTCGCCCACCTTCCCGCTGCCGGGCTGGGACGTCCGCGTCGTCGGCCCCTCGGGGCAGCCGCTCCCGGCGGGCGTCGACGGCGCGATCGTCGTCAGGCTCCCGCTGCCGCCCGGCGCCCTGCCCACCCTCTGGAACGACGACGCGCGCTACGTCGCCTCCTACCTCTCCGCCTTCGACGGCTACTACCTCACCGGCGACAGCGGCCACATCGACGAGGACGGCTACGTCTTCGTCATGGGCCGCACCGACGACGTCATCAACGTCGCCGGGCACCGGCTGTCCACCGGCAGCATGGAGGAGGCCCTGGCCTCCCACCCCGACGTCGCCGAGTGCTGCGTCATCGGCGTCGCCGACGCCCTCAAGGGACAGGTGCCGCGCGGCTTCGTCGTGCTGAAGGCGGGCAGCGACCGTGATCCCGAGGAGGTCGAGGCCGAACTCGTCCAGCTGGTGCGCGAGCGGATCGGCGCCGTCGCCTCCCTCAAGGACGTCGCCGTCGTGCCCGCGCTGCCCAAGACCCGCTCGGGCAAGATCCTGCGCAAGACGATGCGAGGCATCGCCGACGGACAGGAGGAACCCATCCCCTCCACGGTGGACGACCCGAGCGTCATCGAGACGCTCCGCCCGGTCCTGCGCCGCACCGGCCAGCCGGGCTGAGCGGGACATCGCGCGCGGGGCGGGACTGGGCGGGCGGGGCTTCTACGACGCCGGGCGCGCCGAGTCGATCCCCTGCCGCACCGCCCTGGCCCAGGGAGGTACCCCACCGGGTCGGTCCGCATGGACTCGAAGTCCATGCGGGCCACCTCGCGGTACAGGTGCTCGACCGGAGACGGTCCCGCGCATGCCGCCGCTCTCGATGACCAGGGCCAGGCGCGGCCGTCGCGGCGTTCGCCGGGGTTGCTGCCGTCACAGACCTCGTACGGCGGGCGGTTCTCATGCTCACACGGGCCCGTCGCCCGCGGCGGCCGGGTGTGCCGGCCTCCACGGGCGACGGTCTCAGCCTTGTGGGATCCCCTTGCGCGCCAGGTACTTCGCGCGCCCCCGCCGGCCGATCGCCTCCGCCGGGCCCAGCAGGTGCGGCACCACCCACGGGAACGACTCGAGGATCCGGCACAGGACCGAGTCGCTGTACGGAAGGTAGTGCTCGAGGCGGCGCCGGCGCAGCGCACGCTCGAAGACCCGCGCGACGTCGTCGGCCGTGCTCACCTTGCCCAGGAAGTTGAGCAGGCTGCCGTCGTGTGTCGCCTCGTGGAGCAGCATCGGGGTGTCGACGGCGCTCGGGTAGATTCCGCTGACCGCGACCCCGCTCCCGCGCAGTTCGGCGCTCAGCGCCGCGAGATAGGCGCGCAGCCCCGCCTTGGCGGCCGAGTACGCCGCCGAGCCGGGGAGCGCGAGAATGCCGCCCGTCGACACCGTGGCGACGATGTGCCCCCGGCCGCGCGCCTTCATGACGCGGGCCGCGGACGCCGCGACCTCCGTGACGGACCCGAGCATGACGTCGAGCTGGAGGCGGAGCCGGGCGGCCGAGGAGTCCACGACGTCCCCGGGAACGATCACGCCGGCGTTCAGGAAGACCAGTTCCAGCCGGTCGGCCCAGTCCTCCTCGATCCGTGCGCACAGCGCCGCCACCGCGTCCCGGTCGGACAGGTCGCAGGCGACGGGGACGGCGTCCGCTCCGGCCGCGAGGGCCGCTTTCCCAGCGAGTGTCTCGTCGCGCTCGACGCACAGCAGGGTGCCGCCCTGTGCGGCGAGCCGGGCGCAGACGGCCTCGCCGATCCCGCCGGCCGCGCCGGTGACGAGCGCGAGGAACGGACGGTCAGACATGGGTGGGCTCCTTCGGCGGTTCGGATGTGCGGTTCGAGGAGGTCGGGGATGTCGAGGAGGTCGAGGAGGTACCGGCCGGCGCGTCGGCGCGCAGGCCGTCGTAGGTGCGGTCGTCGACGTCGTGCCAGCCGAACCGGTCGCGGAACTGCGCGAGGTAGGCCATGTACGTCGAGCGCTCGACGTAGTTGGTGTGCCGCGGGCTGTCGACGTACTTGACGCCACCGCGCAGGTCCGGGGTGTCGGTGCGCTTGAGCTCGGTCAGCTCGTCCTTGCGGACGCCGGTCTCCCGCGCGTTGATGTCGATCATGATGAGCTGGGCCATCTCGTCGAACCGCTTGTACGCGGCGTCCGCGAACTCGACGAAGCCCAGCACGTACAGGGAGTCCAGCTCCCGCGAGAAGACGTTGAGGTACAGCTGCGGGTGGCCGTGCTTCCACTCCAGCAGTCCCTGGTCGAGGAACGGCATCCGGTACTCGTAGCCGGTCGCGAGGAGGATCTCGTCGACCTCGGCCTCGCTGCCGTCGGCGAACACCACGCCGGTCTCGGTCAGGCGCGCGATGTCCGGCTTGGCGACCAGGTCGCCGTGCGCGAGGTGGTGCAGCACCTGGGTGTTCATGATGGGGTGGCTGCTCAGCGCGTCGTGGTCCGGCGCCGGGAGTCCGAAGCGGGTCAGGTCGCCGACGAGCGAGTCGAGCATCGCGTTGACGTCGCTGGAGAGCACGACACCCTTCGGCGGGTCGAGCTTCCCGGTGAGCAGGGCGTCGGTCGGCAGACCGGCGACGTGCTTGGGCACGAACCGGTAACCACGCCGCACCGACAGGTACGCCGTCTCCGCGTGCCGTGCGGCGTCGCAGGCGATGTCGACGCCGGAGTTGCCCGCGCCCACGATGAGCACCCGCTTGCCGCGGAACTCCAGGCCGTCCCGGAAGGTGACCGAGTGCCTGATCGTGCCGCGGAAGACCTCCTGTCCGGGCAGGGCGACCTCGTTGGGGTGCCAGGTGACGCCGGGGCAGCAGATGAGCCCGTCGTACTCGCGGACCGTGCCGTCGGAGAGCGTGACCCGCCACCGGTCGTCGGCGATCGGCTCGGCGGACGTGACCTCGGTGCTGAAGCGGACGTGCCGGTGGAGGTCGTACTGGCGGCCGAAGTCCCTGATGTAGTCGCGGATCTCCCGCCAGCGCGGGTAGTCCGGGAAGTGCGCGGGCATGGGCGCGCCGTAGAAGCCGCTGGTGTACTTGGAGCTGATGAAGTGGCAGCTGTCGTACATCGGGCTGCCGGCGAAGTCCGGGTCCCAGATCCCGCCGAAGTCCGGATTGCGCTCGTACCAGTCGAACGGCACGCCTTCGCGCAGCAGGTTGCGCGCCATGATCATCCCGGACGGTCCGGCGCCGACGACGCAGTAGCGCCGGGTGTACGCCGGCCGCTCGTCCGGGGTGCGCCGGTCGGGGCGGTGCCGGTTCCTGGTGCCGGCCAGTTGGGTGTAGGCGAGCGGGCGCCGGGAGCGCAGTCGCAGCGCGGCGACGACACCGGCGGCGGCCGTGACGACGATCAGCAGCGGAACGGCGTTGACGATCACGTTGTCCGAGCCGGTCAGGGTCTCGTAGTTGGTGGAGGCCAGGACGAACGCCGTCCCGAGTCCGAGCGCGCCGACCACCGGCGCCACGACGCCGGAGAACGGCCGCCGGTCGCCGCGGCCGCGGAAGAACAGCGCGACCGCCAGCGCCGTG
Source organism: Streptomyces sp. NPDC020996 (assembly GCF_040641355.1). Lineage (NCBI taxonomy): Bacteria > Bacillati > Actinomycetota > Actinomycetes > Kitasatosporales > Streptomycetaceae > Streptomyces > Streptomyces sp. NPDC020996. Next base: position 101,430 of record NZ_JBFADM010000010.1, read on the forward strand.
CAGGCCTGGACGAGGACGATCGACAGCGTGCCCAGGCCGACGACCGCCGCGGCGATCGTCTCGTAGGGGTCCGCGCCCGCCAGACCCATCACGCCGACGACGCCGACCGTGACGGCGGTGACGACGGTGCTGCCGATGTGCGGGCTCTGGTGCACCGGGTGGTAGCGGCCGAGGGCCCGCGGCGCGACCTGCTCCCAGCCGAGCGCGAACAGGTAGCGGCTCGCGGCGTTGTGCAGCGCGATCCAGGAGGCGAGGACGCTCATGCACAGCAGCACCGCGCAGGCGTCGAGCAGCACGGTCCCGCCGTACTGCTGGGCGAGGGTGAAGACCAGGTTGCCCAGATCCTTGCGGGCCCGCGCCGGCGCCGCGGTGCCGCCGGCGCCGCCGATCACGATCCACGCGGTGAGCACGTAGAAGACGGCGATCGAGGTCACCGAGATGTACAGCGCGCGCGGGATGCTGCGCGCCGGGTCTCCGGTCTCCTCCCCGTACAGGGCCGCCGACTCGAAGCCCACGAAGCTCGTGAAGGCGAACATCAGCGCGATGCCGAGCGAGCCGCCGAACAGCTGGCCCGCCGAGAAGGACTCGGCCGGGAACGCGGCGCCGCCCTGGTGCCCGACGACGAGGACGTCGAGGACGAGCAGGACGGCGAACTCGAGGGCCATGAGGATGCCGAGGAAGCGCGCCGAGACGTCCGCGCTGCGGTGCCCGAACGCGGCCACGACCACCACCCCGGCCGCGGTGAACACGCCCCACGGGACGTCGACGCCGGACTGGGCGAAGACCAGGGAGGTGAAGTACCCGAACACCGCGGCCATCCCGACCGCGAGCGAGAGGTAGCCCAGGGCGGCGATGTACGCGGTGGCGACGCCGGCCTGCTTGCCGAGGCCGCGGGCGACGAAGACGTAGAACGCGCCGTCGTTCACGACACGCCTGCTCATCGCCGAGTATCCGACGGCGAAGCACAGCAGGACCGCGGCCGCCAGGATGTACGCGGCGGGCAGCGATATGCCGTTGCCACGGACGAGTGCGAGGGGTGCGTTGCCGGAAATGGCGGCCATGGGGGCCGCGGCGGCGATGACAAGGAAGACCACCCGGCGGGTGGACAGTACGCGGCGCGCTCGGCCCTTGCCCGCTTCGGGCGCGCCTGTGCTGGGCGCGGAACGTTCGCCTTGCTGATCGGTTCTCACGGTGCCTCCTCTTGCTGTGCTCGGCGAGGTTGGGCGTGAGCGTACGCGGCGTTTGGTCGGCTGACCAGATATCTTGGTCACGTGACCAAACCGAGACGCCGTGCGAGACTGAGGCCCATGGATGCCGAACCCGTCGAGTCCGGGCAGTCGCCGAGCAGACGCCGTCGCGCGCAGCGCGCCACGAGCGAGGAACTCGTCACGGCGGCCATCCGGGTCATCGGCCGGGAGGGCGTCGCCGCGGCCACGACCCGCAAGATCGCCGAAGAGGCCGGCGTTCCGCAGGGCACCGTCCACTACTGGTTCACCGACAAGAACGAACTGCTCCAGGACGTGGTCCTCGCCATCGTCGAGCGCCTGCGGAAGTCGGTCGCCGCGGGTGACCGGCTGGACGGCGTCGTGACGCCCGACGACCTGCGGGCGGGCCTGCGCGCCGCGTGGGCCGAGGTGTCCGGCGACGACCCCGGCACCCAGCTCGGGTACTACGAACTCACCGCGCTCGCGCTGCGGAACCCGTCCATGCGCGAACTGGCCAGGCGCCAGTACCGCAGCTACCGGGACCTGGCGGCGCACACCCTCGCGCCCCTGCTCGTGGACGTCGAACCCGGGCGGGCCGCCGCGCTCGCCCAGCTCGTGGCCGTCACCTTCGACGGCCTCGCCCTGGCCTGGCTCGCCGATCCCGAGGGCACGCGGCCCGAGCAGGTCCTCGACCTGCTCGCCGACGCGGTTCTCCAGGCGAAGGAAGCCGGCCGCGGCGTCGCCGCGCAGGCGGACGCCGGAGCCTGACGGCAGGAACGGCCGGTCGCCGAGTCACGTCGGCGCCGCGCCGGGCGAGGAAGGCGCGGGCCCGCGGGCCCGCGGGCCCGCGGGCCCGCGGCGGCCGGTCCGGGCCGTGCTCCGGGGCAGGGCACCCGGTGGGCCCGGCCTCCGTGCGCCGCTGAACGGGCGCGTCGTGCCGCGTGTGCCACCGGCCACCTGACGCCCGTCGGCTGAACGCCGTCGCCGACTACTGCCGGACGGCCACGCACGGGCGGTCGGCCACGCGCGGGCGGTCGGCCACGCACGGGCGGTCCGGCGTGCGCAGGCGGTCGGCCACGCGCAGGCGATCGGCCGGGCCCGCGCCCGTTCCCGGCTGTCGTCGGCCGCCGGCCTCGGACACGGTGTCGACCTCGACCGGCCCGGGGATCCCCGGCAGGGCCTGCCCGGTTCCGGAGCGGTGAGCCGGGTTCATGTCCGTGGTCGGAGCTCCGGCCCGGCGGCCGGGCGCGTCGGGGCCGCGGCATGCGCGCACCCCGCGGCCGGGGCCGGAGTCGGTTGAAGGTAACACCGATGCAATCCTTGCGAAAGAGCTTTCACGCACCGCGTTCCACTGTTGCCTGGTCAACTCCGTTTTCTGTGAGAAGGGTTGACCTCCGGTAACCCGCGGCTTACGGTCTCGACGAAATTTCTTGCAGCAAGAACCATCGACGAGGCCTTCCCTGGCACGGCGCGTTGTCACACGAGGCCGCCTCCGGTATCACCCCCTCCGGAACTGGAGAAAACATGGCCAGAAAGACCGTGGCCGCTGCACTCGCCCTGGTGGCGGGAGCCGCTGTGGCCGTCACGGCACCGACGCCGGCGCAGGCAAGCGCGCCCGGCGGCAAGGACGTCACCGCGGTGATGTTCGAATGGAACTTCGCGTCCGTCGCGAAGGCCTGCACGGACGAGCTGGGCCCCGACGGGTACGGGTACGTCCAGGTCTCCCCGCCCAACGAGCACATCCAGGGCAGCACCTGGTGGACGGCCTACCAGCCGGTCAGCTACAAGATCGGCACCAAGCTCGGCGACCGCTCGGCCTTCAAGAACATGGTCGACACCTGCCATGCGGCGGGCGTCAAGGTGGTCGTCGACAGCGTGATCAACCACATGGCGAACGCCTCAGGCACCGGCACCGCCGGGTCGTCCTTCACCAAGTACGACTACCCCGGCACGTACTCCGCCGCCGACATGGACGACTGCACGGCCAACATCACCAACTACGCCGACCGCTGGAACGTCCAGCACTGCGAACTGGTGGGCCTGCCCGACCTCGACACCGGTGAGGAGTACGTCCGCAAGACCATCGCCGGCTACCTGAACGACCTGCTCTCCCTCGGCGTCGACGGCTTCCGCATCGACGCCGCCAAGCACATCGCCGAGGACGACCTCGCCAACATCAAGTCCCGCCTGAGCAACCCGGGCGTGTACTGGAAGCAGGAGACCATCGGCGCCTCCGGCGAGGCGGTCCAGCCGTCCGAGTACTACAACACCGGCGACGTCCAGGAGTTCCACTACGGCTACGACCTGAAGCGGGTCTTCAACAACGAGAAGCTCGCCGAGCTGAAGAACTTCGGCGAGGCCTGGGGCTACGTCCCCAGCGGCAAGGCGTCCGTCTTCGTCACCAACCACGACACCGAACGCAACGGCGGCACCCTCACCTACAAGGACGGCGCCAACTACACCCTGGCCCACGTGTTCATGCTGGCCTGGCCCTACGGCTCGCCCGACGTGCACTCCGGCTACGAGTTCAGCAACACCGACGCCGGCGGGCCGAACAACGGCCAGGTGAACGCCTGCTACACCGACGGCTGGAAGTGCCAGCACGCCTGGCGCGAGATCGCGAGCATGGTCAAGTTCCGCAACACGGCCGCCGGCACGGCGGTGACCAACTGGTGGGACAACGGCAACAACCAGATCGCCTTCGGCCGCGGCGACAAGGCGTACGTCGTCATCAACCACGAAGGCGCCACGCTGAGCCGTACCTTCCAGACCTCCCTGCCCTCCGGCAGCTACTGCGACGTGCAGAGCGGCAAGGGCGTCACGGTCAACTCCTCCGGGCAGTTCACCGCGACGCTGGGCGCCAACACCGCGCTCGCCCTGCACGTGGGGGCGAAGAACTGCGACACCACCACCCCGCCCGACCCGGCGCCCACCGCCGGCGCCTCCTTCAACGTCAACGCCACCACCCAGTGGGGCGAGAACATCTACGTCGTCGGCAACACCTCGGCCCTCGGCAACTGGAACACCTCCGCCGCCCTCAAGCTGGACCCGGCGAGCTACCCCGTCTGGAAGCTCGACGTGTCGATGCCCGCGGGAACGTCCTTCGAGTACAAGTACATCCGCAAGGACGCGAACGGCGCGGTCACCTGGGAGAGCGGCTCCAACCGCACGGCCACGGTCCCGTCCAGCGGCGTGATCACGCTGAACGACACCTGGCGCGGCTGACCGCCGCTTCCCCCGGCACACCCGCACCGGACCGCCCCGGCACCTGCACCGGACCGTCCGGCCGCCTCACCGCGGCCGGGCGGTCCGGCTTCTCCGCAGGTTCGCCCCGTCGCTTCAGCGCCTCGTCCGTCAGCACCACGAGCGTGCCCCCCAAGCCCGCCTCCCAAGCCCGCTGGTCACTCCTGCTTCTCGCCGGAGGCGAACCGCGAGATGACCAGGGCGACGATGATGATCGCCCCGTTGAGGAACTGGTTCCACAGCGGGGGCACGCCCGCCAGCGTCATGACGTTGACGACGAGCTGGAGCGTCAGTACGCCGGTGAGCGCGCCGAAGACGGACCCCTTGCCGCCGTTGAGGCTGACCCCGCCGATCACGGTCGCGGCGAAGACCTGGAAGATCCAGCCGCTGCCCTGGGTGGCGGAGATGGAGCCGTAGTGGCCGCTGTACAGGACACCGGCGAACGCGGCCAGCAGGCTGCCGAGGACCAGCACCGCCCACACGATCCGGTCGACCTCGATGCCGGCCGTGCGAGCCGCTTCCGTGTTGCCGCCGATCGCGTACAGCGCCCGGCCGTGGCGCAGCCAGGCCAGCGCACTGCCGCCGAGGGCGAACAGCACCGCACAGATCCAGATCGCGGCCGGCGCACCCAGCCAGGACGCTCTGCCCAGGTAGGTGAAGGAGGAGGGCAGTGCGACGATGGACTGGCCCTGGGAGAGGGCCACCTGAAGGCCGCGCAGCATGGTCAGCATGCCGAGGGTGACGATGAAGCCGTTGAGGCGCAGCTTCAGGATCAGGAAGCCGTTCACCGCGCCGATCACGACGCCGACCAGCAGGCAGAGCGGTACGGCAGTCCACTCGGGCAGCAGTCCGAGCCCGTCGAACCGGCCGCCATGGGCCGGCAGCACCAGCCAGACCGCGATGACCGGCGCCACGCCGATGGTGGACTCCAGGGAGAGGTCCATCCGCCCGGAGATGAGGATCAGCGCGGTGGCGAGGACCAGCAGGCTCAGCTCCGTGGACTGCTGGGCGACCCCGATCAGGTTGTCGGCGGTCAGGAAGGCCGGCGAGACGATGAAACCGATCACCGTCAGCACGAAGATGGCCGGGATCAGGGACAGTTCACGGAAGCGGCCGAGGCGGAGCCCGCGCCGGGTGTCCCCGGCGACGGCCTGTGCGGTGTTCGCCGTGGAGTCGGTGACATCTGTGGTGGCGGACATGACTACCCTTCGTGCTCTTCGGTGTCGGATGCTCCGTGCCCGCCGGCCACGCCCTCCATGGCGGCGACCAGTTCCTCGTCCCTCCAGCCGTGCTCGAACTCGGCGACCGTCCGGCCGTGGAACATGACGACGACCCGGTCGCACGCCCTGAGGTCGTCCAGTTCGTCGGAGACGATCAGCGCGGCCTTGCCGCCGTCCGCCACCTGCCGGATCCGGTTCAGGAGGAACTCCTTGGACCTGACGTCCACTCCGTTGGTGGGGCGGATGGCCACCAGTACGTGCGGGTCGGTGGCCAGGGCCCGGGCGACCACGACCTTCTGCTGGTTGCCGCCCGAGAGCGCCGACACCGGGGTGGCCGCGCTCGGCGTCTTGATGCCCAGGTCACGGATCATCCGCTGGGCGAACGAGCGGGTGCGGGCGGGCAGGACCGTGCCGTAGGGGCCCAGTTGGCCGGTGACCGTCAAGGTGGCGTTCTCCGCCACGCTGCGGCCGTTGACCAGGCCCTGCAGATGCCGGTCCTCGGGGACCAGACCGACCCCCGCGGCGAGCGCGGACGGAATGCTGCCGGTGCGGACGGACCGTCCGGCGACCGAGATCGTGCCGGCCGCGGCGCGGTGCAGACCGGCGATGGCCTCGCCGACCCGGACGTTGCCGCTCGCCGTCGCGCCGGCGAGCCCGACGACCTCGCCCGCGCCGACGGACAGCGAGAGGCCGCGGCAGACGCCCTCCAGCGTCAGGCCGTCGACCGTCAGCAACTCCCCGGCGTCGGCCCGTCTCGCCGCGGGACCGGTTCCGGCGAAGACTCCGGTGGCCGCTGACTCACCGGTCATGGCCTCCACGAGCGCCTGGTGGCCCAGGTCGGCCACGGGCGCGGTGAGGATGTGGGCGGCGTCGCGGTAGACGGTGACCGTGCCGCAGAGGTCGTACACCTCTCGCAGGTGGTGCGAGATGAAGAGGAATGCGACGCCCTGGCTCCGCAGGTCGCGGAGCTTCTCGAAGAGCCTTCCGATGCCCCGCGCGTCCAGCTTCGCGGTCGGCTCGTCGAGGATGATGAAGCGCGCGCCGAACGACAGCGCCCGGGCGATCTCGACGAACTGCCGCTGCTCGACGGAGAGATCTCCGGCCCGTGCGGTGGGCTCTACATCCACGCCGTACTCGCCGAGCAGTTCCTCGGCCCGGCGCCTGAGAGCCTTCCAGCGGATGGGGCGCAGCGCGCGGTCGCTCTGCCGGTTGAGGAAGAGGTTCTCGGCGACGGTGAGGTCCTGGATGATGGTGGACCGCTGGTAGACACAGGCGACCCGGGAGCGCCAGGCGGCGATGTCCCCGAAACCGGGCGCCGGTTCGCCGGAGAAGCGCAGGGTGCCGGTGTCGGGCTGCTGCAGCCCCGTGAGGACCGACACGAGCGTCGACTTGCCGGCGCCGTTGCGGCCGACCAGCGCGTGTGCCTCACCGGCGGTGACGGTGATGCGTGCGTCCCGCAGGGCGACGGTGGCGCCGAACCGCTTGCTGATTCCGGCGGCCTCGGCCACCGGGACGGGGGGCCCGTCGCCGTACACGGGGACGGTCGCGGTGTCCGCCATGGTGGATACCCTCCTTCAGGTGGAGTGACCGGGGCCTGTCCGGCGGCCGGGCCGGAGCGGGTCTGGAGGCCCCGAGGCCCTGGACGCGGGGGCGGCGCGGGTGGGGCGGAGGCGACAGGCGCGCCCGGCTGTTCCGCGCGCGTGCCGCCCGGCGGCTCACTGGCTGACGGTGTTTCCCCACAGGCTCTTGTCGTCCACGTTGTCCTTGGTCACCAGCGGCGCGGGCAACTGGTCCTCCAGCCCGCCCGGGATCTTGACGATGACGGAGTCGTGGTCGGTCTTGCCGGGCTCGAAGGTCTTGCCGTCGGCCGCGGCCTGGGCGTAGTACAGCGCGTACTTGGCGTAGAGGTCCGCGGGCTGGGAGACGGTGGCGTCGATCCGGCCCTTGCGGATGGCGTCGAACTCCTGCGGGATGCCGTCGTTGGAGACGATCGCGATGTGGCCCTTGCTGCCGGCGGGCTTGAGCAGGCCCTTCTGCTGCAGCAGGGCCAGGGTCGGCTGCAGGAAGGCACCGCCGGCCTGCATGTAGACGCCGTTGAGGTCGGGGTGCTGGGCGAGCAGGCTCTGCAGCTTGGCGGAGGCCACGTCGCCCTTCCAGTCGGTGGGCAGCTCGAACACCTTGACGGCCGGGAACTTCTCCTTCATGCAGGCGGCGAACGCCTCGGAACGGTCCCGCCCGTTGATGGAGTCCAGGGCGCCCTGGAGTTCGGCCACCTTGCCCCTGCCGCCGAGCTGCTTGCCGAGGAACTCGCAGGCCTTGATGCCGTAGGCCTTGTTGTCGGCGCGCACCACCATGTAGACGTCTCCGCTGTCCGGCCGGGTGTCGACGCTGACCACGGGGATCTTCTTGGCCGCGAGGGCGTCGAGGGTGGAGGCGATGGCACCGGTGTCCTGCGGGGCCATGACAACCACCTTGGCGCCCGTGTTCTCGAACACCTGGACGTTGGCGACCAGTTTGGTGATGTCGTTCTGCGAGTTGCTCAGCGGCAGCGCGTTGATGCCGTCGCTCTTGATGCCCTTCTTCAGGTACTGCGCGTAGGAGTTCCAGAAGTCGGTGTCGGAACGCGGCAGGTCGATTCCGATGGCGGGCCTGTCACCGCCCGAGCCCGCCGCGCCGCCGCTGCTGCGGTTGCAGGCGGTGACGAGAGAGAGGGCCGCCAGGACGGTTCCTGCGACCGCGGCGGTTGAGCGCGTGCGAGCGAGCTTCATGACCGTGTTCTCTCCTTAGCCTGACGAGAGGCCGCGGACGACGCCGACAGGACGCGGGTCGCCCGGTGTCCGGGCGGATGGCGCGTGATTCCTCCGATGTATCTCGGGATGTCGAGGACGTTACGGTGGCCTTGCGGATGCTGACAAGGGGGGCGTCGCGACGATTTGCGGCCGGTGGCCGCGAGTTCGTCCATGCCGGTGTTTCTGGCGCGCGATGTGCCCGGAAAACAACAAATATGACGAACCGTCAGATGTGCGCGGGCCGGCTCGCGGGGTGCACGCGCCCGAGGGGTCCGTTGCCAGGCAGTCGTAGGGCGTCTACAGTCACGTTGCTGTCATTCCTCCGATGAATCCATAGTGAGGCGTTCGAGCGCGCTCTGGACCCCCCAGCCCGTGAGCCCATCACGCCTGCGCGAAAGGCACCTCTGTGACTGCAACCTCCCCCCGGATCACCGCGGTCGACACCTACGACGTCCGTTTCCCCACCTCCCGGGAACTGGACGGCTCCGACGCGATGAATCCGGACCCCGACTACTCGGCCGCGTACGTGGTCCTGCGCACCGACGCCGGCGACGGCCTCGAAGGGCACGGCTTCACCTTCACCATCGGACGCGGCAACGACGTGCAGGTCGCCGCGATCCGGGCCCTCCGCCCCCATCTCGTCGGCCGTTCGGTGGACGAACTGTGCGCCGACCCCGGGACACTGAGCCGGGACCTGATCGGAGACAGCCAACTGCGCTGGCTGGGACCCGAGAAGGGCGTGATGCACATGGCGATCGGGGCGGTCGTCAACGCCGCCTGGGACCTCGCCGCGAAGCGGGCCGGACAGCCGTTGTGGCGCCTGCTGGCCCACGCCGACCCGGAATGGCTGGTCTCGCAGGTCGACTTCCGCTACATCGCCGACGCCCTCACCCCCGAGGAGGCCCTCGCCCTGCTGCGCGAGGGCCGCGCCGGACTGGCGGACCGCGAATCCGTCCTGCTGGAACGCGGCTACCCGGGCTACACCACGTCACCGGGCTGGCTCGGCTACCCGGACGAGAAGCTCACCCGGCTGGCCAAGCAGGCCGTCGCCGACGGCTTCACCCAGATCAAGCTGAAGGTCGGCGCCGACCTGGACGACGACATCAGGCGCCTGCGCACCGCCCGGGCCGCCGTCGGCGACGGCGTACGCATCGCGATCGACGCGAACCAGCGCTGGAACGTCGCCGAGGCGGTCGAATGGACCACCGCGCTCGCCGGATTCGACCCGTACTGGATCGAGGAACCCACCAGCCCCGACGACGTCCTCGGGCACGCCACGGTCCGGGCGGCGGTCGCGCCGGTCAAGGTCGCCACCGGGGAGCACGTGCAGAACCGCATCGTCTTCAAGCAGCTGCTGCAGGCCGGTGCCGTCGACGTGCTCCAGATCGACGCGGCGCGGGTCGGCGGGGTCAACGAGAACCTGGCCATCCTGCTGCTCGCCGCGAAGTTCGGGGTCCCGGTCTGCCCGCATGCCGGCGGGGTGGGCCTGTGCGAACTCGTGCAGCACCTGTCCATGTTCGACTACCTGGCGCTGTCCGGCACCACCGAGGACCGGGTCATCGAGTACGTCGACCACCTCCACGAGCACTTCACCACACCGGTCGTCATGCGCGAAGGCCATTACACCGCCCCGCTCGCCCCTGGCTTCTCCGCCACCATGCGCCCCGAATCCATCACCGCATACCGTTACCCGGACGGCACGTTCTGGGCCGCCGACCTCGCGGAGCAGGAGGAGCGCGCATGACCGGTCTGACAGGCCTGAAGGCGATCGTTACGGGTGGCGCCTCCGGCATCGGTCTCGCCACGGCCCGGATGCTCGCCGGCCAGGGCGCCGCGGTGGCCGTGCTCGACCTGGACCCCTCCAGCGTGCCCGCCCCGTTGCTCGCCCTGAAGGCCGACGTCACCGACGACGCCGCGGTGCGCGGGGCGGTCGCCGACGCGGCCGGGCGGCTCGGCGGCCTCGACATCCTCGTCAACAACGCCGGGATCGGCGCGCAGGGCACCGTCGAGGACAACCCCGACGAGCAGTGGCACCGCGTCCTGGACGTGAACCTCCTCGGCATGGTGCGCACCAGCCGGGCCGCCCTGCCGCATCTGCGGCGCTCGCCGCACGCGGCGATCGTCAACACCTGCTCCATCGCTGCCACCGCCGGGCTCCCGCAGCGCGCCCTGTACTCCGCCAGCAAGGGCGCGGTCCTCGCGCTCACCCTGGCCATGGCCGCGGACCACGTCCGCGAGGGAATCCGCGTCAACTGCGTCAACCCCGGAACCGCCGACACCCCCTGGATCGCACGGCTGCTCGACGCCGCCGACGACCCCGAGGCCGAGCGCGCCGCCCTGAACGCGCGCCAGCCGATGGGGCGCCTGGTCACCGCGGAAGAGGTGGCGGCGGCCGTCGTCTATCTGGCGAGCCCCGCCGCCGCGTCCGTCACCGGCACGGCCCTCGCGGTGGACGGCGGAATGCAGGGGCTCCGGCTGCGTCCGGCGGCCGGCTCGTGAGGACGACGGCGCTGGGCGGCTCCGGAGTCCGGGTGAGCGAGCTGGCGTTCGGGGCCGCCGGCATCGGCAACCTCTACCGCCCCGTCACCGACGAGGCGGCCGCCGCGACCCTGGAGGCCGCCTGGGACGCGGGCATCCGGGCCTTCGACACCGCTCCCCACTACGGACTCGGCCTGTCCGAACGCCGCCTGGGCGCCGCCCTGCGCGGCCGGCCCCGGGACGCCTACACCGTCTCCACGAAGGTCGGACGCCTGCTGCTCCCGGACGACGACGGCGGCGGCGACGACCTGGCGAACGGCTTCGCCGTGCCGGCGAGCCACCGCCGCGTCTGGGACTTCAGCGCCGACGGCGTCCTGCGCTCACTGGAGGCCAGCCTGGGCCGGCTCGGCCTGGACCGGGTGGACGTGGTGCTGCTGCACGACCCCGACGACCACGCCGAGCAGGCCCTCCGCGAGGCGTACCCGGCCCTGGAACGACTGCGCGGCGAAGGCGTCGTCGGCGCGATCGGCATCGGCATGAACCAGTGCGCCGTGCCCGCCCGGTTCCTGCGCGAGACCGACATCGACGTCGTTCTGCTGGCCGGCCGCTACACCCTCCTCGAACAGGAGGGACTTGCCGAGGTGCTGCCCGCGGCCTCCGCCCGCGGCCGCGGCGTCCTCATCGGCGGCGTCTTCAACTCCGGTCTGCTGGCCGACCCGAGACCGGGCGCCGCATACGACTACGCGCCCGCGCCGCAGGCCGTGCTCGACCGGGCGCTGCGGCTGAAGGCGGTCACCGAACGTCATGGTGTGCCGCTGCGCGCCGCCGCCCTGCGCTTCCCCTTCGGCCATCCGGCCGTGGCCGCGGTGCTGACCGGCGCCCGCTCCGCCGACGAGGTGCGCGACTCCGTGGACCTGCTGCGGTGCGCCGTTCCGGACGCCGTCTGGGACGACCTGCGCGCGGAAGGTCTGCTGGACCACGACACGCCGGTCCCCGCGCCCGAACCGGCCGCCGGACAAGCCCCGCCGCCGAAGGCGCCGAGGTGCGGATCGCCCTGCACACCGAGGTCCGCGCGGACCGCGTCGAGGAGTACGAGGCCGCCCACCGGGAGGTCCCCGCGGAACTGACCGCCGCCATCCGCGCGGCCGGCGTCACCGCCTGGACCATCTGGCGCAGCGGCACCCACCTCTTCCACCTCCTGGAGGCCGAGGACTACTCCGCGATGATCGCCGAACTGGAGAAGCTGCCCGTCAACATCGCCTGGCAGGCCCGGATGGCCGACCTGCTGGAGGTTGTCCACGACTACTCCGCCGAAGGCGCCGACGCCTCGCTTCCCGTGGTGTGGGAGCTGTGAGCACCGTGCCGGACGAGCCGGCCGTCGTCGACGCGCACCACCACGTCTGGGACCTTGCCGTCCGCGACCAGGACTGGCTCGACGAAGCGGAACTGGCCCCACTGCGCCGTGACTTCACCCTCGCCCACCTCGAACCCGAGGCCCGTGCCGCCGGCGTCACCGCCACCGTGCTCGTCCAGACGGTCGCCGTCGCGGAGGAGACCCCGGAGTTCCTGGTCCTGGCGGCCGGCAGCGACCTGGTCGCCGGGGTCGTCGGCTGGAGCGACCTGACCGCCCCGGACATCGCCGACGCCCTGGCCGCGCTGCGCGAATCGCCGGGCGGCGAACACCTGGTGGGAATCCGCCACCTGGTGCAGGGCGAGCCCGACCCGCGCTGGCTGCTGCGGCCCGACGTCCTGCGCGGACTGTCCGCCGTCGCCGACGCCGGACTCGTCTACGACCTGCTGGTCAAGCCGCACCAGCTCCCCGCGGCCGTCGAGGCGGCGCGGCGTCTGCCGGGCCTCACCTTCGTGCTGGACCACCTGGCCAAGCCCCCCATCGCCTCCGGCGGGCTCCACCCCTGGGCAGAGGAGGTGCACCGGCTCGCGGCCCTGCCCAACACCGTGTGCAAACTCTCCGGCATGGTCACGGAGGCCGACTGGGCGTCCTGGACCGTCGACGATCTCGCGCCGTACGCGGACACCGTCCTGAACGCCTTCGGTCCCGAGCGGGTGATGTTCGGCTCCGACTGGCCGGTGTGCCGGCTCGCCGCCGGCTACGCCGACGTCCTCGGGGCGGTCCGCGTCCTGATCGCCGGTCTCACCCCGGCCGAACAGGGGGACATCCTGGCGGGCACCGCCGCCCGCACCTACGGGCTGCCGCCCGGTCCGCTGTAGGCGAGGGTCCTGCGCGCGGGCCGGTCCCGCCGGGGAGCGGCGGGACCGGCCCTGTCACGGCGTGACGGCTTTCAGAACTGTGTGAAGAACTTCCAGACCTCGCCCGGCACCCAGGTCCTGGAGCCGCTGTCGCCGCCGGCTCCGTCCTGGGGCGCGGCGATGTGTCCCTCGTCGAACGCGGCCCATTCGACGGGGTGCCCGGCCGAGCATCCCGAGTATGAGGTGACGCGGTGCGTCAGGCTGCCCTGCGCCGGCTCGGGCGGGTTCTGCGGGGTGCAGCCGTTGTTCCTGACGAACCTGTCGCGCAGCGACCGTCCCCCGGAGATGTTGAGGACGCCGTCCCGGATGCCGTGTATGCCGAGGTAGGCGATGGGCTGGGTGCCGCCGGCGCACCCGCTGAGCTGACCGCCGGACTGGACCGCGACCGCCCGGAAGACCGTCGCCCGGGAGCACGCCAGCGAGTAGCTCATGGCGGCGCCGTAGCTGAAGCCCACGGCGAAGAGCCGGGTGGTGTCGACGCAGAGTGCTCCCTCGATCTGACTGATGAGGTTGTCGACGAGGGTGACGTCCTCACCGCCGCTGTTGGCCCAGCCGTTGTTCAGTCCCTGGGGCGCGACGAAGATGGTGCTGTTGTTCGCCAGCCGCTGCAGTCCGTAGTAGGCCCAGGTGCCCGTCTCCACGGTGCGGCCGGTGGCGACGTCGGTGGCGGTACCGCCGAGCCAGTGGAACCCGAAGACCAGCCGGTAGGGGTGGTTGCGGTCGTAGTTGTCCGGGACCTTGACGATGTAGCTGCGGGTCTTGCCGCCGCTCTGGATCGTGTACGTGCCGCTGGCGAGCGAGGGAGCCTTGCCGCAGCCGGCCGTCGCGGCGGCGGCGTTGCCCGCCGTCGGCGACGCGTCGGCACCGAAGGCGCCCTGTGTGGCTGTGACTCCCATGGCGAAAGCCAGGAGTGTCGCGATCATGACAGACCATAACCTGGACCTTGACATCGGTACTCCTCCGGTCGGTCGGTGTCAGCGGTAGCCGGCGGCCACGACGTTCGCCTGCACGGCGTTCTCGGTGGCGTCGGAGGGGTAGCCGGAGACGATGGCGCCCTCGTAGAACGTGCCGGCGCTGAGGTTGGTGTTTCCGTTGCAGCAGTCCCCGCCGCTGCCGAGGATGATCGCCCCCTGCTTCTTCATGGGGCTGTACCCGCCCGGCAGGGAGCCGTCGTACAGCGTGGCCAGGCTTCCGGACTGGGCGTTGGCCCCCTTCATCGCGAACCGTGACGTGCCGTTGTTCTTCAGCGTCGCGGTGACGAACTTGCTGGTGAAGGCCCGCTGGTTGGGGTTCCAGGAGCTGCTGCCGCCGGGGTACAGGCCCCACTCCAGGTCCGCCTGTACCCAGGGTCCGGAGCCCGAACAGCCTCCGAACCAGCACGACGTGCTGAAGTTGATCGCGTCCATGGCTCCCGGGCCGTCGGCCTTGCGGGTGGTCTCGCTGTTGCCGTAGTCGAAGCAGCAGCCGCTGTTGACGTGCGTGCCGCTGGTCACCATGTACATTCCCTCGGGTGCGCTGCCGGTGGGCACGCCCGTCAGGTGGCCGTCGCGCCAGTAGCTGTTGCCGGGGTTGATGTACAGCGAGTACGCCTTGCTCCCGGCGACGGTGAGCGACTCGCTCGTGGCCTTGGCCGCGGTGTCGGACCCGCCGACGCCGCCCGGGCCCTGGTAGCCGAGCTTGTTGCCGTGCCCGGACTGGTCGTAGACCCAGGTGATGACACACGTGGTGCCGGCGCAGAACGAGTCCTGGGCCGCGGCGTTGGCCGCCCCGCCGGCAGCCACGACGCCGATGTCCCTGGTCGCGTTGTCCGAGGAACGCCGGACCTGGTACAGGGCGCCGTTGTACGACGAGTAGAGGGCGCGCACCGTGCTGTGAGCCGCGATGCAGGGCGTACCGCCCGAGGCGTACAGGTCGCAGGGGCCGGCCCCGGCGGCCGACGCCGGCACCGGCCAGGTCAGTGCGGCCAGCATCAGGGTCAGGACCGCCGCGACGCACGCGGCGGCGGCGGCCACCGGGCGCCGCAAGGCGGACGGGAGTCGCGGTGAGAGGACGGATGAGGGCGGCATCGGTTCGCTCCTTGTCGCTGGATGTCCTGTGGGGGAGGGCATGGCGGTGCCCGGCGGCGTCAGACCGCGGTGATGGTCCACTGCAGGTTGGTGCTGCCGTCGGCGGACCAGAGCTTGACGGCTGTGCCCGAGCTGACGTTGCCGCCCGAGTCGAGGCACGTTCCCGTGCTCCGGTTGGTGATCGTGTAGCGGCCGTTGCCGACACCGTTGATCTTCCACTGCTGGCTGTTGCCGCCGGTCCAGGCGGTCTGCTTCGCGGTGGCGCCGACGGTGGCGTCCCCGAGGCTGTCGGCCACCATGCCGTTGGTGCGGTTCACGATCCGGTGGTAGCCGGTGCCCAGGTCGACCAGCTGCCACTGCAGGTTGGTGGATCCGTCGCTGAAGGTCCACTGCTTCAGCACGGACCCGGAGGCGACGTTGCCTCCGCTGTCCAGGGCCAGGCCGCTGGTGACGTCGCCGATCTTCACCCAGCCCGTGGGCAGCGAACCTGCGTTCAGGGGCGGGATCTGTCCCGAGAACGTCAGCTTGACCACGTATGCCGGGGCGTTGAAGGGTGCGGTGCCCGACGGCATCGAGATGTGCAGACCCGAGCCGTCCTGAGTGCGGTTGGGCAGGTTGACGTAGGAGCCGGCCGTCGAGTCGAGCAACTGCACCGATGCCAGCGTGGACAGGTTGAACCGGCTCGACGTCAGCGTCGTGATGTTCAGGGTGCTGCCGGGCCAGCCGAGGACCGTGGCGTAGAGGACAGTGTTGTCCTTGCTGCGGGTGAACCGGATGTCGGTGTTCTTGCCCTCCACGGGCGTGGTGAAGGAACCGCCGCCCATCTTGGTGGGTCCCTCGCCATAGGCCACCCAGGCTCGCGTGGCGTAGACGGATTCGCCGAAGCGCCGGAGGTAGTCGCCGAATCCCTGGAGGATGGACTTCTGTCCCGCCGGGATGGTGCCGTCGGCCATCGGGGCGATGTTCAGCACCATGGTGCCGTTCTTGCTGACGCGGTCGAGCAGGGCGTGCAGCAGGGCCTTCAGCGAGTAGTAGCCGATGCCGGTGGTGTAGCACCAGCTGGAACTGGAGACCGAGTCGTCCGTCAGCCAGTAGGGGGTCTGGATGTCGGCCGGGCCGCCCCGCTCGAAGTCGTAGACCTCACCGCGGTTGTTGAAGCCGTCCTTGTACGTGGCGACGACGTCCTTGTTCCAGGAGACGGCCTGGTTGTAGTAGTGGGCGAGGAAGTCCAGCCGCTTCGACTCGTCGATGTTGTTCAGGTCGAAGTCCTGGTAGAGGATGTCGGGCTGGTACCCGTCGACGACCTCCTTGAGCTTGTCGAGCCACAGCTGCTGCTCCGCTGCCCGGTCGAGCTGGCCGTAGAGCTTCTTCAGGCCGGCGTCCGACTGCGCGGGCGCGCTGTCGAAGTAGCCCAGGAAGTTGTAGGCGTGGTGCAGGGAGACCCACAGCTTGAGGCCCTTTCCGCGGATGGCGTCGGCGTGCAGCCGCAGCAGGTCGAGCTTGGGCCCCTTGGCGACGGAGTTCCACTCGTTGACGGAGCTGTTCCACAGGGAGAACCCGTCATGGTGCTCGGCGACCGGCCCGGCGAACTTCGCTCCGGCGTCGGCGAACAGCTGCGCCCATTCGTCGGGGTCGAAGTTGCCGCCGGCCGACTTCAGTCTGGGAGCGAACTGGACGAAGTTGCCGGCCTTGTCCCGGGCGCCCTGGATGAAGTTGTGGTACGGCCATGCCGAGGGATCGCCGTACGTCGCCTTGTGATGGGTGTTGCACCCGTCGCCCGCCTTGTACATCAGGCGCGGGTACCACTCGCTGCCGTACGCCGGGACGCTGTAGGCGCCCCAGTGGTAGTAGATGCCGAACTTGGCGTCCTGGAACCATTCCGGCGCGGGCGGGTGCTGGTCGACGGAGGACCAGCTGGGAGTGTAATTGCTCGGACCACTGGTGGCCCTGGCGACACCGCCGGGCAGGAGCCCGGCCGCCGCCGCCCCGGTGAGGCCGCTCAGGATGAGCATGCTGCGACGGCTTGGTCCGGAAGAAGACACGGTGGAAACCTCTCAGGTGAGTGGGGAATGCTTCGATGCGCCCCGGGCGACGTGCGGACGCGTGCGACGCCGGCGGTACGGAGCAAGGGGAGGGCCGGGCGGCCGGGGCGCCACGGAGCGGCCGCACGACAGGTGCGGCGGGTCCCGGGCGGGGGTGTCGGCATGCCGAACTCCAGGCGGTCAAGGGCTGTACGGACGCTCATGCGGTGGTGATGCGTGGTGCCGTCGTGCTTGTACCGCCACACGGGGTGGCTCGGGCGGCGCACGGGCAGCATGTGACCTCGGCTCGCGTTCGTGATATCGAACGATGCCCGGCGCTCCGGACAACTAGATAGCAGCGAGTTGTGGGTGGCCGTCAATACTTGTTACGCGATTCATCGGACCTGTGGGCGCTGTCGATGTCGCTGTGCGCGAAGTGTTGACACGCCTGGGTGGACCCCTAACATCAACGTCTGTCCGGTGAGCCGCCCATTGGTCGAAATATCGAACCGAGGCTGGGGCTTCTTTGGGGTTCCGGCCTGGAACGAAGCGTGAGCGGGTGCCGGAGGAACGCCGGGCTTCCCGTCTGCCGCCCGTCCCGCTCTCAGCTCAGGGTTCCGCCGGCCGTGACATCTCCCTACCCATTCCATGAGGAGAGACCATGTCGTTGATCTTGAGCCGCTTACGGCGGGGGAGAACCCTCGCCGTGCTGGCGTCAGGACTCGCTCTGACCGCAGCGGTGTTCGGTGGCCAGGCATCCGCCACCGGGGCGAGCGCACCGTCCACGACGCAGCACGCCGACGCCCGGACGGCTGCCGTGGCCGCGTCCTCCCAGCCCTGTGACATCTACGCAGGCGGCGGCACCCCCTGTGTGGCGGCGCACAGCACGACCCGCGCGCTGTACGCCTCCTACACCGGCCCCCTGTACCAAGTCCGCCGCGCCTCCGACAACGCCACCCGGGACATCGGCGTGCTCGGCGCCGGGGGATACGCCGACGCCGCCGCGCAGGATTCGTTCTGCGCCGGCACGACATGTCTGATCACCGTCATCTACGACCAGACCGGCCGGGGCAACCACCTCACCCAGGCGCCTCCGGGAGGGTTCTCCGGGCCGGCGGCGGGCGGCTACGACAACCTCGCCGACGCCACCGCCGCGCCGATCACCGTGGGCGGCCACAAGGCCTACGGCGTCTACGTGGCGCCGGGCACCGGATACCGCAACAACCACACCAACGGCATCGCGACGGGTGACCAGCCCGAGGGGATGTACGCGGTCCTCGACGGCACGCACTACAACGGCGGTTGCTGCTTCGACTACGGCAACGCCGAGACCAACAGCCGGGACAACGGCAACGGCACCATGGAGGCCATCTACTTCGGCAACATCAAGGTCTGGGGCTACGGCACCGGCAACGGCCCCTGGGTGATGGCGGACCTGGAGAACGGCCTGTTCTCCGGGGTCAACGCGGGCTACAACGCCAACGACCCCAGCGTCAGCCACCGGTTCCTCACCGCCATCGTCAAGGGTGAGCCGAACCACTGGTCGATCCGGGCGGGCGACGCCCAGTCCGGCAGCCTGTCCACCTTCTACAACGGGCCGCGCCCCAACGTCGCGGGCTACAACCCGATGAAGAAGGAAGGCGCCATCATCCTCGGCATCGGCGGCGACAACAGCCACGGCTCAGCCGGCACCTTCTACGAAGGCGTCATGACGTCCGGCTACCCCTCGGACGCCACCGAGAACGCCGTGCAGGCCAACATCGACGCGGCCGGCTACGCGACGTCGTCGGGCCCCGGCGGACTCACGCCGGGCTCGAAGATCTCGCTGCGGGCGACCACCCCGTGCTGCACCGACGACTACATCGTGCACGACGACGCCGACAGCAATGTCGTCATCGCGCCGGTCTCCGCGTCCAGTACGTCCACCACCAAGGGCGACGCCACCTGGACCGTTCGAGCCGGACTGGCCAACTCCGCGTGCGTCTCCTTCGAATCCGTGAACAAGTCCGGTCAGTACTTGCGCCATTCGAACTTCCAGCTGCACCTGGGCGCCAACGACGGCACCTCAGGGTTCGCCCAGGACGCCACGTTCTGTCCCGAGGCGGGCCACAACGGTCAGGGCTACTCCTTCCGCTCGGTCAACTACCCGAGCGACTACCTGCGCCACTACAGCTACACGGTCTACATCGCCAGTCAGGGCGGGTCCCACACGTGGGACAGCGCCACCTCCTGGAGCGACGACACCAGCTGGGCCGTGGGCCAGCCCTGGGCCTGAACCCTCGCACCACGCCACGCTTCACGGTGACGCCGCGCCGGCGGACCAGCCGGCGCGGCGGAACCTGTTCCCGACGTCGTGACCGCTCGTGTCCAGGGCGGACAGGGGGCGGCGGCCCGGAGGGCGGTCCGGCCGGAAACATGCCGTCGGGTCCGGCCGGCGGGGCATGATCGGGGCCAGAGCCCGTGACGGTCCGACCCTGGGTGGCGCGATGTGCTGGAGTGCGACGGCCGACCTCGTGGCGGGGACCGGGATCGCCGCCGTGGGGGTGGCCTCGGTGGCGCGCACGCGCCGGGCCCGCGACCTGCCGCCGGCCGCGCTGCCGTTGCTGCTCGGCGCCCACCAGCTCGTCGAGGCGGCGGTCTGGCACGCGGGCGGGGGCACCGGCCCCGCCACGTCGCCTGGGCGGTGATCGCCCTGCCCCTGCCGGCGGTATGGGTGCCGGCCGGCGTGCTGTGCGCCGCGCCGCGCCGGGCCCCGCGCCGGCTGATCGTCCCGGCCGTGATCGGCGCCGCGACCGCCGCGGCCCTGGCGTACGCCCTCGCGACCCGTCCGGTGCGGGCCGAGATCCGCGGGCACACCGTCGGCTACGCCCTCGGCCTGCCGCACCCGCAGCTGCTCGTCGCGCGGTACCTCGTCGCGACCGTGGGCGCGCTGCTGCTGTCCGGCGACCGCCGCCTGCGCGTCCTCGGTGTCCTCGCGGGCGCCGGCGCGGCCGTCTGCTGGGAGCTGTGGCGTCTGGAGTTCGTCTCGACCTGGTGCGCGTTCGCGGCGCTGTGCTCGGTGGTCCTGTGGGGATGGACAGGCGGGCGGCGGCCGGCGCGCTGACCGACGGTCCGCCGCCGCGGCAGCCGGGGACCCGGCGGGTCTCCGTCAGCCCTCGGTGTCGCTGCCCAGCAGCCCGACCCAGCTGTCGGCGAGCACCTCGATCAGCTGCTCACGCTCCGTGCCCCAGCGCTCCCGCGTCCAGTTGCGTGCCGCGTGGTCGAGCTGGGCGATCGCGAGTACGCCCCGCGTGTGGCGGCTCTCCGGCGCGAAGCGTCCGGCCTGGTCGAGGCCGTCTTCGACATCGCCGATGGCCTCCTCGATCCACGCGTCCACCAGCCCGCGCAGCTCCGGGTCGGCGGCCGCCGCCTCGAACGCGGCGTTGAGGTAGGGGCGGGCCGTGTCCCAGCGGCTGGAGATGTCCAGCAGCCACCGGGTGATCGCCTGACGGCTGCCGTCGGCGACGACCGCGACCAGATCACGCGCGGTGGAGCCGTGGGTGGGGGAGGCGATCCGTTCCAGCAGCTCGTTCAGCTCGCCGATCAGTGCCCGCATCAGGTCGCTGCGGGACGGGAAGTACGCGTAGAACGTCACCCGTGTGGTGCCCGCCGCGGCCGCGATGTCGTCGACCGTGGTGGCCGCGTACCCCTTTGTGCGGAACAGCTCCAGTGCCGTGCTCAGCAGGAGCTTCCGCGTCATCTGCTTCTGGGCTTCGCGCAGACCGGCCATCTCAGGCCACCCCCTGCCCGGAGGAGGACAGTGCGGCAGGGCGTGAGGGGGCCGGTCGGTGCGTCATGCCCAGATCCTAGCCCGGTGGACAAGAGACCTGGCAGTGCGATTGTCCTGCGTATGTTTCGGATGTTTTATTGATGTGTCGTAAAGGCAGTCCCGGTCCCGGGTGCGGCGGCGACCGGGGTGCGGCGGCGACCGGGGTGCGGCGGGGACCGGGGTGCGGGGGAGAGCGCCTACCGGTCCGGGCCGCGCTCGACGACAGCGGCGAGGTACCCGCGCAGCATGACCTTCGCCTCCTCCAGGAGGCCCGCGTCGCCCTCGGCGTCCCGGCGGAAGGCCTCCTGGGAGAGCGCGTCGGCGGCGAGCACCGCGGCGTGGCAGGCGCGGACGAGGGCCTCGCCGTCGGCGACGCCCAGCGCGAGCAGCACCCGGCGGAGCCCGTCGGCCATGCGGCGTTTGTGCTCGCGGTCCGCCGCCCGGGTCCGCTCGGTCAGGCCGCTGCCGAACCACAGCGCCCGGAACCCGTGCTCCGAGCGGTAGAGCGCGGCGAAGGCGTCCACCAGCACCCCCACCGGGTCCTCCCACCGCTGCGCGGCCGCGGACTCGGCGAAGCCGTCCATGACCGACTCGAGCTTGGTGAAGTACCCGGCCGCGAGGGCGTCGATGATCGCGTCACGGTCGGGCAGGTACTGGTACAGCGACCCGATGGACACCTTCGCCTCCGCGGCCACCCGGGTCGTGGTGAGCGCCTCGACGCCCTCCGCGACCAGGACGCGCTCCGCAGCCTGCAGCACCCGGGCCAACCGCGCTCTGCTGCGCGCCTGTTGGGGTCTGCGGCGCAGCGGAGCGCCCCCTTCGAGTCCGTCGACTCCGTCGAGACCCGCGGTGGGCTCTGCCACGAGAACAACCTCCGAACGTGAACGTGACTTTGTTTCAGGTTTAGGCTACGGTCGCGCTCATGACCGACTCAAGCGCGGCCCCCGACCGGGAGCGGGCCGCCGTGGCGGCCGCCTGCCGCCGCCTCGGGGCCGAAGGTCTGCTCATAGGCACGGCCGGGAATGTCAGCGTAAGGGTGGGGGAGCGGGTCGCGGTCAGCGCGACCGGAGCGGTGCTGGCCGGCCTCACCCAGGACCAGGTGACCGTGGTCGACCTGGACGGCAGGGTCGTGGCCGGGGCCCTGGAGCCGACCTCGGAGCTGGACCTGCACCTCGGTGTCTACCGGCGCTACGGCACCGGTGCCGTCGTCCACACCCACGCCCCGATGGCCACCGCCCTGTCCTGCGTCCTCGACGAACTGCCCTGCATCCACTATCAGTTGCTCGCTCTCGGCGGTTCCGTGCGGGTCGCGCCGTACGCCACCTTCGGCACCCCGGAGCTGGCCGCCTCCGTGGTCGCCGCGCTGGAGGGCCGCAGCGCCGCCCTCATGGCCAACCACGGCGCGCTCACCCACGCGCCGAGCCTCGACAAGGCGGTCGAGCACGCCCTGCTGCTGGAGTGGGCGTGCGGGGTCTACCAGCGCGCGGCCGCGCTCGGCCGGCCCCGCGTCCTCGACGAAGGGCAGCAGCTCGCGGTGATCGAGGCCGCGCTCGCCCGTGACTACGGCACCACCCACCCCGTACCACCCGCGCAGGAGGGACAGCGATGAACGTCGTCACGATGGGCGTGCACGTACTGGACGTGCTGGTGCGGCCGGTGGAGGAGATACCCCAGGGGCAGGGCGCGACCCTCGTCGAGGACATCAGGCTGACCGCCGCCGGGACGGCCGCCGGGACCGCGCTCACCCTCGCCAAGCTGGGCGCCTCGGTGCGCACGGCCGGGGCGATCGGCACCGATCCCACCGGCGACCTGCTGTTGCTGCTGCTGGAGCGGGCCGGCGTGGACACCGGGCTCCTGGTCCGCCGCCCCGACACCTCCACCTCCGCGAGCGTGCTGCCCATCCGCCCCAACGGCGACCGCCCCTCCCTGCACCTCCTCGGCGCCAACATCACCTACGGTCTCGACGACGTGCCCTGGGACGCGGTCGCCGGGGCCGGCCACCTCCACCTGGGCGGCCCCGAGCTGATCGGCGCCGACGTCGCCGCGCGCGTCCTGGCGCACGCCAAGGAGCACGGCGTGGTCACCTCCGTCGACCTCCTCGCGCCCGGCGAACTCGGCACCTTCGACCAGATCGAGGCGGTGCTGCCGTACGTCGACCACCTGCTGCCCAACGACGACCAGGTCCTCGGCTTCAGCGAGGAGACCGACGTCGTGACCGGCGCGAAGAAGTTCCTGGACGCGGGCGCGGGCGCCGTCGCGGTGACGTGCGGCGCGGACGGCGCGCTGCTGGTGACGGCGCAGGGCGCGCGGTCCGTGCCGGCCTTCGACGTCGACGTCGTCGACACCACCGGCTGCGGCGACGCGTTCTCGGCGGGCTACCTGCGCGGGGTGAGCCTGGGGCGCCCCCTGGGCGAGGCCGCCGTCCTCGGCAGCGCCGCCGCGGCCCTCGTCGCACAGGGACTCGGCAGCGATCACGGCGACTTCGACCTCGCCGCCGCCGACGAGTTCGCCGCCACCCACAAGCGCCGCGCGTGAGCCGACGTCACGCGTGAGCCGACGTCACGCGTGAGCCGACGTCACGCGTGAGCCGACGTCGCGCGGGCAGACGCGGGGTGAGCGGACGCGGTATGGGGCGATGGCGCGTCCGCCCGCCCCTGGCCGTGAACCGCTGAATTCCCTAAAGGGCGTGCTACCCTGCCTAAAAGTATTAGGCAGGCTGCCGTCGACCGAAGGGATGCCCATGGCCCGCGCGGGGCTGTCCGCGGAACGCCTGACGCAGGCCGGCGCCGAACTGGCCGACGAGGTCG
The DNA here is from genome assembly GCF_040641355.1 of Streptomyces sp. NPDC020996. NCBI lineage: Bacteria > Bacillati > Actinomycetota > Actinomycetes > Kitasatosporales > Streptomycetaceae > Streptomyces > Streptomyces sp. NPDC020996. The sequence continues at coordinate 125,335 of NZ_JBFADM010000010.1, forward strand.
GGTTCGACCAGGTGACCGTCTCGGCGCTCGCCCGCCGGTTCGACGTCAAGGTCGCCAGCCTGTACTCGCACGTGCGCAACTCCCAGGACCTCAGGACCCGGATCGCCCTGCTCGCGCTGGAGGAGATGGCCGACCGCGCGGCCGACGCGCTCGCCGGACGGGCCGGCAAGGACGCCCTGACCGCCCTCGCCGACGTCTACCGCGACTACGCCCGGGAACACCCGGGCCGCTACGCGGCGGCCCAGCTCAGACTCGACCCGGCGACGGCGGCCGCGAGCGCGGGCGTGCGGCACGCGCAGATGACGCGGGCCATCCTGCGCGGCTACGACCTCGCCGAACCGGACCAGACCCACGCGGTCCGCCTCCTGGGCAGCGTCTTCCACGGCTACGTCAGCCTCGAACTGGGCGGCGGGTTCAGCCACAGCGCCCCCGACACCCAGGAGACCTGGACCCGGATCCTCGACGCCCTCGACACCGTGCTGCGCGACTGGCCGTCCGCCACCTGACCCGGGCCAGGACCCGGCACCTCTTTCCCGACGCGACCCACAGGCTGAGGCAATGGCGATGCACACCACTGACAACTGGACCACCACGCCCATCACGGCGGACCTCCTGCGCGGCGCCCTCGACCTGGAGCGCACCGAGCACGGCCTGCTGCCCCACCGGCTGCCCGCCCGGGCCCGCGCCCAGAACACCGACGCACAGCTCGCCATGGCCGAGTCCCAGCCCTCCGGCGTCCGGCTGGCCTTCCGCACCCGGGCCACCGCCGTCGAACTCGACGCCCTGCGCACCAAACGCGTCTACGTCGGCGCTCCGCCCCGCCCCGACGGCGTGTACGAACTGCTCGTCGACGGCCGACCGGCCGGCCGCGCCGAGTCGACGGGCGGCAACACCCTCACCGTCGACATGGTGACCGGTACGGCCGAGCACCGGCCCGGAACGCCGGCCACCCTGGCCTTCACCGGCCTGCCCGGTCACGACAAGGACGTCGAGATCTGGCTGCCGCACAACGAGACCACCGAACTCGTCGCCCTGCGCACCGACGCGCCCGTCGAACCCGTACCGGACCGCGGCCGTCGGGTGTGGCTGCACCACGGCAGCTCGATCAGCCACGGCTCCGACGCCGCCGGTCCCACCGGCATCTGGCCCGCGCACGCCGCCCGGCTGGCCGGCGTGGAGCTGATCAACCTGGGCCTGGGCGGCAGCGCCGTGCTCGACCCCTTCACCGCCCGCGCCATGCGCGACACCCCCGCCGACCTGATCAGCGTCAAGCTGGGGATCAACCTGGTCAACCTCGACCTGATGCGCCTGCGCGCCTTCGCCCCGGCCGTCCACGGCTTCCTCGACACCATCCGGGAGGGCCACCCCACCACCCCGCTGCTGGTCGTCTCGCCGATCCTGTGCCCCATGCACGAGGACACCCCCGGTCCCGCCGCGCCCGACCTCGCCGACGGCCGGCTGCGGTTCGTCGCCATGGGCGACCCGGCGGAGCGCGCGAGCGGGAAGCTGACCCTGAACGTCATCCGCGAGGAACTGGCCAGGATCGTCGCGCAGCGGACGGCGGAGGACCCCAACCTGCACCACCTCGACGGCCGCGCGCTCTACGGCGAGGCCGACGCAGCCGAACTCCCGCTGCCCGACCAGCTCCACCCGGACGCCGCCACCCACCGCCTGATCGGCGAACGCTTCGCCGCCCTGGCCTTCACCGCCGACGGCCCCTTCGCAGCCCCCGGCGCCTGAGCCAGCCCGTCGGCCGCCGGGCCAGCCCGTCGGTCGCCGGGCCAGCCCGTCGGTCGCCGGGCCAGCCCACCGGCCGGCCGCCCTTCGGGCACCGGCGGACGGCTTTCCATGACAGCCGCCCTAACAGGGCAGCGACGGCGCCGGGATCAGGCCGAGCCGCTGGGCGCGCAGCACCGTGCTGATGCGGTCGCGGGTGCCGAGCTTGCGGTAGATGTTCTCCACGTGCTTGTGCACCGTCCGGTCCGAGATGCCGAGCCGTCGGCCGATCGCGGCGGCGGTCAGGGCGTCCGCGAGCAGCAGCAGGACGGTCGTCTCGCGGGGTGTCAGGGCACAGGACTCGGCCGCCTCCCGCGGGGAGCCCGCGGTGCCGCCCCGACCGGCCGACCGCTGCCAGTGTTCCAGCAGCTGCCGCTGCTGCTCGACTGCCGACAGCAGCGGCTGTATCTGACTGGCGATGCGGAGGTGGTCGTCGGTGAAGTCCGTGCCGGAGCGGTAGACCATGCACCCGGTGATCGGGTTCGACGTTCCGGGCAGCGGGATCGCCAGGACGTGGTCCATGTCCATGACGTCGTCGATCAGACGCGCGGTCCGGCTCGACGACCAGGCGCGGCCGGCCGCGCGGCGGGCGGTGAGCGGCGACCGGTCGGGACCGCTTTCGTAGTGGTGCGCGAACGGGAACCCCGCCCGCAGGACGCCCATGTCCTCCTCGCCGAGCCGGTCGAACTCGGCGGCGACCCCGGGCGACGTGCCGACCGTGCCCGCGCGCTCGCTCCAGTCGTCCAGCTTGTAGACCAGGGTCTCGCCGCCGCACAGGCCGGGCAGCGCGGCCGTCAGCAACGGCCACAGCCGCTCCGGCTGCCGCTCGTGCAGCGCGGCGACCGCCACCGACAGCATGCGCTCGTAGGCCCTGGCTTCGCCCAGCCCCTGTGCCACGTTCCCTCTCCGCTCGTCCGCCGCGTACGCAGTTGTACCCATACCGGCGTCGTCAAGCATTGCTCAGACTTCAACCGAGCAACAGCGACGTTCTCGGATGAACTCCAGCACATCGGCGCTGCGGCGGCCACGGTGGGGGAGGCCGGGCGGGAGGGGGCCCGGCCTCCGCCCCCGGACCCGACGGCCGGTGGGCGACATCCAGAACGCGTCATCACGCCTCGCGGACACGGCTGCGGCGTGGGCGATTGCCGTCCGCGCGCGGCTGCGCGGACCCCGTGCGGGCCGCCGGCACGGGGGACCGGCGGCCCGCACGGCGCGGGAGGGTGTTACGCCGGGCGCACGGCGATGCGGATCGCCGACTCCCCTGCGTAGAAGACCGATTCCTCGCGCACGTAGGTGCCCGGACCCGGCGCGTGGATCATCGTGCCGCCGCCGGTGCAGAGGCCGACGTGGGTGAATTGGTCGTTGAAGAAGATCAGGTCACCGGGCCGGGCCTCGGCGAGCGGAACCACCGTGCCCGCGTTCGCCTGCTCGGACGCGGTACGCGGCAGGGCCACCCCGGCGGCCTTCCACGCGGCCTGGATGAGGCCGGCGTCGTCGTACGACCCCGGGCCTGCCGCTCCCCACAGGCAGGGCCTGCCGATCTGCGCGCGGGCGAAGGCGACCGCCCGCTCGGCCTTCGTGCCGGGACCGCTGTCCGGGGTGGCGGCGACGGGCAGGACACCCGTGTCGAGGACGCTGGGCCGCAGCAGCCGCCGGTCCTCCTCCACGCGGCGGGCCTGCTGCGCCGGGTCGGTCCATGGGGCCGCGGCGGGTTCGGACGTGATCGCCGCGACGGGCGCGGTCTGCGGGACCGCGTACCCGGCCAGCGACTCGCGGGCCGCGGCGAGCTTGCGCCGGTTCCGCTCCTTGGCCACGCCCAGCCCGGCCTGCCGCACCCCGGCCGCCGCGCCGCCCGCCCCGGCCTGTCGTGACGCGGCCGACGCGGCGCCCGTCCAGGCCTGCGGTGACGCGGCCGACGCGATTCCGGCCATGGCCTGCGGTGACGCGGCCGGCGGGGTACTCAGCCAGCTCTGCTGTGTGCCGGTTGTCGGGGTGTCGGCCAGGGGCTGCTGTGCGCCGGCGGGGGCGGTGTTCGGCCAGCTCTGCTGTGTGCCGGTTGCGGTGGTGTCCGTCCAGGGCTGCTGTGTGCCTACCGGGGTGGTGGCCGACCAGCTCTGCTGTGTGCCGGTTGTCAGGGCGCCGGCCCAGGTCTGCTGCGTGCCGGTCGTCGTGGTGTCGGTCCAGGTCTGGAGCGAACCGGTGGCTGTCGGGTCTGGTGAGATCCCCAGGGAACCGGTGGCTGTCGGGTCTGGTGAGATCCCCAGGGAACCGGTGGCTGTCGGGTCTGGTGAGATCCCCAGGGAACCGGTGGCTGTCGGGTCCGGTGAGATCGTCAGCGAACCGGTCGCCGTCGGGTCCGGCCACTGCTGTCGCGTGCCGCCCGTCGAGGGCCGGGCCGCGGGCAGGGCGGGGGTGGCTTGTGTCCGGGGCCCGGGCACGGAGGGAAGCGCGGCCGTGGGCCCCGCGGTCAGTTCCGCCGCCGGACGGGAGGCCGGTCCGGCGGGGAGCTCCGTGACGGGCCGCTGCTCACGCCCGCGCTCCAGGGCGGCCGCCGCCGGACGCGCGGGCCTCGACTGCACCGGGCGGGCCGGCGCCCGCCCGGCCGGCAGGGCCGCCGGCACCGTCGGACCCAGTGACGCACGCGCCACGTCGAACCACTTCCGCGCGACCTCGTCGAGGGAGGGATCGGTACGCCTGCGGCCCTCGCCGCCCGCAGAGGCGGCACGCCCGCGCGTCCGCGCCGTCATCGCGCGCGTCGCGTTGAAGGTTCCGGTGTCACTCTCGGCCCGGTCGTACAGCATGCGTACCCGCTGCTGAACCTCTTCGCGGCTCGGGCCGTCACCGTCGGCTCCGGGCGCGGCGTCGGCGGCCTGCGAGAACAGGGCCACCGAGGTCGAGTCGGCCGTCGCGACAGCGGAGTCGCGCATGCCCGGGAGGCCGAGGCCGCCCGCGCGCGGGGTGCGTTCCGGCGCCATGGGAGCCGTACTCCTTCCGTACTCCGCCTACCGGGTCAGCGGCGGGGGTTCCCAGGCCGTCAGGCCCTGGGAGAGGGTTCGGGCGGTCGATTCGGAAGGCTTGCCCTACGGCCCTGCCCCTACGGGCGGTCGGGCCGATCCACCCCAGTCGTTCGGTCGGGTTCCCGGCTCCGGCTGCCACGTGGCGCACCGGACTCGGCGGAGGCCGCCCGACCCGGCGCGGTTCGCCGGAGGCAGTCGAGCAGCCTGGGCGTCAACTTAGCCAACTTGTGCACCTCGTGTGAAGATTGGAGTGCGGAATGTCCGATACGCTTTTGTGACCTTTCCGTTGACGAACCGTCAGGTGCACGGGAGGTGCCTCGACGGTGACGGAACGTGGTTGCGGGCGGTGTCAGGAACCGGCGGCGCGCTCGGCGTTCCGCTTCTTGATGCGGGCCGCCTCCTTGCGGACCTCGGCCTGGGTCGCCCGCTCCTTTTCCAGCCACTCCGGGCGTTCCCGCTTGAGTTCTTCGATCTGCTCGGTGGTGAGGGGCTCGGTGACGCCGCCGCGGGCCAGCCCCGCGATGGACACGCCCAGCTTCGCCGCGACCACCGGACGCGGGTGCGGGCCCTTGGCCCGCAGCTCGCGCAGCCACTCGGGCGGATCGGCCTGCAACTCGTCGAGGCGAGCGCGTGAGACGGGCCCCTCCCGGAACTCGGCAGGGGTGGCCTCGAGGTACACACCCAGCTTCTTCGCCGCGGTGGCGGGCTTCATGGTCTGGGCGGTCTGGTGCGACTTCATGACGCCCAGGGTATCGATCGGGTGCGGGACCTCCGACCACGGCCGGTAACCTGGCTGGCGTGACAGGCACCGAAGCATCCCCTGAGTTCCGGCTTGCGTACGTCCCGGGGGTGACGCCCGCCAAGTGGGTGCGGATCTGGAACGAGCGCCTGCCCGACATCCCGCTCACCCTCGTCGCCGTGGCGGCCGCCGAGGCGGCCGGCGTCCTGCGCGCCGGTGAGGCCGACGCGGGATTCGTCCGACTCCCGGTCGACCGGACGTACTTCAGCGCGATCCCGCTCTACTCCGAGACGACGGTGGTCGTGGTCCCCAAGGACCACGTGATCACGGCGGCCGACGAGGTCACCCTCGACGACCTCGCCGAGGAAGTGGTCTTCCACCCGCTCGACGACGTCCTCGGCTGGGAGCGGCCGCCGGGGGAGCCCGCGTTCGAGCGCCCGGCCACCACCGCCGACGCCGTCGAGCTGGTCGCCGCGGGCGTGGGCCTGCTCGTCGTCCCCCAGTCGCTGGCCCGCCTGCACCACCGCAGGGACCTCACCTACCGGCCGGTCGTCGACGCGCCCCGCTCGGAGGTCGCCCTGTCCTGGCCGGAGGAGGCCACCACGGACCTGGTCGAGGACTTCATCGGCATCGTCCGCGGTCGTACGGTCAACAGCTCCCGGGGCCGCAGGACCGCCGAGGAGTCCCCGAAGGACAAGCGCGCCGACAAGCCCGCGGCCCGCCGCAAGCCCGCGCCGGCGAAGGCCACGGGCAGGACGGCGGGCCGCAACCCGAGGACGGGCACAGGCGGCGCGAAGACCCCGAAGCGCGGAAAGCCCCGCCGCCGCTCGTGACCCCGCGCGACAGGCCCCGGCCTGCGCACCGGCCGCCCCGCCGCCACACCCCCGGCGCACCCGCGCCGACGGGCCGGACCCGCGTCGGCGCGCCTGCGTCGGCGGTCGGACCCGCGCCGCCGCGCCTGTGCCGCCGCCGCGCCCGCACCGCACCCAGCCGTAGTCCCGCTGTCGTCACCTCACCACGTGTCGACGAAGGGGCGGTGCCCCGGCGCCGGGCCCGCGAGTCGGCCGGATCGATCACCGCGCCCGGAGCCCGAGTACCGGGTCACGGGGACGAAACGGACCGTGCCAGCCACTCGTACGCCCCCTGGGCCGTGAACTCCGACTGGCCGCCCCGCAGCAGCAGTCCCGCGGTGGCGAACTCGGGGGCGTCGGCCTGCGCGGCGAGGTAGGGCACCGCGATGCAGCGCATCCCGGCGGCGTGCGCGGCGGCGACACCGGGCGCCGCGTCCTCCACCACCACGCAGTCGGCCGGGGGCGTGCCGAGCCGTCGGGCCGCCTCCAGGAACACGTCCGGCGCGGGCTTGCCGGCGGCGACCTCGTCGGCCGACACGACGGTGCGCAGCCAGGCGTCGAGCCCGGTGCCGGCCAGGACCGCCTCGATCGCGCCGGGTGAGGACCCCGAGGCCACGGCCATCGGCACGCCCTCGCCGGCGAGCAGCTTCACGAACGTGCGCATCTCCGGGTAGGCGGGCGTGGAGAGACGGGCCAGCTCCAGGTAACGGGCGTTCAGCTCGTCGAGCAGTTCGGTACGGGGCGCGCGGATGCCGTAGCGCGTCCGCAGCAGCCCGAGCGTCTCCCACGTGCTGAGACCGACGTACCGCTCGTGGTCCGGCCAGGTGAAGCCGGGGACGCCGTGCGCGGCGAGCAGCCGGCGTGACGCCTCGTAGTAGTTCGGCTCGCTGTCCACCAGCGTTCCGTCGAGGTCGAAGATGACCGATACGCCGCCCAGGCCGCTCATGGGGCCAGGATGTCAGAACGTCTGGTCTAGACCTGAACCGGCCGGCTGCTACCGTCACCCCGGACGGCACAGGACCGAGAGGGGACACAGCGGTGGTGGACGGCAGCACGCGGCGGGCGTTCATCGGGTCGTTCACGGCGGCCGGAGGTCCCGGGATCGTGACGGCGGCCGTGGCTCCGGACACCGGCGCGCTGACCTGCCTGAGCAGTACGGCCGGCCTGTCCGACCCCTCGTACCTGGCGGTGGCGCCCGACGGGGAGACGCTGTACGCCGTGAGCGAGACCACGCGCGGCGCGGTGGCCGCGTACCGGGTGAAGGGCGACCGGCTCGAACAGGCCGGGCCGCCGGTGCCCGTCGACGGGGGCGGGCCGACGCACCTCAGCCTCTTCGCCGGTCACGTCCTGACCGCCAACTACGGTTCCGGCAGCGTCACCGCCGTTCCGGTGCGCGCCGACGGCACCCTCGCGCCGGCCGCGTCCGGGGTGCTCCGGCACACCGGCTCGGGTCCGCACGTCCACCGTCAGCAGGGCCCGCACGCCCACCAGGTGCAGCCCGACCCGAGCGGGCGGTGGGCCGTCAGCGTCGACCTCGGCACGGACTCCGTCCGCGTGTGCGCCCTGCGCCACGGCCGCCTCGAACTGCACCGGGAGATCGCCCTGCGCCCCGGCTCCGGACCGCGCCACCTGGCCTTCCACCCGGACGGCGAGCGCGCCTACGTCGTCAACGAGCTCACGCCCACCGTCACCGCCTGCCGCTGGGACGCCGCCGCCGGCTCGCTCCAGCCGCTGACCGAGACGCGGGTGCTGCCCGCCGCGCCCGCCGGGGACGCCTACCCGTCGGGCATCGCCGTCTCTCCCGACGGCCGCTTCCTGTGGACCGCCACGCGCGGCGAGGACGTGCTGTCCGCGTTCGCCGTCGAAGGGGAGCGGCTGCGGCTGCTCGGGACGGTGCCCTGCGGCGGCCGCTGGCCGCGGGCGCTCACCGAGCACGCCGGATTCCTGTACGCCGCCAACGAGCACTCCGGGCGGGTCGTCTGGTTCGCCGTCGACCCGGCCACCGGACTGCCGCACCGCCGGGGCTCACTCGAGGTACCGGCCGCGTCCTGCGTCGTCTTCGGCTGAGCCGCCCGCGGGGCGTCGGGCGTCCGCGGGGCGTCTGCTGACCGTCGGGCGTGGGGCGTCCGCGGGACACCGGCCGCTCGCGGGGGCGTCAGCCGACCGTCGGGCTTCGTTCGTCCGCTGGGCGTCAGCCGACCGTCGGGCTTCGTTCGTCCGCTGGGCGTCAGCCGACCGTCGGGCTTCGTTCGTCCGCTGGGCCTCAGCTGGCCGTCGGGATCCGGTCGATCGCGGTGCTTCGGTCGTCCGCCGGCCTTCGTTCGTCCGCCGGGCTTCGGCCGTCCGCCGGAGGCTGCGGCCGGTCGCTGCCGCTTCCGCCCGGTGCGGGCCGCTGACGCCGAAGGGCCCGCTCCTCGCGCGGAGCGGGCCCTTTCGGTCTTTCCCAAGGCTTCGGTCTTTCCCACGGCTCGGTCTTTCCCACGGCCGTGGGGCGTGCGGGTCAGCGGACCGGCGCGCCCTGCGGCTGCTGCGGGGCGATGCCCAGCGCGGACGTGTACTTGGCGAGGGCCAGCTTGCCGATCGCCGGGTAGGGGCCGAGCGCCTCGGCGGCGGAGCAGCCCACCTCCTTGGCCGCCTCCTCGATCAGGCCCGCGTCGATCTCCGGCCCGATCAGGTACGGCGCGAGCGCCAGCTGCTGCGAGCCCGAGGACCGCAGCTGCTCGGCGACGTCGGCGATGGAGCCGTCCTGGTCCAGGGCCGCCGCCATCACCGGCACGGCCAGGCGCGCGGCGAGCAGCATGCCGGTGATCCCGGCCGCCTGCACGGCCTCGTCGCCGCCCACGGACGCCAGGATGATGCCGTCCGCCGCGGTCGCCACGGTGAACAGACGGGCGCGGTCGGCGCGTGCCAGACCGGCCTCGGACAGGCGTACGTGCAGCCCCTCGGCCAGCAGCGGGTGCGGGCCCAGCACGTCGGTCAGGTCGGCCGCGACACGGCTGTCCATCACGGCCTGGCGGATCCGGCGCAGCAGCGCGCTGTCCGGTCCGGCGAGCAGCGGCACGACGACGGCGACGGGGCCGTCGGGCTCCTTGACGTCCTCACCGGCGGCCTTGGCCTGCTGGTAGCGGGCCGTGCGCTCCTCGCCGGCGTGCGCGAGCACTGCCTGGAGCGTCGGGAAGTCCGCGTCGTCCCCGTCCAGGTAGCCGATCCTGGCGTCCAGGCCGGGCAGTTCGGAGCGGGCGATGCTCACGACCTCCTCGGCGAGACCGCGGGTGACCTTGCCGGGGGTGCCCGGAACCGCGAGGACGAGCGCGGGCGCGCCCTCGGGAGCCGCCACGGGTTCGGGGCGACGGTGCCGCCCGGGCTGGCGGGGGCGCGGCATTCGTACTGGCAGGCCGGACGCGGGCCCAGTGGGGGAGCTCATGGCGCCGCATGTTACTGGCTTCCCGGGTTCCTCTGTTCGGGGAGGGTGCAGGTGAGCGGTATCCGTCCGGTTTTGTCTGATGACTTACGTGCGGATCACCGCTGATCCCCGTGTGAACCAGGCGGATTGCGTATCACAGGGATCAGTCTCCCTTTGCGGTCACTACGGACAACAGCGCCTCATCGCCCGGCAGTGGGAGCGCGCCGGCCGCCAGGTCCGTCGCCATCCGTACACAGCCCCGCAGCGGATCGCCCGCGGCGGGCACCTGGCGTGCGTGCGGCAGCAGCTTCGACAACTCCTCCCGCAGCGGTACCAGGAGAGCGTCTCCGATCTTGAACAGGCCCCCGGTGAGGGCGACTTGGGGTTCGCCGTCGGCCGGGCAGACGGCGGCGGCCGAGTCCGCCATGTGCCGGGCCGCCGTGCGCAGCACGTCCGCGGCGACCGGGTCGCCGTCCGCGCAGGCAGCCACCTGGGGTGCGAAGGAGGCCAGGACGGCGGGGCGGTCCGGGCGCGGATACAGCTTGCCCGGCAGTTCCGGCACGGGTCCGAACGACTCCTCGGCGCGGGCCAGCAGCCGGGCGGACCCGCCGGGCCGGCCGTCGTACGCGCGCAGCGCCGCCTCCAGTCCGGCCCGCCCGATCCAGGCGCCGCTGCCGCAGTCACCCAGCAGATGCCCCCAGCCGTCCGCGCGCCGCCACCGAGTCAGGTCCGTGCCGATGACGATCAGCCCCGTCCCGGCGGCGATCACGGCGCCGGGCCGGGGACCGAGGGCGCCGACGTACGCGGTGACCGCGTCGGCGGCCAGCGCGACCGTCCGCACGCGGAACTCCCGCCCCAGCGCGGCCGGCAGTTCCGCGCGCAGCGCGGCGCCCAGGGTGGCGAACCCGGCGGCGCCGACGACTGCCGTGGCCGGGGCGGCGATCCCGGCCTCGGCGGCCAAGTCACGCACCATGGGCACCAGTTGTTCCATCAGGTGCCCCGGTTCGATGCCCCGGGCGCCGGTGCGCACCGGCTCGCGGGACTCCCGCCGTCCGAGCTCCCCGCGGTCCACGGTCCCCAGGACGACCCGCAGTCCCGAACCCCCGGAGTCGACGGCGAGGAAGCCGGCCGGACCGCGACCGCTCACAGGGGCAGTCCCGGGTCCGTGGTCAGCTCGCGGTGGATGTCGAGGAGACTGCCGGGCAGCGGGCGCGCCTCCGGCGCCACGGAGAACGACGGGCCCACCGAGTGAGCGGGCGTTCCGGGGTCTGCGTGTCCGGCACGAGGGACCGACCGGGCATGATGACCGTGGCGGAGTGGCTTGATCGCTGGTTGCAACGGGCTCCCCTCCTTCCCGGTGACCGGCTGCCCGATCCGCTGGATCGGCTCGATGGAGCTTGATGAGGCGATGGAGCCTGATGAGGAGGAAGACTAGCGTCGAGTGCGGGCTCCGTGCGTGGAGGCGTCCGCGTTTGTGCGGACCCCCGGTGCGTGCCAGTAGGGTGACGCGCTGTGGCACCACGACCTTTGCATGAACTTGTTGAAGCGGGCTGGGCGAAGGCGCTTGAGCCTGCGGCCGGACGTATCGCCGCGATGGGGGACTTCCTCCGGGCCGAGATAGCGGCCGGCCGGACCTACCTTCCGTCCGGTGCGAATGTCCTGCGGGCGTTCCGGCAGCCCTTCGACGACGTACGCGTCCTGATCGTCGGTCAGGATCCCTATCCCACGCCGGGGATGGCGATCGGGCTGAGTTTCGCGGTGGCGCCCGAGGTGCGCTCGTTGCCCGGCAGCCTGGAGAACATCTTCCGGGAGATGCACACCGACCTGGGGCTGCCCAGGCCTTCGAACGGGGATCTGACGCCGTGGACGCAGCAGGGCGTGCTGCTGCTCAACAGGGCGCTCACCACCGCTCCCCGCAAGCCGGGCGCGCACCGCGGCAAGGGCTGGGAGGAGGTCACCGAGCAGGCGATCCGGGCGCTGGCCGCGCGTGGCAAACCGCTGGTGTCCATCCTGTGGGGGCGCGACGCACGTAATCTGCGGCCGTTGCTCGGGGATCTTCCGGCGATCGAGTCCGCTCATCCCTCGCCGATGTCGGCGGACCGTGGTTTCTTCGGTTCGCGGCCGTTCAGCCGGGCCAACGATCTGCTGCTGCGGCAGGGTGCCCAGCCGGTGGACTGGCGACTGCCGTAGGCCACGGCCACCGTGGCGTCCGAACCCGGCTGGCCTGCCTGCCGGCAGCAGCAGTGCGCCATCGGCACCGGAGGCCGGTCGCCCGGCCGCCGGCATCGCAGCGGTGCCGGCGACCCGGCAGGGTGCTTCCGGCGCCCATCCGGGTGCGCCGTGATCAATGTGCCGATCGCGGCCGGGGGCCACCGTCCGGCACCCTCGTAGCCGCCGCACACCGCAGCGGACCCAAGGGCGGCGGCCGGCGCCGGAGCATCGGGCGAACCCGGTGGCCGAAGATCGCTAGGCATGGAGCACTGTCGCGTAGTTGGCGACCGCGAGACCGCCCATGTTGTGCACGAGACCGGTACGGGGTCCATCGAGCTGCATGTCACCGGCCCTCCCGGAAAGTTGCAGAGCCACGAGCGCGTGCTGCGAGACCCCGGTCGCCCCGACCGGGTGTCCCTTGGCCTTGAGGCCCCCGGAGACGTTGACGGGCAGCCGGCCGTCCCGGTGCACCCACCCCTCCTCCACGGCGCGACGGCCCTGTCCCCGCGGGGTGAGTCCGAGCATCTCGTAGACGAGGAGCTCGGCGATCGTGAAGCAGTCATGGACCTCGGCGAGATCGAGGTCGCCCAGGCCGATCCCGGCCATCCCGAGGGCTCGCTCGACGGCGAGCCGGCCCCCCGCGAACTCGAGGATGTCGCGCCGGGAGGTGTCGAGGTGGTCGTTGGCGTGCCCCAGCCCGGCGACGACCGCGAGCGGGTCGGCCGGATCCCGGCGCAGTACGAGGGCCGCGGCTCCGTCGCTGACGAGTGAACAATCCGTACGCCGAAGCCGTCCGGCCACCACGGGGTTCGCGTCGGAGACCGTCGAGCAGAACTCGGCGCCGAGGTCTTTGCGCAGCTGCGCCCACGGATTCGAACACCCGTTGTGGTGGTTCTTCGCGGCGATGGCACCGAGGACGTCACCGAGCCAGTCGGATGCGGCGTACCGCTCGGCGTAGGCCTCTGCGACGTCCGCGAAGAGGCCGGCGAAGCCTGCGGGCGAGTCCGTCCCGGCGAGCCGCGGGTCGGCTCCGAGCAGAGCCCGGGACACGTCCGCGCCGCTCGCATGGGTCATCTTCTCGACCCCCACCACGAGCACGGTCTCGGCGAGCCCGGAGAGGACGGACCGGATGCCCCGGTGCACCGCGGCGGAGCCGGAGGCGCACGCGTTCTCGACTCGGGTCATCGGCAGCCCCCACAGCCCGTCGGCCGCCCCGAGCGGGAGGGAGGACGGGAACGCGAACGGCGTGAGCCCGCTGTTGAACTGCGCGGTGAAGACCTCGTCGACCTTCTCGGGCTCCACGCCCGCGTCGGTCAGGGCCTCCGTCGTCACCCGCTCCACGAGGCTCGTCACCGTCTCCGTCGTCAGCTTGCCGAACGGCGTGTGAGCCACGCCGACGACGCCGACGCGGCCGAAGAGGGGTGAGGGTACGGTCATGACGTCTCCTGGGACTCGGACTGCGGCGCGGGGGCGAGGCGGAAGCGGCGTATCTTCCCGACCGGGGTGCGCGGCAGCGCGTCGACGACGGTCCAGGTCCGGGGCCGGGAGGCAGGGGTGAGATGAGCGGCTGACCAGGCGTCGAGCCGATCCCGGGTCGGTGGGTGCTCCGGGTCGCTCGGGACGACGTAGGCAGCGGGGACGTGGTCGCGGACGGCGTCGGGGACGGCTAAGACGGCGGCCTCCAGCACCCCGGGGGCACGCTCGCGACCGGGGGCTTCGGGAGCTGTGGCGTCCCCGGTTCCCGGACACGTCCCCGAGGGCGTCCACATCGTGCTCCAGTCCGAGAACGGCATCCTGGGGCTGGGCCCGTACCCGTTCGACGGGGAGGAGGACGCCGACCTCGTCCACGCCGGCACGGAGACCGTGACCACGACGGCCGGGGCGAGCTACTTTCGACTCGGCGACGAGCTTCGGCATGATCCGCTCGGGAAAGGTCGACGCGGCGATCCTCGGCGGGATGCAGGTGGTGCACGCGAGAAGACCTCCGGGCCTCGCGAGCGCACCGCAGGCAGGTTGCTCGCAGCCCGGGAGCCTCACCTCCCGTCGCTTGTCTCCGCACTCGTCCCCACCCGTCCGCTCAGCCGGTCGGCGTGACGAATTCCGGCTGGTCCAGCACGCGCCGCCGGCTTCCGTCCGGCTGCCGCCGCACCACCTGGGCACGGGCGCCTGCCCCGTCCTTCGGCGGGGTCGAGGTGAGCGCGAGGTCGCCGCTGAGCTCCGACGATCAGGACCGGACCTCGTCGTACGGCTGCCGGAAGGCCCGCAGGAGGTTCGGCCCGGCCGGGAGACAGGTGCGGTCCCGCGGCGATCTCCGCGCGCAGGAGGTCGCCCGTCTCGGCGATCCGTCCGGCGACGGGTTCGAGGGCGTTCGCCCAGCCCGGATCGACGACACGGGCGTCACCCTGCCGGCGTACGGCAGCGGCGATCAACCGGTGGCCGAGAGCGCGCGGTCCCCCCGTGCGGCTCATCCCACCACCGCGGCCCGCACGCACAGCACATCCGGCAGGTGGGCCGCCAACTGCCGCCAGCTGTCGCCGTCGTCGGCGGACGCGAACACCTCGCCGTTGCGGTTGCCGAAGTACACGCCCGCCGGGTCGGCGTCGTCGGTGCACATCGCGTCGCGCAGCACGGTGCCGTAGTGGTCCTCCTGCGGCAGGCCCGCCGACAGGGGCTCCCAGCTCCGGCCCGCGTCCGCGGTGCGGAAGACCCGGCACCGGTGGCCGGCGGGCACCCGGTCGGAGTCCGCGTTGATCGGGAAGACGTAAGCCGTGTCGCCTCGGCTCGGGTGGGCGGCGACCGCGAAACCGAAGGTGGACGGCAGGCCCTCGCCGATGTCCGTCCACTGCCCGCCCGCGTCGTCGCTGCGGTACACACCCCAGTGGTTCTGCAGATACAGGCGGTCCAGGGTCGTCGCGTCCCGCGCGACCTTGTGCACGCACTGGCCGAACTCCGGGTTCGGATCCGGCAGGAACACCGCCGACACACCGGAGTTGGACGGTGCCCAGGTCGCGCCGCCGTCGCTGGTGCGGAACACGCCGGCCGCCGAGACGGCGACCGTCACCGACCGCGGGTCGCGCGGGTCGGTCAGCACGGTGTGCAGGCCCTCACCGCCCCCGCCGGGCACCCACTGCGACCGCGTGGGGTGCTCCCACAGCGGACGGACCAGTTCGAAGCTCTCCCCGCGGTCCTCCGAGCGGTACAGCGCGGCCGGTTCCGTGCCCGCGTACACCACGTCCGGCTCCGCGGCGGCCGGATGCAACTGCCAGACCCGCTCCAGCGAGGCGCCGGTGTCCTCGGGGAACTTGACGGCCGGCCGGGACGGCTCGGTCCAGGTGCGGCCGAGGTCGTCGGAGCGGAACACCGACGGACCCCAGTGCGAGCTGTCGCCGCCGGCCAGCAGCCGCGGACGGTCGCCGCGCGTGTCGATGGCCACCGAGTACACGGCCTGTGCGTTGAAGTACGGGCTGTCGTCGAACGCCCAGGCGCCTCCCCGCCTGCGCGCGATGAACAGGCCTTTTCGTGTGCCCACAGCGAGCAGTACCTCGGTCATGCCGATCACCTCCGGGACGTCTTCGTCTCCATCGCGATCAGTCTGCACCCCGCCACTGACAGTCACCTCGCCGAACGGCGTCACCGCAGGCGGGGGCGGTGATTCCGGCGTGAAGCGACGGGCGGCGGGGCGCTTCGGCGACGACGCTCGAGCGGGCGGCGGGCGTGTGCGGCCCCGAGCCGGGGGACTCGGCCTGAGCATCCGGGGAACCTCGCCCGTATGGGAAGGCGGTCGGGGGAGGGTCGTGCGCTCATGAGGAGGGTGCCTTCGATGGCGTTGCGTGGTCCGAAGGTGTGGCTGTGGCGCTGGCGGCGCAACCCGCTCAGGCGCCGCGCCGACGCGGTGGAGGCCTGGGCGGTGCTCGGCACCTGGATGCTCACCGTCCTGGCGGGGGTGCTCGCCGGTCTGACGGCGACCGGGTCCGTCGAGGACGGGCTGGCCCGGGAGCGCGCGGAGTGGCGTCCGGTGGTGGCACGGCTGGCGGAGAAGGCGCCCGGCGCGGCACCCGCGCACCCCGGCGCGGCGAACCCCGAGCAGGTGTGGGGGAAGGTGCGCTGGACGGCTCCGGACGGCTCGGCGCACACGGGCCGGGTCCGGGTGCGGCCCGGCAGCGCCGCCGGCAGCACCGTCAGCGTGTGGACCGACGCGCGGGGCCGCCTGGTGGCCGAGCCCGCCACCGTCTCGCAGGCCAGGCTGCGGGCCTCGCTGATCGGCGCCCTCGTGGGGGTGAGCGCCGCCATGGCGCCCCTGGCCTGCGGCCGCGTCCTGCGGGGCCGCCTGGAACGCCGCCGGATGGACCAGTGGGACGCCGAGTGGGCGCGCTTCGGCCCCCTGTGGGGACGCAAGACCAGCTGACCGCGGCCCGCCGGACGAACGCGGTGCGGCGCCGGTCGGCGGCGCACCGCAGGCGGGTCGGCGCCGCCGGCCCGCCGACCCGGAGACCTGGAAACACAGTGCGTCAGGAGCCCTGCGGCAGCGAGCGTTCCAGGATGGCGTCCAGGGCGGCCCCGTCGGGCAGCGTGCCGAAGGCGTGCCCCCAGTCGCCGCCCAGCCGGGTCGCGCAGAAGGCGTCGGCGACGGCGGGCGGGGCGTGCCGGACCAGGAGGGCGGCCTGCAGCGTCAGGGCCATGAGCTCCACCAGCCGGCGCGCGCCGGCCTCGGAGCCCGTGGCCAGCAGACCATCGAGCCGGGTGACGGCGGCGTCCAGCCGGGCGTCCGCCCCCCGTGCCAGGGCCAGTTCGTCGAACAGGGCCTGGGCGGTGGCCGGTTCGCGCCGGAGCGCCCGCAGCACGTCGAGGGCGTTGACATTGCCCGAGCCCTCCCAGATCGACAGCAGCGGGGCCTCGCGGTAGTGGCGGGGCATGCCCGACTCCTCCACGTAGCCGTTGCCGCCCAGGCACTCCAGGGCCTCCGCCGTGAAGGCCGGACCCCGCTTGGTGACCCAGTACTTGCCGACGGCCGTGGCGATCCTGCGGAACGCGGTCTCGGCCGCGTCCCCGCGCACCGCGCGGTCGGCCGCGCCGGCCAGCCGCAGCGCGAGCGTGGTGGCCGCCTCCGACTCCAGCGCCAGGTCGGCCAGCACGTTGCGCATCAGCGGCTGGTCGATCAGCCGCGCGCCGAAAGCGCTGCGGTGGCGCGCGTGGTGGCCGGCCTCGACCAGGGTCTTGCGCATCAGCGCTGCCGACATCATCACGCAGTCCAGGCGGGTGCAGTTGACCATCTCGATGATCGTCTTGACGCCGCGGCCCTCGGGCCCGACGAGCCAGGCGACGGTCCCGTCGAACTCGGGCTCGGAGGAGGCGTTGGACCGGTTGCCCAGCTTGTCCTTCAACCGCTGGATGCGGAAGGTGTTGCGGCTGCCGTCGGGCAGGATGCGCGGCACCAGGAAGCAGGACAGCCCCTGCGGGGCCTGCGCCAGCACCAGGAAGACGTCGCACATCGGCGCCGACGTGAACCACTTGTGCCCGCGCAGCGTGTAGACGCCCTCCTCGGCGGTCGGCGTCGCCGTGGTGGTGTTCGTACGGACGTCGGAGCCGCCCTGCTTCTCCGTCATCCCCATGCCCGCGAGCAGGCCCCGCTTCTCGGCCGGCACCTTCAGGCCGGGCTCGTACTCGCGGCCGGTCAGCAGGGGTTCGTAGACCTTCGCCAGGTCCGGCTGCGCGCGCAGCGCGGGCACGGCCGCGTACGTCATCGACGTCGGACAGCCGTGCCCGGCGTCGGTGTGCCCCCACACCAGGCCCCCGGCGGTGCGGGCGACATGGGCGCCGGGCCGGTCCTCGGCCCACGGCGTGCCCGCCAGGCCCTCGGCCACCGCGGCCCGCATCAGGTGGTGCCAGCTCGGATGGAAGTCGACCTCGTCGACGCGGTTGCCGTACCGGTCGTGCGTGCGCAGCACCGGCTCGTGGACGTTGGCCAGTTCGGCCCACTCCTGCACCTCGGCGCTGCCCGCGCGCAGCCCCAGCCGCCTGATGCCCTCCTCGGCCCAGCCCGCCCCCTCCCGGCGCAGCCCCTCCAGCAGGGCAGCGTCCTCGGCGGCGTCGTACGGGGTCAGGGGCGGCGGCTGGTTGGTGACGTCGTGGGTGGCGTACGGCGGCTGCGGCTGCGGTGGCGCGGGCATCGAGACCATGCCGTCATGTTGCACCTCTTCTGCGGCTGTAGCAACGACGCAACAAAGCCCGGCACGTACAGTACGTGCCCATGCGGATGAACGTGCCGGCGCCGCCCGGCGAGGTGGACCTGCGGCCGCTGTCCGCGCGCTCGGTCGTGCTCAGCCTGCTGCTGGGCGCGCATCCCCCTCAGCTCGCGGTCAAGGACCTCGTCCGCGCGGTGGAACCCTTCGGGATCGGCGGCTCCACGCTCCGGGCCGCGCTCAGCCGGATGGCGGCCGCCGGCGACCTGCGGCGCACCGATGGCGTCTACCGGCTCAGCGACCGCCTGCTGGAGCGCCGACGGCGCCAGGACGAGGCGGTGCGGCCGCGCACGCGCGCGTGGGACGGCGACTGGGAGACGGTGGTCGTCACCGCCACGGGCCGCGGCGCCGCCGAACGAGCAGGCCTGCGCGCCCGCCTGGCCGAGCTGCGCCTGGCCGAGCTGCGGGAGGGCGTGTGGCTGCGCCCCGCCAACCTGATCCGGCCCGTGCCGGACGACCTGGAGCCGGTGGCCCAGCGCTTCACCGCCCGCCCCGAAGGGTCCGCGACCGCACTCGCGGCCCGGCTGTGGCCGCTCGACGCCTGGGCGGCCACCGCCCGCGCCCTGCTCGCGCACCTGGCCGGCGCGCACGGCCCGGCCGACCGCTTCACCGCCTTCGCGGCGGTGGTACGCCATCTGCTCGCCGACCCCGTCCTGCCCGCCGAACTCCTGCCCGCGGACTGGCCGGGCGCGGCCCTGCGCGCCGCCTACGCGGAGTACCGGCGCGAGATCGCCGGCTCGCTGGGACAGTGAGGCCCTCCGCGGGACCCGGTCGCGCGGGGCGTGGGCGATGACGGGACGGCCGTACGAAGCGCCGCGCGGAGGCGCTTCGTACGGCCGGGATCACCGTGGGGGCGGTGGGGCTACTTGTAGGTGATGTCCGAGGACGAGTACTTGCAGTACGTGCCGTCGGCGTCGCTGCCGTTCTTGGTCGGCTCCGCGCCCGTGTTGTTGCCGATGTACTTCTGGCAGGGCACGATCTTCTTGCTGCTGTCCCCGACGATCGTGATCTTCTTCAGCGTCGCGCTGTCGCCGTAGTTGGTGTTGATCCCGACGAGCGCGCTGCCCTTGTAGGTGGCCTCGATGGTGTTCAGGTTGATGGTCCGCTTGTACTGCTTGGAGCAGTTGCCGCACGAGCGGACCAGCTTGCCGAAGTTCTGCACGGCGAAGTTGGAGACGTTGAGCGTCCCGGCGCCGTTGAACTGGAACACCTTGTCGCTGGCCTCCTTCGCGCCGCCGCCGGAGACGGTGTACACGTTGGACGACGACGAGCCCAGGAACGTCGCCGCGTCCTCGCCGACGTCCTCCCACCACACGTTCTGCAGCGTGCAGCTGCCCTCGCAGTGGATGCCGTCGGCGGCGGGCGCGCCGATGATGACGTTCTTCAGGACGGTGCCGGGAGCCAGGTCCAGGATCGGGTCCTGGCTCTCGCTCTGGCCGCCGGTGCCGAGGTCGCCGCTGCCGTAGAGGCGCTTCATCCCGTAGTCCTTGGTACCGGAGACCGAGATGGTGGCGGTGACCGCCTGGCTGCCGTTCGCGGTGGGCCAGGTGGCCGCGGCCGCCGGGGTCAGCGCGCCCTCTGCCATGATCATGACAGCAGAGAGCCCGACGGCGGTCAGTGCCCCGGTCAGGGTGCGCCGACGGGCGCGTACACGTGCTGGTGAAGCCATGTCCCGATGCCTTCTTCCAGTTGGGGGGTGGACAAGTGGGGGGTGGGGTGGAGCAGTGGGGGGTTTGTGGGGGCGGGTCAGATCTTCCCGGTGCCCGCGCCGGCCGTCACCGAGGCCACCACGCTCGAGGCGGGCTCGGCGGTGTAGCTGTAGGGCGGGCTGGTGAAGGTGCCGACCTGCGAGATCTCGGTGGTGGCTCCGCCGAGGTCGTTGCCGCGCAGGTTGGCGTACCCGTCCTGGTCGCTGTCCCGGTTCGTGGTGACCGCGACCTGCGTCGAGCGGAAGACGTTGTTCTCGACCAGCATCTGGGCGCCCATGCGTGAGTGGCAGGCGGTCGAGGCCCCGACGACGTAGTTGTCGTAGAAGTGCCCGGTGCCGAAGCGCAGGCTGGGGATGCGCGAGTTGACGTTGTTGAACCAGTTGTGGTGGTACGTCACGTGCAGATGCCCGGTGTCCTCGCTCGCGTTGTTGTCGCTGTGGCCGACGAGCGAGCCCTTGTAGTGGTCCTTGAAGGTGTTCCAGGACACGGTGACGTTGTCCGAGGCGTGCGTGATGTCGAGCAGGCCGTCGTAGTAGTCCTTGCCGTGGTCCAGGTCGGAGGACAGGGTGTTGTGGTCGATCCACACCTTGGTCGACTGCTGGACGGTGATGGCGTCGGTGCCGACCGCCTTGCTGATGTTCAGGTTGCGGACGACGACGTTGGTCGCCTTCTTCAGCCGCAGCCCGCCGCCGGTGAACCCGGACGACGAACCGACGCCCAGGACCGTGGTGTTGGACCCGACGTCGACCTGACCGCTGAGCGAGATCGTGCCGTTGACCTTCACGACCTTCGCCGTGCTGCCGCTCACGGCCGACTTGAAGGCGTCCAGCGTCGAGACGGTGACCGCGGTGGCGCTGCCGCCGCCGGTCGTCCCGGCGCCGTAGCCGATCGGCGACGACTCGGCCGCGCCGGCCGACTGCGGCAGGGCGAGGACGGCCGCCGTCGCGAGGGCGGCCGCGGCGGCCGTCACCAGTGAGGCCCTTTGCGCGTGTGTACGTGGGGGGCGAGTACGCATGCGGGTGCGTCCTTTCGGAGGACTTGATCGACGTGTACGTGAACGATGTACGCCATGTTGAACTCCGCGCGCGAGCAGAGTGGCCATTCGGGCCCTGTAGGGCGCCTGCCGGTCACTCTGTTGAACGGACCGTAAGGGGTAAGCGCTTTCTGGTCAACGCTTCGCGCGGAACACATTCGGCCGACCCTGGTCAGGGCGGCGGCGGGGCAGGAGGTGCGGGGTCGCCTCTGGGGCGCAGGTGTGGGAGCGCTCCCCCGGTCCCGGGTGGTCCGGCGCCACGAGCGCTCCCGCCTCCGCCCTCCGGACGAGCGGTCGGCGGCTGCGGCTTCACGGTCGCCAAGGGAATTCCGACCAGCGCGGATGGGGTCGCGCATCCCGGGAACCCGGCTGACCCACGACCCGGATCAGCTCGGGAGGCGACGACGTCATGGCAGGGGAGAAGTCGACGAGTGACCTGCCGGAGCCACTGCGCACCACCGTCTCGGCACTGCGCAGGGTGCCCGGCGTCGGGCTGCTGGAGAGGGCGGCCCAAGGAACGCTCGACAAGGTCGAGGCGATCACACCCCGGCGCCGACGGCTGGCGGTGTACACCGGAGCCGGAGTCCTCGGCGTCGCGGGCGTGGTGGAGTGGCCCGTGGCGATCGCCGGAGCGGCCGTGGCCTGGCTGACCCAGCCGCGCCCGGAAGAGGAGCACGGCCCTGAGGAGGGGGCGGCCCAGGCGTCCGAACCGTCCGAACCGTCCGCCACGACCGAGCCGGCGGCCGAGGTCTCGGAGGCCCCGGAGGCAGAGAAGACCAGCGAGACCACCGAGGCAGAGGAGACTGCGAAGGCGCCGAGGACCACCGAGACCACCGAGACCATCGAGACCACCGAGGCCGCGGGGACGCACGCGCCGACCCCCGCGGTGCTGGCGGCCCAGTCCTCCGCCCACCACCCCAAGGCGGCACCGATGGCGTCCACGCCGTCCGACAAGCTGCCCACGCTGCCCGCCGAGACATCGGCCCCGAAGCCGTCCCAGACGCCGGCCGCGAAGACCCGCGCCAAGCGGGCCGGCGGGACCAAGACCAAGACCAGGGCCAAGACGGCCGCCGCCGAGACCGCCCCGACCGCGCGGCGCGGCCGCGGCAAGGACTGAGGTCCGCCATGGCGCTCGGACTGCTGAGGGTGTCCTCGGCCGCGGCCGGCCTGGCGCTGGCGGGCCCCCGGCTGCTGGCGCGGGGCACCGCGCCGGCCGCCGGGGCGGTGGCCGCGGCAGCGGCCGGGACGGCCAGGGCGGGCGTGCGCGGCGCGGACGCCACCGTCAGGGTCACGCGGGTGGCCCGCAACGCCCTGCCGGGCGGCCATCGCCACTGGCGCTCCGGGCGGCGTGCCCACCTCGCGCTGCGGCCCGCCGCGCCGGACGTCGTACGGCGCGCGGGCGGGACGGCACAGGTGGCGCGGCGGGTGGCGAAGGCGCTGGCCGAACGGCCGGACGTCGCCTACGCCTACTGGGACGGGGGCCTGGCCCGCCTGGTGGTGGCCGCGGGGGAGGACGCCGTGACCGACCGGGTCCTCGAGCGGGCCACCGACCTCGCGGAACAGCACGGCCTGGGCGCGGACGACGAGGCGGTGGAGGAGTTCCCGCACCCGGGCGACCCGGCCGGAGTGCGCACCGCCGCGGCGGCCCTGCTGGCAGACGCCGTCGGCATGGGCGCCGGGCTGGCCGGATACGCCCTGCGCCTGCCTGCCTCGCCCCGCCTGGCGACGGCACTCGTGACGCTGCTGCGCGAGAACCCGCGCTTCCGCCGCCTGCTGCGGGAACGTTACGGCCGCTCCCGCATGGACCTGATGCTGGCCTACGTGAACGCTGTCGTCCACGGAGCGGGCCAGACTCCCACCGCCCTGGCACTGGACGGCGCCCTGCGCGCCTGCCAGCTGGGCGAGACCGTGGCGCGGGCCGCCGCGTTCGACGCGTTGCACGACCGGCTGTGCGTCCCCGACCGTCCCGGCGTGCCGGCGGGCGCCTGCCCGCGTCCGCCCCTGCGCGGCTCCCCGGCCCAGGAGTACGCCACCCACGCGGGCACCGGCAGTCTGCTGGGCGCCGCGGCGACGCTGCTGGTCAAGCACGACGTGGCGGAAACCGCCGAGGCGGTGCTCGCGGGCTCGCCCAAGGCCGCGCGCTACGGCCCCTCCGCGTTCAACGCCGTCCTGGGCGGCATGCTCGCCCGCGCGGGCATCCTCGTACGGGACACCGAGCGGCTGGGGCAGCTGGAGACGACCGAGTCGGTGCTGTTGCACCCCAGCGCCCTGCGCGGCGCGGGCGCGGGCGCCGACCCGTGGGTCGAGGCGGTCCTCGACGCGGCCCGCACCGCCGGACTGCGCGTCGTGGTGGTGGACGACCCGGCGCTGGCGGACTTCACCACCATCGCGGACCACCTGATCCCGGCCGACCGTCCGCTGCGTGAGGCGGTGGACGTCCTGCGCCGGCGCGGCGGCGTGCTGACCGTCGCCCGGCCGGAGCGGGCGGAAGCCGCCGACGTGCTGTCGGGGCTGCTGGCCGGCGACGTGGCCGTCGCGCTCGCGGACGCGGACGCCCCGGTGGTGTGGGGCGCCGACGTGGTCGCCCCCGGCGGCCTGCCGGACGTGTGGCGGCTGCTGACCGCGGTGCCGGCCGCCCGTGCCGTCGGCCACAGGTCGCAGACCCTGGCCAAGTCCGGTGCGGCCCTGTCCGGGTTGCTGGTGGCCATCGGCGAGGCCCGCCGCGGTCGCCGTGGCCGCGTCATCCCCGGACTGCGGCACATCCCCGTCGACGCGAGCGCCGCCGTGGCCCTGCTCAGCGGCACCCGGGCCGCCCTCGGCGTGGCGGTGGCCCGTGCCCCCCGTCCCCGGCCCCGGGTGGCCTGGCACGCCCTGGCCTCGGGGGACGTGGAGAGCAGGCTGGCGGCCACCCACGAGGAACCGCCGGGCACCTACGGGGACGCGGCCTCCCGGGTGCGCCGTGCGGCCGGCGCCGCGGGCCGCGTCCCCGTGCTGGCGCCGGCGCGGTGGACGTTCCAGCTCGCCCGCGCGGTACGCAGCGAACTCCACGACCCGCTCACCCCCGTCCTCGCCGTCGGCTCGGCGGCCGAGGCGATCCTCGGCTCCGCCGCGGACGCCCTGCTGGTCGTAGGCGCACTCGATGTGAACGCCCTCGTCGGCGGCGTCCAGCGGCTGCGCGCCGAGCGCGCGCTGTCCGGGCTGTTCGCGGAACACAAACAGAAGGCCCGCATCGCCCCGGAGGACGAGGAAAGGGCGACGCGCACCGTGGACGCCGCCAAGCTCCACCCCGGCGACGTGATCGCGCTGCAGGCGGACGACGTCGTGCCCGCCGACGCGCGGCTGCTGTGGGCGGACGCCCTGGAGGTCGACGAGTCGGCCCTCACCGGCGAGTCCCTCCCCGTCGACAAGCAGACCGAGCCGACCCCGCGCGCCGCCGTGGCCGACCGGCGGTGCATGGTCTTCGAAGGCACCACCGTCGTCGCCGGGCACGCCCGGGCCGTCGTGGTGGAGACCGGTGAGCGCACCGAGGCGGCCCGCGCCGTCCACCTCGCCGCCCGCACCCCGCCGGCCGCCGGGGTCCAGGCACGCCTGCAGGAGATCACCCGCAAGACACTGCCGCTGACCATGGCCGGCGGAGCCGCGGTGACCGGGCTGTCGCTGCTGCGCGGCACACCCATCCGCCAGGCAGTGAGCGGCGGTGTCGCGGTGGCCGTGGCCGCCGTCCCCGAGGGGCTGCCGCTGGTGGCCACCGTGGCGCAGCTGGCCGCCGCCCGCAGGCTCAGCCGGCGCGGCGTCCTGGTACGGGCCCCTCGGACGCTGGAGGCGCTGGGCCGGATGGACACCGTCTGCTTCGACAAGACGGGCACCCTCACCGAGAACCAGCTGCGCCTGGTCCGGGTGGCCGACGCCGACGGCGCCGTCCACTCCCCGCGGGAGGCGGCCGACAACACCGTGCTGCGGACCGCGGCACGCGCCTGCCCCCGCCTCAACGGCGGCTCCGGCCGGCCCGTGCACGCCACCGACGGGGCGGTTCTGGACGCGGCCGGCGAGGACCCGGAGTGGACGCAGACCGAGGGCCTGGCGTTCGAGGCCGGCCGGGGCTACGCCGCCGCGGTGGGGCACGCCGCGGACGGCATGCGCCGGCTGGTGGTCAAGGGCGCCCCGGAGACGGTCCTGCCGCTGTGCGCGGACCTGGCAGGCACGGCGTCCGACACCGCCCACGCGCTGGCCCGCGACGGGCTGCGCGTGCTGGCGGTCGCCGAACGCGTCCTCGACGACGCCGAGAAGGACCCGGACGTGCTCGGACAACCGCTGGAGCGGCTACGGTTCACCGGGCTGGTGGCGCTGGCCGACGTGCCGCGGGCCACGTCCACTGAACTCGTGCGCGGGCTGCGCGAGGCGGACGTGCGGCCGGTGATGCTGACCGGCGACCATCCGCAGACCGCCCGGGCCATCGCCGTCCACCTGGGCTGGCCGGAGGACACCGAGGTGGTCACCGGCGACGAACTGGCCGCCGCCGACCGCTCCGAGCGGGCCCGGATGCTGCGCGACACCGGCGTCGTGGCCCGGGTGGCGCCCGAGCAGAAGCTCCAGGTCGTGGAGGCCCTGCGGGACGGCGGCCGGGTGGTCGGCATGGTCGGCGACGGCGCCAACGACGCGGCCGCCATCCGTACCGCCGACATCGGCGTCGGCCTCACCACCCGTGGCTCCGCCGCCGCCCGCAACGCCGCCGACATCGTCCTGACCGAAGACGACCTGACAGTGCTCGTCGAGGCCGTCCGTGAGGGGCGCGCCCTGTGGCACAGCGTCGCCGACGCGATCGCGATCCTGATCGGCGGCAACGCCGGCGAGATCGGCTTCGGCATCCTCGGCACCGTCCTCGGCCGCTCCGCCCCGCTGTCCACCCGGCAGATGCTGCTGGTGAACCTCTTCACGGACCTGTTCCCGGCGATGGCCGTGGCGGTCACCCCGCGCGAGGATCACGAGGACCCCGAGCATCCGCTCGGCGCCTCCATGCTCGGCGTCCCGCTGATGGAACAGATCCGGCACCGCGCCCTGACGACGGGTCTCGGGGCCACGGCCGCCTGGCTGTTCGGCCGCTTCACGCCGGGCACCGCGCGGCGCTCCACGACGATGGCGCTGTGCGCGCTGGTGGGCACCCAGCTCGCCCAGACCCTGGCCGACCGCCGCGACAGCCCGCTGGTGCGCGTCACCTCGCTCGGCTCCGCCGCCGCCCTGGTCGCGCTGGTGCAGGTCCCGGGAGCGAGCCATCTGTTCGGCTGCACGCCACTCGGCCCGTTCGCCTGGGCCGGTGTGCTCGCGGCGATCGCGCTCGCCGTCACCGGTCAGCGCGCCCTGCCGCGGCTGGAGGAGACGGTCCTGCGGCTGGCCGGCCGCCCCGCCGCCACGGCGCCCGCCGCCGCCCGGTGACACCGGTGCCGGCCGCCGGACGTCCTCACGTCCGACGGCCGGCACCTGGTTGCTCGGCTGCGGTCCTGCGGTTTGAGTGGAGGTCAGGCCGTCCGCGGCGTCTCGGCCGTACTCGGCGCCTCAGCCGTCCGCGGCGCCTCCGCCGTACTTGGCGCCTCCGCCCCGGCGGCCTCCTCCGGTGACGTCCCGACCGGTTCCTCGCCGCCGCCGACCGGCAGGCCTACGGAGGCGGGGAGGGCCGGACCGGCCTTCGCGGGGAGGTGGTTGAAGAGCAGGTTCAGGACGATCGCGGTGAGGCAGCCGGCGCTGATCCCGCTGTTCATGACCGTCTGGAACCAGTCCGGGAACTTCTCGTAGGCCGTCGGCACCCCGACCGGCAGGACGCCCATGGCCACCGAGACGGCCACCACCGTCAGGTTGCTGTTGCCCTTGAAGTCGACCTGGGACAGCGTCCGCAGGCCGCTCGCCGCGACCGTCCCGAACATCACCAGACCGGCGCCGCCGAGCACCGGCGCCGGGATCGCCGCGACCACCGCGCCGAGCTTGGGCAGCAGGCCGAGCAGGACCAGGATGCCGCCCGCGGTGGCGACGACCCAGCGGCTGCGCACCCGGGTCATGCCGACGAGGCCCACGTTCTGGGCGTACGCGGTGTACGGGAAGGTGTTGAAGACGCCGCCGAGGACCGTGGACAGGCCGTCGGCGCGCAGCCCGTCGGACAGCGAACGCGGCTGCACCTTACGCCCCGTCAGCTCGCCGACCGCGATGAGGTCCCCGGTCGTCTCGGTCATCGTCACCAGCGCGACCACCAGCATGGAGACGATCGCCGACGCCTCGAACGCGGGCGTGCCGAAGTGGAACGGCGTGCTGATGCCGGCCCAGTCGGCGTCGGCGACCGCGCCGAAGTCCGTGAACCCGAAGGGCACGGCCACCACCAGACCCACCGCGATGCCGGTCAGCACCGCGATCCGGCTCAGGAACGCCGGCGCGAACCGCTGCACGCCCAGCACCACCAGCAGCACGAAGAGGGCCAGGGCGAGGTTCTTCGGCTGCCCGAAGTCCTTCGAGCCGACTCCGCCCGCGGCCCAGTTGCCCGCGACCGGCAGCAGCGAGATGCCGATGATCAGGATGACGGTGCCGGTGACCAGTGGCGGGAAGAAGCGCAGCAGCCTGCCGAAGACCGGCGCCAGCAGCATGATCGCCAGCCCCGCGACGATCACGGAGCCGTAGATCGCGGGCAGTCCGCCGCCCGTCGTGCCGATGAGCACCATCGGCGACACCGCCGCGAACGTGCAGCCCTGCATGATCGGCAGCCGCACGCCGAACCGCCAGAAGCCCACACACTGAATGAGCGTGGCGATGCCGCACACCAGCAGGTCGGCGGTGATCAGGTACGCCAGGTCCGCGGGCGACAGCTTCATCGCGCTGCCCACGATCAGCGGAACCGCGACGGCGCCCGCGTACATCGCGAGCACGTGCTGCAGGCCGAAGGCGGCCAACTGCCGTGCGGGCGGGATTTCGTCGACGGGGTCGGCGGGATGCGGGGGAGCGGTCGTCGTCATGGGCACGGTCTGTGTCCCGTCCGCCGGTCCGGTCCGGTCCGTCCGTCGGCCCGTCCGCAGTCCGCCCCTGCCCGCCCCGGTCCGTCGGCGCTCCGCCGGCAGGGTGCCGTGCGCGGTGCGGCAGCGCGTGTTCGTTCGTGCGTTAAGTGATCATGCGGTTACGTTGCGTATGTGCTGAACGCATCATTTCTTGATCTCTCCGCTCGTCGCCCCACGGACGGCACGGTGTCCGTGCGGCCCGCCTGGAGGGTCCGGGAGAGCCAGGGACCGGTGACGACGGCCTGGTTCGACGTCCGGCTGGCGTTCGACGACGGCGCCCGGGTCGACGCCCTCGCCGTGGTCCGGGACGGAGGCGTGTGCATCGAGGACGTGAAGGCGCAGCCCGCGCTGTCCCTGGACGACCTCGCGGTGCTCGCCGACTGGCTGGAGGAGCCGCTGGCCGAGGCGTGCGGCGCGGACGGCGAGCCGCTCTGCGCCCCGGGCGAGCCCTCCGGAGCACACCGGGCCCGTCCGGCGCCGCGCGGGATCGAGGAGCGGTGGCTGGTGGCACGGGAGTACCGGGCGGCCCAGGAACGGGGCGCCGATCCGGTCCTGGCGGTGATGTGCGCGACCGGCCACAGTCGACGCACCTCGCTCCGGCTGATCGGCCGGGCCCGCGACGCGGGCCTGCTGACGCCGCGCCACCTGCGACGCTGAAACCGCCGGCCGAGTCCCATGTCCGGGCGCGGCCGGGCTACTTCCGCGGAACCGGCTCGCCGTCGGACTGCCCGGCGTCCGGCCGCCCGCCGTCGGACTGCTCGCCGTCGGACTGCTCACCGTCCGGCTGCTCGCCGGTGGCGAAGTACCGTGACAGGTCCGTCTCGCACGGCGTGCCGCCGGACGCCGCCCCGGCATCCGGCGGGAAGCCCATCTCCCAGTCGAGCCGGTAGCGCTTGAACAGCTCGGCGCGCAGGGTCACCGACGGCATCGGCACGTTCGGCACCACCATCGTGTAGACGGCGCCCATGAGCAGCGAGCGCAGCATCGGATAGTCCGCGTCGACGTCCCGCGATCCGTGCCGGGCCGCCGTGTCCCGCAGCAGCTCCGCCAGGCGTTGCTGCTCCGGGCACTGCACGAAGCCCTCCGCCTGCAGCAGCCCCGCCATGTGCTGGCGCATCAGCACCGGCCGGTCCCGGGCCAGGCCCAGGATCGCGTCGATGGCCCGCGCCATCCGCTCGCGGCCGTCCTCGGTGCGCGGCTCGCGCTCCAGCCCCTCCTCCAGCGTGCGGTGCATCAGCCGGTGCACGGCGGACTGCACGAGCTGGCGCTTTCCCGGGAAGTAGTACGACACCAGGCCGCGAGCCGAGCCCGCCCGGTCCGCGATGTCGGCGAGCGTCGTGGCCTCGTAGCCGCGCTCTCCGACCAGCTCGACGGCCGCCTGCAGGAGCCGCTCCCGGGAACGTCTCCGCAACTCTTCATTGACCGAGGCGCTGCGCGGGGACATGCTGTAACTCCTGCGTTGACTGGCTGCCAGCCAACTATACTCAGCTGGTCCGCACCGGCCCCCAGAGGGCTGTTCAGGGCTGCCGTCCGTCTGGGGCGACGCGGGGGATCGTCTCAGGCGGGCGGCTGTTTCATTCGCAGCGGCCGGTAGGTCGGTCCATGCCGGCCCGGAGGGCCGCGAGCGCGAAGCACCGTCCGGAGCGCGCGCGGCCCCGGGGTCAGCCCACGAGGTCCAGCACCGGCCGCAGTCCGTCCGGCCGCTGCCCGGCGGGCAGATGGTCAACGAAGTGCACCCGGCACCCGAGCGCCGCCGCTCCGCCGTCCGCCCGCCGGTCGTCGCCGACCATCAGCGTCGCGGCCGGCTCGGCGCCCAGCGCCTCGCAGGCGGTCGCGAACAGCCGGGGGTCGGGCTTCTGGACGCCGTGCTCGTACGACAGGACGTAGGCGTCCACGTACCGGTCGAGGCCGTGCTCGCGGAAGACCGGGCGCAGGTCCCAGCCGATGTTGCTGACCACGCCCACGGCGATCCCGCGCTCGCGCAGCGTGCGCAGCACCTCGGGGGCGTCGGGGTAGCAGGTCCACGCCTGCGGCGTCATGTGCCGGTCGTAGAGGGCGTCGTAGAGCCCCGGCTCGGGGAGCGGGACCTGCCGGGCGAGCGCGGTGTAGGCGGCGCGGTGTTCCTCGGCGCTGCGGTCGCGCACCGTCCACAGTCCGGCCGCCTCGGCAGGCACCCGCACCGGCGCCGGCCCGCCCGGCAGCGCCCCCGCCGCCTCCAGGGCCCGCGCCGTCCGCGTCACCTCCGCCTCCGCCGGCGCGATCCCGGCCTCGTCCAGGACCGCACGCAGCCAGGACTCGGCGGACTCGATACGGAACAGGGTGCCGGAGAAGTCGAACAGCACGGCGGTCATGAGCGGATCCTACGGGGAGCCGGGCCCGCCGCCGGGCCTCACGGCCGCCACCGCTGGTGAGCCGCCACCGCCAGCGCCACGAGCATCGCGCCCAGCAGCCAGCCGCCCAGCACGTCCGACGGCCAGTGCACCCCCAGCCACACCCGGGTCAGGCCCACCCCGGCCACCGACACCACGGCGACCGTCACCGCCGTACGCCACAGGGCGCGGCCCACGCCGTAGTGGTGGAGCAGCCACAGCAGGAGGCCGCAGACGACGGTGGCGGTCAGGGCGTGGCCCGAGGGGAAGGCCGCGTAGTGAGCGGAGTCGACGGGGTCCCGCCACACCGGCCGCGGGCGGTCCACCGCGGCCTTGAGGGACTGCTGCAGCACGGTGCCCACCGCGCTCACGGCCACCAGCCAGCCCGCCGTCCACCACGCCGAGCGCCGCCACACCAGCCACACCGCGGCGGCCGCGCACAGCAGGCGCATCGTCGTCGGGTCCCAGACCCAGTCCGTCAGGATGCGGCAGACGTGGGTCAGGCCGGGATCGTCGACCGCCCAGCGGTGGGTGGTGCGGGAGACGTCCCCGTCGAACCAGGTCAGCGGACGCCAGCGGGCCGCGACCAGGATCAGCAGCAGCGCCGAGCACAACGCGAGGACGGTCGCGGCGCGGAGGGCGGTACGCGGGGCCGCGGGAGGGGGCGGGGAGTCGACGGACTGGGTGTGCATGGGCTGATCCTCGTCGACGTCCGGGGCGGGAGGCGAATGCCGCCTGGGATCCCGGCTACCCCGAGGCCCGCGATACAGGCCCGGACGCCACCCGCACCGGCGCCGCGGGCGGCACCGCGCCGCTCTGCCCAGAAGCGGCCGGCGGCCGGAGCGGCGACGGCCGCGAAGCGCGGACACGTCACGGCCGGCCGGCACCGGATCACAGAGCGATCAGCATCGCCACCATCGCGATCCCCATCGACAGCCGGCACGCCCGCGACAGCTCCGGCCGGTCGCCCCACCCCGCCGCCGCGCTGCCCGCGCCGGCGGGTACCAGCCGGACACCGGAGTGCAGGACGTAGCCCGTGAAATACAGCAGCAGGGCACCCGTCACGAGCGGCACCCCCGACGTGGCGCCGTGTTCCGCATGGTGCCCGGGGGAGCCGGCCATCACGACCGCCATATAGACCATGGCCGAGGCGCCGACCAGGTGGTGCAGATGGTGCACGCTGGTCCGCGCCGCCCACAGGGCGCGCAGCGCGGCCACGCCGAACACGCCCGCGTAGACCGGCCACGTCCACGCCGGCGGGCTGAACGCGGCCGCCGGCACGGCCATCGCCGCCATGCCGAAGCCCATCAGCGCCTCGCCGCCCGCGGCCCGGCGCTGCTCCTCGACGGTGCTGCGCATCCGCAGCAGGCAGTAGGCGCCGGTCGCCGCGCACAGCGCGACCAGCAGCCAGCCGTACGAAGCCGCTCCGTGCACTCGCGCCTCCCCGCTCGACGGTGTCGGTGTCGGTGTCGGACAGTGCGTCGATGCCCTCACGAAGCGGCGCGCACGCGAGCGCAAGGGTGTACACGGGGAGCGTTGGACGGAGCACGGCAGGTCACGGTAGATGCTTTACAGGTAAAACACCTGCTAATCTTGTACGTGTGATCAGTGCGCCCCCTGCCTCCGCGACTCCGCGCGTCCGCCGCCTCCCGCTCGCCGGCGTGCTGCGCGTGGGCCGGCCCTCGGACATCTGGTTCAAGCCCGCCCTGAGCGTGATCGTCTCCGTCGCGCCGCCCAACCTGCTCCTGCTGGCGCTGGGCCGGCTCGACCTGGCGATGTACACGATGGCCGGATCCCTGTGCGCGCTCTACGGGCACAACCGCCCGTACGCGGCCCGGGCCCGGGCACTCGCGTGGGTGGTCCTCGGCATGGTCGGCGGCCTCGCCGTAGCCCTGGTCACGGCCTCCGTCACGACCGGCGCCGTCGTCCCCGTGGCCGTCGGCGCGCTGCTGGCCGCGGCGCAGAAGGCGCTGTGCGACGCGACCCGCATCGGCCCGCCCGGCAACGTGGTCCTCACCTTCATCACCTCCGCCTCCCTCTTCGCCCCGCAGACCCTCGGCCAGGTCCCCGGCCACCTCGCGCTGGCCCTCGCGGCGGGCGCCTGGGCCTGGATCGTCGGCATGGCGCCCGCCCCGGTGCGTCCGCACGGCCCGGAGCGCCGGGCCACCGCCCACGCCCTGAACGCCGCCGCCTCCTACGCCGAGAGCCACCGCGAGGACCCGCACGGCCGGGCCCGCGCCGCCGCGGCCGCCGCGGTCCAGGCCGCCCGGCACACCCTCCTCACCCTCGGCACGCGCTCCACGGGCACCCGGCACGCCCTCGAACGGCTTGTCGTCCGCGCCGAGGTCGCCCTCGCCGCGCCCGCCGACACCGACCCGGGGCGGCTACGCGAGTGGGCCCGCGGCCTGCGCGGCACCGGCCGCATCCCGCAGCCCCAGCCCGGCGCGCCGCAGGCCGACGCCGACGACGTCCTCGGCACGGACGCCGAGCCGGCCGCGCCGCACCGCGCCTGGTGGCACCGCCTCGGCCCGCTCGCCCCGATCGCCGCGCGCACCGCCCTGGGCTGCGCCCTCGCCGGCTACGCCTCACTCGCCCTGGGCGTCGGCCGCCCGTACTGGGCCCTGGTCACCGCCGCCTCGCTCTACCAGGCCAACCTCACCCTCACCTTCGGCAGGGCCGTCCAGCGCGTCGTCGGCAACCTGGCCGGCGTCCTCCTCTTCGCCGCCGTCGTCCCGCTGGCCCACCTGGGGCAGGCCGCCCTGGTGCTGTGCTGCCTCGCCTTCAACTTCGGCGCCGAGGCGCTGATCGGCCGCAACTACTGGCTCGGCAACGTCTGCGTGACACCGATGGCGCTGCTCATCACCGAGTTCGCCGGCTTCCAGCAGCCGGGGCGGCTGATCACCGAGCGGGTGGCGGACACCGTCGTCGGCGCGCTGGTCGGGTTCCTCGCCGGGGTGGCCGTCACCAACCGGCGCGTGGCCGACCGCGTCGAGCCGGCCCTGACCGCCGTCGAACGCTCCCGCGAGCGCACGGCCCGCCTCCTCGCGGAACCGGCGCCCGCCCCAGCGGCCCTGGAGGCCGCCCGCCGCGGCCTCGCCGCCGCGCTGACCGACCTGCGCGCCACGGTCGACGCCGCGTCCGGCGAATGGTGGCAGCGCGCGCTGCCCCAGGAGAGGGTGATGCGCGCCGAACAGGCCGGACACCGTACGCTCGCCGCGACGGTACGACGCCAGGGACTGCACCTGGACGGGGACACGGCAACGAGCACGGAGGACATTCGGCCATGACGGGGACCGCAGCGGGCGCACGGAACACGACCGGGGGCGACACCGTCTCGGCGGTGGTCCGGCAGTGGCGGGCCGTCCATCCGGAGCTCGACACCGGGCCGATGGAGATCATCGGCCGCATCAACCGCTGCTCCGCCCTCCTGCAGCAGGCCGAGGACGCCCCACTGCGGCGGGCCGGGCTCAGCCGGGCCGAGTTCGACCTGCTGGGCGCGCTGCGCCGCACCGGCCACGAACTGACCCCCAGCGAGCTGGCCCGCGAGACCTTCTCCTCCGGCGCCGCCGTCACCAAGCGCCTCAAGCAGCTGACCGAGCGCGGGCTGGTCGAGCGCCGCGGCGACACCCGCGACCGCCGCGTCGCCCACGTGCGCCTCACGGACGCCGGCCGCGACCTGGTCGACGGCATCCTCCCTGAGCAGCTCGCCTACGAGACCGCCGTGCTGTCCGTGCTCGACCCGCAGGGCAGAGGGGAACTCGCCGGCCTCCTCGGCGAGCTGCTCGGCCGCCTGGAGGGCCGCCTCGACGCCCTGCGCGCCTGAGCCGCCGCTGTCCGCCGTCGCCGTTGCCGTCGCTCTCCGCTGTCGCCGTCGCCCTCGCCGTCGCCCTCGCCCTCGCCCTCGCCCTCGCCGGGAGTGTTCCTCCTCGCCCCTCGCGGAGAGAAGCCGGATCAGATGCCCGGCCGGTAGCGGATCGGGTGGTCGGCCGGCACCTCCACCAGGACGATCCGCGTCCCGTCCGGGTCCGCGATCCACATCTCGATCAGCCCCCACGGCTCCTTCACCGGACGCCGCACGATCTGCACGCCCTCGCCGCGCAGCTCCTCGTGGGCCGCGGTCATGTCCTCGACCTGGAGCCAGAGCCGCAGGGACGGGGACGGCGCGGTCTCGGCACGGCCCGAGACCTCCAGGAAGCCGCCGCCGAGGAAGTAGACCGTGCCGCGGTCCGGGCCGGTGCCGAACTCGCGGTAGACGGCGAGGCCGAGCTGATCGCCGTAGAAGGCGCGGGACCGCTCGGGGTCGGTGGGGCGCAGGAGGACCCGGCTGCTCAGTACGTGCACCATGCACCGGGAGCCTAGCGGCAGGGTTACCCTCATTCCTGCCCAGCCGTGCCGGAGAGTGGAGAAAGCACCCATGGAGACCGCTGAGACCGCCGCGTCCGCCGCCGGACTGACCTTCCGTGACGCCACCGACGCCGACGTGGACACGCTCGTCGCGCTCATCGAGTCGGCGTACCGCGGGGACGCCAGCCGGGCCGGGTGGACCACCGAGGCGGACATCCTCCAGGGGCAGCGGACCGACCCGGAGGGCGTGCTCGAGGTCGTCAAGTCGCCCGACAGCCGGCTGCTGACGGTGGAACGGGACGGCCGCGTCGTCGCCTGCTGTCAGCTCGAACACCGCGGCGACCACGCCTACTTCGGGATGTTCGCGGTCAGCCCGCGGCTGCAGGGCGCGGGCCTCGGCAAGGTGATCATCGCGGAGGCGGAGCGCACGGTCCGCGAGACCTGGGGCGTGAAGGAGATGCACATGACCGTGATCTCCGTACGGGAGGACCTGATCGCCTGGTACGAGCGGCGCGGCTACCGCCGTACGGGGAAGACGTCCCCCTTCCCGTACGGCGACGAGCGCTTCGGCATCCCGCAGCGGGACGACCTGGAGTTCGAGCTGCTGGTCAAGGAACTCGGCTGACTCCCAGGCCGTGAAGGCGGCCCTGAGGCCGTGAAGTCGGCCCCGAGGCTGTGGTGAAGCCGGCTCTCAGGCCGTGAAGCGGCCGGTGCGTTTGATCTCCGGGAAGTCGGTGGTCACGCCGTCCAGCCCCAGGGCCCGGGCGAGCCGCAGGTGGTCCTGGGTGTTCACCACCCAGCCGACGATCCGCAGGTCCGCCTTGCGGGCCGCCTCCACGATCTCCAGCGTCAGCCGGCGGATGTTGAGGCAGACGGTCGAGGCGCCGGCCTCGACGGCGCGTTCCACGATGTCGGTGTGGTACCGGCTGCCGATGAGAGCGGTCCGCACGCCGGGCACCAGCCGGGCGATCTCGGCGACCGCCTCGTCGTGGAACGAGGACACCTCCACCCGTGGGACCAGGTCCCGGTCGAGCATGACCTGCGCCAGCGCCCGTGCCGCCCGCACGTCCTTGATCTCGGCCTGCAGCGGCGCCGCCACCGCGTCCAGCACATCCTCCAGGACCGGGACGCGCTCCCCGCGCCCCGCGTCCAGGAGGCGCAGCTCGGCGAGGGTCTTCCCGGCGATCGGGCCGCTCCCGTCGGTCGTGCGGTCCACGTCGGTGTCGTGCATGACGACGAGCGCGCCGTCCTTGCTCAGGTGGAGGTCGAGTTCGATGACGTCGAGGCCGGCCTGCTCGGCGGCGACGAAGGACCGGAGGGTGTTCTCGGGTTCGACACCCATCACTCCGCGGTGACCGATGGTGAGGAAGTTCAACGTTCGACTCGCTTCCCGTCGACGGCGGCTCGGAGCCCGCCCGGACCGGAGCGGGCGGCCGCGCGGGCAGATCCGCAGCCTAACCGCCCCGCCCCGCGTTGAACCCCGGTCGGAGAGCGGATTGCCGTCTCGGGGCGGCCGAGGGGTTCGGATACCCGTAATCGTCGCGTTCACCGTGACTGACAGGAAAAAGTTCGGTGACGGCGGGGGGTGAGCAGGATAATTTGCTGAGGCTCCCCTTGCTGAGGGAAACCTCATGTGTATACCGTCTTCGTACGCGAGGTTCTCCCGTGGAGGATGA
This sequence comes from Streptomyces sp. NPDC020996, assembly GCF_040641355.1. Classification (NCBI taxonomy): domain Bacteria; kingdom Bacillati; phylum Actinomycetota; class Actinomycetes; order Kitasatosporales; family Streptomycetaceae; genus Streptomyces; species Streptomyces sp. NPDC020996. The sequence goes on from NZ_JBFADM010000010.1 coordinate 161,730, forward strand.
GACATGACGGAAATTCTTGTGCAGGCGGCTGTGGAGGAGCAGGTTCCTCCCGCGACCAGGGTGGTCGAGCACCCGGCGTGGCCTGTGCTCAAGGATGCCGTGGAGCTGATCCGGCCATGGCAGTCCAAGGACGGGTCGATCGACTTCGCGGCCGAGGGCGCCCCCGGCCGCGCGGACGCCGAAGCCGCCGTACGGCGTGTCGCCGCGGCGGTGGAGGAGCTCTCCCCGCTGCTCCCGCACGACCGCGCCTACCACGAGGCGCTGGTCAAGGACCTGGAGCGGTGGATCACCGACGGCTTCCAGGTGCCCGACTTCCTCGACTCGCTGCTGGCCTTCCAGCCCGCCGCGAACCGCGTCGACGGCCTGCAGCACCTGGTCGTCTTCCCGATGTACACGCAGAACGGCAACCCCGACCGCAACCTGGAGGCGGTCGTGCTGCGCATGGTGTGGCCGGACTGGCTGGCCGAGCTGGAGCGCACCCGCTACGACAACCCGCTGTTCTGCGGCATCACGTTCGAGGACTTCACCTCCGGCTACGACACCAACTCCGCCGTGCTCTTCCCGGAGACCATAGCCGTGCGCGAGGCGCCGGAGCGCTTCACCTGGGGCGCGATCTTCTGCGACCGCGAGGCCGCCCGCTTCCGCCGCGTCACCGCGGCCGCCGTCGACATCCTCGGCCTCGAACTGCCCGAGGACGTCGCCGCGATGGTCCACGACCAGAAGCGCTGCGAGGAGGCGTTCGTGCTGTGGGACATGATCCACGACCGCACCCACAGCCACGGCGACCTGCCCTTCGACCCGTTCATGATCAAGCAGCGCCAGCCGTTCTGGATGTACGGCCTGGAGGAGCTGCGCTGCGACCTGACCTCCTTCAAGGAGGCCGTCGAGCTCCAGGCCGAGGGCGTCCCGCAGGCCCGTGACGTGCAGTACGCGGTGCTGTTCGACCGCATGTTCCGCTTCCCGGTCACCGGCGAGCGCGTCCGCAACTACGACGGCCTCGGCGGCCAGCTGCTCTTCGCCTACCTGCACCGGCACGACGTCGTCCGCTGGACCGACAACAAGCTGTCGATCGACTGGGAGCGCGCTCCGCAGGTCACCAACCAGCTGTGCGCCGAGATCGAGAAGCTGTACCGCGACGGCATCGACCGCCCCAAGCTCGTGCACTGGTTCGCCGGGTACGAGCTGGTCTCCACCTACCTCGCCCCGCACCCCGCCTCCCGCTGGGCCAAGGGTCCTGAGGCCCTGGACCTGAACCAGCCGCCGCGGAAACTCGTCGACGACGTGCTTCCGGACGAGTTTCCGCTGAGCATGTTCTATGAGGCCCTCTCCAAGAAGCTGAAGAATGTGATCTCCTCGACCAAGGGCATCACGGCGGAGAGTGCCGAGCGGATCGCCGCGTGAGCGATCGCGCCGTCCGGAGTGAGCCGGAGGGGCGCGTCAGCAGCGGCCGGGGCGCGAGCACACTCGCGCCCTCGCCGCCGACTGCGGCGCCCCTCCGGCGAGCGGGCAAGCAACAGCGGAACACTGCTCAGGAGGCGAAGAACATGGGGAACGGGGCTCTTGGCGGCGCGGTGATCGCGGTCGCCGGTGCGGGTGGACCCGCGGGGCGGGCGACGCTGCTGCGGCTGGCCGAGGCGGGCGCGACCGTCGTCGGCGCGGACAACGACCCCGAGCGGCTGGCGGAGGCCGTGGACGCCGCCCGGTACGCCTCCGGCGGCGCCACCGTCACCGGCGAGCCGGTCGATCTGCTGGATCTGGACTCGACCCGGGAATGGGCCGCGCACATCGAGAAGGACTTCGGACGCGTCGACGGCCTGGTCCACCTGGTCGGAGGCTGGCGCGGCAGCGAGACCTTCGTCAAGACCAGCCTCGACGACTGGGACTTCCTCGAACTGCTGCTCATCCGCACGGTGCAGCACACCTCCCTGGCCTTCTACGACGGCCTCCAGCGCAGTAACCGCGGGCGGTACCTGCTGATCAGCGCCGCCGGCGCTTCCAAGCCGACCGCGGGCAACGCCTCCTACGCCGCCGCCAAGGCGGCCGCCGAGGCATGGACGCTGGCGCTGGCCGACGCCTTCCGCAAGGCCGCGGGCGCCGAGGGCCCGACGTCGGCGGCTGCGATCCTGGTGGTGAAGGCGTTGGTGCACGACGCGATGCGCGCCGAGCGCCCCAACGCGAAGTTCGCGGGCTTCACGGACGTCAAGGACCTGGCCGAGGCCATCGTCGACGTCTGGAGCAAGCCCGCCGCGGAAGTGAACGGAAAGCGTCTGTGGCTGACCGAGCAGCCGTGAACCCCCCGAAGACCGACGCGCGCCGCCGGCACGACCCGGAGGTCCGCGGTTTCGCCAGTGACAACTACGCCGGCGCCCACCCCGAGGTGCTCGCCGCCCTGGCCCTGGCCAACGGCGGGCACCAGGTGGCGTACGGCGAGGACGTCTACACCGACAACCTCCAGCGGATCATCCGCAGCCACTTCGGCGCCACCGCCGAGGCGTTCCCGGTCTTCAACGGCACCGGCGCCAACGTCGTCGCGCTCCAGGCGGTCACCGACCGCTGGGGCGCGGTGATCTGCGCCGAGAGCGCGCACATCAACGTCGACGAGGGCGGCGCCCCCGAGCGCATGGGCGGCCTGAAGCTGCTCACCGTGCCCACGCCCGACGGCAAGCTCACGCCCGACCTGATCGACCGGCAGGCGTACGGCTGGGAGGACGAGCACCGCGCCATGCCGCAGGTCGTCTCGATCACCCAGAGCACCGAACTCGGCACCCTCTACACGCCGCAGGAGATCCGCGCGATCTGCGAGCACGCCCACGCCCGCGGCATGCGGGTGCACCTGGACGGTTCCCGGATCGCCAACGCCGCCGCCAGTCTGGACGTGCCGTTGCGGACCTTCACCAACGCGGTCGGCGTCGACATCCTCTCCCTGGGCGGCACGAAGAACGGCGCGCTGTTCGGTGAGGCGGTCGTCGTCATCGAGCAGGACGCGGTGCGGCGGATGAAGCACCTGCGCAAGATGTCGATGCAGCTGGCGTCCAAGATGCGTTTCGTGTCGGTGCAGTTGGAGGCCCTGTTCGCCAAGGACCTGTGGCTGCGCAACGCCCGCCACGCCAACGAGATGGCCCAGCGGCTGGCCGAGGGCGTGCGCGCGGTGCACGGCGTGGAGATCCTTCATCCCGTGCAGGCCAACGGCGTCTTCGCCAGGCTCCCGCACGACGTGGCCGAGCGCCTGCAGCAGCGGTTCCGCTTCTACTTCTGGGACGAGGCGGCCGGCGTGGTGCGCTGGATGTGCGCGTTCGACACCACCGAGGAGGATGTGGACGCGTTTGTGTCGGCTCTCAAGGAGGAGATGGCGGGCTAGCGCGCATGAATGCATAGATATGCGGTCACCTGAAAAGTCATTGACTCTCGGGTGATCGCATTCCTATGCTCTGCGGGCATGGAGCTGATCCAGAACACCGCTGACCTGTCCGCGTATCTGGCCGCTGACGAGGTCATCGACCACCATCACCCAGCGGTGCGGAACGCGGCCGCACGGCTCGCCGGAGGCGTCGAGGATTCGTATACCTATGCGCGCGCCGCCTACGAATTCGTACGCGACGGCGTCCCGCACTCCGGCGACAGCGGCGATCCGCGCGTCACCTGGCGCGCCTCCGACGTCCTGGAGCGACGCACCGGCATCTGCTACGCCAAGGCCCACGCCCTGGCCGCCCTGCTGCGGGCCGAGGGCATCCCCACCGCGCTGTGCTACCAACGGCTGCGGCACGACGACGGCAGCGGGTACGCCGTCCACGGCCTGGTCGCCGTCCGCTTCGACGGCGCCTGGCACCGACAGGACCCGCGCGGCAACAAGCCGGGCGTGGACGCCCGGTTCTCCCTGGAGGGTGAACGCCTGGCCTGGGTCCCCGACCCGAAGTGCAGCGAGGTGGACTATCCGGTTCTGTATGCTGAACCGCACCCTGCTGTGCTCGGCGCGCTCCAAGCCGCGCCGGACCGGCCCTCCCTGTGGCGGAACCTCCCCACCGAACTCTGAGGCAAGGCGGACCAGGACCATGACCCTCACGCTCACCGTGTCCGACGAGGTGCGCGCCCTCGCACCCGGCTTCACCCACGTCGCGATCGAGGCGCACGGCCTGGTCAACGGCCCGAGCACGGAGGCCGGCGCGGCCCTCCTGGACGACGCGGCCCGGCGTCTCGCCGCACGCCTGGACGGACGCCCGCCGCACGAGGACCCGCACATGGCCGCCTGGCGCGCCGTCTACACGGCGTTCGGCTCCAAGCCGTCACGCACCCGCAACTCCGCGGAGGCGCTGGCGAAGAGGGCCCTGTCCGAGGCCGGCCTGCCCCGCATCAACCTGCTCGTCGACCTCTACAACGCCGTCAGCGTCGCCCACCTGATCCCCGTCGGCGGCGAGGACGTCGACCGCATCGAGGGCGGCATGCGCCTCGTGCGGGCCGCGGGCGACGAGGACTTCGTGACCACGGCGGGAGGCGAGGAGGTCGTCGAGCACCCGGACGCGGGGGAGGTGGTGTGGCGCGACGACGCGGGCGTGACCTGCCGCCGCTGGAACTGGCGCCAGGGCCCGCGCACCCGGCTGACCGAGGCCACCACCTCGGCGATCTTCCTCCTGGAGAGCCTGTCCCCGGTGCCGGTCGTCGACGTCGAGGCGGCCGCGCAGGAACTCGCCGAACTGCTGGAGAAGTTCAGTCCGGGCGCGCGGATCGAGGTGCGCGCGCCGCGGTCCGCGGTCTGAACCGGCGCCTCAGCGCGACTCCGACTCCCGCACCTGCTCCGGGGTCGGGGCCGTGCCGCCCAGATGCGCCGGCATCCACCAGGTGTCGTCGGCGTCCTTGGGGCGCACCGGGTAAGCGCGCTGAGCGGCCTCCAGCAACTCCTGGACGCGTTCGCGCAGGCGGCGGGTGATCGCCCCGGCGTACTGGTCGCGCGGGGCCTCCACCGGCTCGCCCACCCGGATCGTGATCGGGGTGTGGCTGCGCTTGAAGTTGCGCGGGTGGCCCTTGGTCCACAGCCGCTGGGTGCCCCACAGTGCCATCGGGATCAGCGGCACGCCCGCCTCCTGGGCGAGGCGGGCGGCACCCGACTTGAAGCTCTTGAGTGTGAACGACTGCGAGATCGTGGCCTCGGGGAAGACGCCCACCACCTCACCGGACCGCAGCGAGTTCAGCGCGTGCTCGTAGGCCGCCTCGCCCTGCTTGCGGTCCACCGGGATGTGCTTCATCCCGCGCATCAGCGGGCCGGAGATCCGGTGCCGGAAGACGGACTCCTTGGCCATGAAGCGGACGAGGCGCTTCTGCGGGAGCGCCGCCAGTCCGTCGAAGATGAAGTCGAGGTAGCTGATGTGATTGCTCACCAGGACAGCGCCGCCCGAACGCGGAATGTTCTCCGACCCCTTGCAGTCGATCTTCAGGTCCCACGCCTTGAACAGGGTGAGCGCGAGGCCGATGACGGGACGGTAGACAAGCTCTGCCATGGACGGGGTGAGCCCTTCCTTCTCTGCCGGGCAGGGGATGTCCCGGCGGAAAGTTACGCTGCCGTAGGTTTACGGCCTGTGGCAGATCGTGCCCGAAGAACGGCCCGGGGGCCAGCCTAAGTGTCGGGGCGCGGCGAGATCCTCGTCACGCCCGCCCCAGTGGCCCACCTCGCGGTCCTTCCCGCCCTCACTCCGCGCGCACCGTCACCCGCCGCAGTAGCAGATATGTCTCGCACCCCAGGCAGTAGCCGAACGCGGCGTTGAGGAAGGCCGCCGCGAGCGCGGCCCCCGTCGCGGCCAGGCCCAGCCAGCCGGGTCCCAGCCCGTAACCGACCAGACCCACGCCCGCGAAGACCAGTCCCACCGCCTGCGCGAACCGCGGCGGCTCCGGCGGCTCCCACTCGCTCGGCGGCCCGAGCCGCGGGCGCACGTACCGGCGGAACAGCCAGCCGTACGGCGAACGCCCCACCCCGCCCGCCGCGCCCAGCGCGAACGCCAGCGTCTGCCAGGCCAGCAGCCACACGCTCCCGGTGATCAGCACGACCGCCAGGACGACGGTCGTCACGGTGGCCCCGAAGCGGGGTCCCCTCACATCGATGTCCATGAATCAAGCATTCCGCAGCGGAAAAGATGACGGGAGACGGGAATCTTTGCAGTCTCGTGAACGCTTGTGCAGGTCATGACCGGACTGGTGGTGTGTGTGGCGGTGCTCGCCGCGGCGAGCGGCTACGGAGTGCTGCATCGGCGGCGGAGCGGGAGGGTACGCGTGCGAGGACGCGACGACGGCAGGCGGCTCGGCCCGGCCGAACTGGGCGAGCGACTCGGGGAGCGCGCCACCCTGGTGCAGTTCTCCAGCGCCTTCTGCGCGCCCTGCCGGGCCACCCGGCGGATCCTCGGCGAGGTGGCCGGCCTGGTCCCGGGCGTGACCCACGTCGAGATCGACGCCGAGGCCCACCTCGGCCTCGTCCGCGAGCTCGACATCCTCAAGACGCCGACCGTGCTGGTCCTCGACGCCGACGGCCGCGTCGTCCGGCGCGCCACCGGCCAGCCCCGCAAGGCCGAAGTCATCGCCGCGCTGGGCGAGGCGGTCTGACGGGTGCGGCCCCGGGTGAGGCTCCCACATGACGGGACGTACTTGACTGTGCGCACCACCTATCGCCAGCCTGACCGTATGCCGTCAGAACTCCTTCTCTACGGGCGGGTCCACGTCGACCTCGCCCGCACCGCGAGCGCGCGCTGTCCGGGCTCTTGAGCAGCCACGGACCCCGACGCCACTTCCCGCAGAAGGACAGCCCCTTGACGGCCACACCCGATCTCACCACCCCCCAGCTCGCCTCTCCCGACCTGCTGCGCTCCGTCTTCCGGCGGCACGCGGCCGGAGTCGCGGTGATCACCGCACGCGGTGCCGCGGGCCCGGTCGGCTTCACCGCGACCTCCCTCACCTCCGTCTCCGCGGAGCCCCCGCTGCTGTCCTTCGGCATCAGCACCGGCGCCTCGAGCTGGCCGGCGATATCCGAGACCGAGCATCTCGGGGTCCACGTACTCGGCGAGCACCAGCAGGAGCTGGCTGCCACCTTCGCCCGCAGCGGAGCCGACCGCTTCGGCCCGTCCACCGCCTGGCGCGACGGGCCCGAGGGCGTCCCCGTCCTCGACGACGTCCTCGCCTGGCTGGTGTGCCGGGTCGTCGCACGGGTGCCCGCGGGCGACCACCGCATCGTCGTGGCCGAGGTCGTCCTCGGCGATCCCACCGGCCCCGGACGGCCTCTCCTCTACCACCAGGGGCGCTTCAGCGGCCTGCGCGACTGACCGGCCGCTCCCTCGTCTCGCAAGGCTCCGCGGTTCCGATTACGCTGCGTTGCACAGGTCACAGTTCAAAGCGCTTGCTTAGCGGGAATCAACTGGGTGTACTGGCGAGTAATATTTCGCTCGGAGCGCGGATCGCCCCGATCGGGATCGGCCGCTTGTGGCGCCTATGCTGCCTTGCAAGCAGGCAGCACTGAAAAGACGATGCAGTAGGAGAGCCGGCGTGAGCTTGAGGATCGTTGTCACTGTGAAGTACGTGCCCGACGCCACTGGCGACCGGCACTTCGCCGATGACCTGACCGTCGACCGGGACGACG
>NZ_JBFADM010000011.1:0-9364 GCF_040641355.1 Streptomyces sp. NPDC020996
GACTACCCGCTGCACCTCGGCGTGACGGAGGCGGGTCCGGCGTTCCAGGGCACGATCAAGTCGGCGGTGGCGTTCGGGGCGCTGCTGTCGCAGGGGATCGGGGACACGATCCGGGTGTCGCTGAGCGCTCCGCCGGTGGAGGAGATCAAGGTCGGTCTGAAGATCCTGGAGTCGCTGAACCTGCGGCAGCGTGGTCTGGAGATCGTCTCCTGCCCGTCCTGCGGGCGGGCGCAGGTGGATGTGTACAAGCTGGCGGAGGAGGTCACCGCGGGCCTGACCGGCATGGAGGTCCCGCTGCGGGTGGCGGTCATGGGCTGTGTGGTCAACGGGCCCGGTGAGGCGCGGGAGGCCGACCTGGGTGTCGCCTCCGGCAACGGCAAGGGGCAGATCTTCGTCAAGGGCGAGGTCATCAAGACCGTCCCCGAGTCGAAGATCGTCGAGACCCTGATCGAAGAGGCCATGAAGCTGGCGGAGCAGATGGAGCAGGACGGCCCGTCGGGGGAGCCGGCCGTCACCGTGAGTTGAACAGCAGGACCGAAGGGGGCCCGAGCGTGACGATTCTGGAGACCATCCGGGGACCACGCGACCTGAAAGCGCTGGCCGAGGCGGAGCTTCGCGAACTGTCCGAAGAGATCAGGGAGTTCCTGGTGCACGCGGTGGCCAGGACCGGCGGTCACCTCGGGCCCAATCTGGGGGTGGTGGAACTGTCCATCGCGCTCCACCGGGTCTTCGAGTCGCCGGTCGACCGCATCCTGTGGGACACCGGCCACCAGAGCTACGTCCACAAGCTGGTGACGGGGCGTCAGGACTTCTCCAAGCTGCGCGGCAAGGGCGGCCTGTCCGGCTACCCCTCGCGCGAGGAGTCCGAGCACGACGTCATCGAGAACAGCCACGCCTCCACCGCGCTCGGCTGGGCCGACGGGCTCGCCAAGGCACGCCAGGTGCAGGGGGAGAAGGGGCACGTCGTCGCGGTCATCGGCGACGGCGCGCTGACCGGCGGCATGGCCTGGGAGGCGCTGAACAACATCGCGGCCGCCAAGGACCGGCCGCTGATCATCGTCGTCAACGACAACGAGCGCTCCTACGCGCCGACCATCGGCGGTCTCGCCAACCATCTGGCCACCCTGCGCACCACCGACGGCTACGAGAAGGTCCTCGCCTGGGGCAAGGAGGTCCTGCTGCGCACCCCGCTCGTCGGCCACACCGTCTACGAGTCGCTGCACGGCGCGAAGAAGGGCTTCAAGGACGCCTTCGCCCCGCAGGGCATGTTCGAGGACCTGGGCCTGAAGTACGTCGGTCCGATCGACGGACACGACATCGGGGCCGTGGAGTCGGCGCTGCGGCGCGCCAAGCGCTTCCACGGGCCGGTCCTCGTCCACTGCCTCACGGAGAAGGGCCGCGGCTACGAGCCCGCCCTCGCGCACGAGGAGGACCGCTTCCACACCGTCGGCGTGATGGACCCGCTCACCTGCGAACCGCTCACGCCCGCCGACGGCCCGTCCTGGACCTCGGTGTTCGGCGACGAGATCGTCCGGATCGGCGAGGAGCGCGAGGACGTCGTCGCGATCACGGCGGCCATGCTGCACCCGGTGGGCCTCGGCAAGTTCGCCGCCCGCTTCCCCGGCCGGGTGTGGGACGTCGGCATCGCCGAGCAGCACGCGGCCGTCTCCGCGGCCGGGCTGGCGACGGGAGGGCTGCACCCGGTGGTCGCCGTCTACGCCACCTTCCTCAACCGTGCCTTCGACCAGCTCCTGATGGACGTGGCGCTGCACCGCTGCGGGGTCACCTTCGTGCTGGACCGGGCCGGTGTCACGGGCGTGGACGGCGCTTCCCACAACGGCATGTGGGACATGTCCGTCCTCCAGGTGGTACCGGGTCTGCGCATCGCCGCCCCGCGCGACGCCGACCAGCTGTGCGCCCAGCTGCGCGAGGCGGTCGCCGTCGACGACGCGCCGACCCTGGTCCGCTTCCCGAAGGAGTCGGTGGGGCCGCGGATCCCGGCGGTCGACCGGGTGGGCGGCATGGACGTGCTGCACCGCGCGGACCGGCCCGAGGTGCTGCTGGTCGCCGTCGGCGTCATGGCGCCGGTCTGCCTGCGGGCCGCCGAGCTGCTTCAGGCGCGCGGCATCGGGTGCACGGTGGTGGACCCCCGGTGGGTCAAGCCGGTCGATCCGGCGCTGCCGGGGCTCGCCGCCGCACACCGCCTGGTGGCCGTGGTGGAGGACAACAGCCGGGCGGCCGGCGTCGGGTCCGCGGTGGCGCTGGCGCTCGGCGACGCCGACGTCGACGTACCGGTGCGGCGGTTCGGGATTCCGGAGCAGTTCCTCGCGCATGCCAAGCGCGCGGAGGTGCTGGCCGACATCGGGCTCACGCCGGTGGAGGTGGCCGGGCGGATCAGCGCGAGCCTGGCCGTCAAGGAGGCCGCCGCCGACCCGGCGGGGGCCGCCCCAGTCAAGGAGAGGGCTGAATGAGCAAGGAGTTCGACCTCGGCGCGCTCCTGGCCGAGCGCGGAGCCGAGCGCTACGAGCTGCACACCAGGTACCTCAACCACCAGCTCCCGCGCATGCTGCACACCATCGGCTTCGACAAGGTCTACGAGCGCGGCGAGGGCGCGTACTTCTGGGACGCGGACGGCAACGACTACCTGGACATGCTCGCCGGGTTCGGGGTGATGGGCCTGGGCCGCCATCATCCGGTGGTCCGCAAGGCGCTGCACGACGTCCTCGACGCCTCGCTCGCCGACCTCACCCGCTTCGACTGCCAGCCGCTGCCCGGACTGCTGGCCGAGAAGCTCCTCGCGCACAGCCCGCACCTGGACCGGGTGTTCTTCGGCAACAGCGGCACGGAGGCGGTCGAGGGCGCGCTGAAGTTCGCCCGCTACGCCACCGGCAGGCCCAGGGTGCTGTACTGCGAGCATGCCTTCCACGGCCTGACGACGGGCTCGCTGTCGGTCAACGGCGAGTCCGGTTTCCGGGACGGCTTCGCCCCGCTGCTGCCCGACACCGCCGTACCCCTCGGCGACCTCGACGCCCTGGCGCGGGAGCTGAGGAAGGGCGACGTCGCCGCCCTGATCGTGGAGCCGATCCAGGGCAAGGGCGTGTACGAGGCCCCGCCCGGCTACCTGCGGGCCGCGCAGGAACTGCTGCACCGGCACAAGGCGCTGCTCATCGCCGACGAGGTGCAGACCGGCCTCGGCCGGACCGGCGACTTCTACGCCTACCAGCACGAGGAGGGCGTCGAGCCGGACCTGGTGTGTGTGGCCAAGGCGCTGTCGGGCGGATACGTGCCCGTCGGGGCGACGCTCGGCAAGGACTGGATCTTCAAGAAGGTCTACTCGTCGATGGACCGCGTCCTCGTCCACTCGGCGAGCTTCGGGTCCAATGCCCAGGCCATGGCGGCCGGGCTCGCCGTGCTGTCGGTCATGGAGAACGAGCAGCTCGTCGCCAACGCCCGCGCGACCGGCGAACTGCTCAGGTCCCGCCTCGCGGCGCTGACCGACAGCTACGAGCTGCTCGCCGACGTCCGCGGCCGCGGCCTGATGATCGGCATCGAGTTCGGCCGGCCCAGGTCGCTGAAGCTGCGCAGCCGGTGGACCATGCTCCAGGCCGCCCGCAAAGGACTGTTCGCGCAGATGGTCGTCGTTCCGTTGCTGCAGCGCCACCGCATCCTCACCCAGGTCTCCGGCGACCACCTGGAGGTCATCAAGCTGATCCCGCCGCTCGTCATCGGCGAGCGGGAGGTGGACCGGTTCGTGGCCGCCTTCACGGAGGTGATGGACGAGGCGCACAATGGAGGCGGGCTGATGTGGGACTTCGGCAAGACGTTGATCAAACAGGCCGTCGCCAACCGCTAGCCCGAGCCCCCGGCCGAAGGTTCTTTGCCTCTGAGGCAAGAAATTTGCCCCAGAGGTAAAGCTGCGGCTCAATGGGGGTATGAGCTCCCCGGAAGCCGAGTTCGAGCAGCCGGCGGGACCCGTGGCAGATCTGCCCGCCGTCGCGCCGCAGCTCCGCGCACTGCGCCGCCGCGCCTCCCTCACCCTGGAGGCCGCGGCCCGCGCGGCCGGACTGTCCCCGGCCCACCTCTCCCGGCTGGAGACCGGGCAGCGGCAACCCTCGCTGCCGGTGCTCCTCGGGCTCGCCCGCATCTACGGTACGACGGTCTCCGAACTGCTCGGCGAGACGGTCGCCGACCGTAACGCCGTGGTGCGCGCCGTCGACATGGAACCCACCGCCGCGGGCGGCTGGACCTACTGGCAGGCCGGCGCCTCCGGCCGGGGCATGCAGGCCCTGCGGGTCCACGCGCCGTACGGCACCCAGGGCGACATCGTGCGCGTACACCCCGGGGAGGAGTGGCTGTACGTCCTCACGGGGCGGCTGTGGCTGCGCCTCGGGGACGCCACACACCGGCTCGGTCCCGGCGACAGCGCGCACTTCGACTCGCTGACGCCGCACCGCATCGCGGCGCTGGACCCCGAAGGGGTCGAGCTGCTGTTCGTCCACACCCTGTTGCAGAGTCCCACGGCCGCGCTGTGCCTGGGCCCGACCACCGGAGACATGCCATGAGCAATTACGAGGACAAGTTCCCGCGCTCCCTGTGGATCCGCCTCATCATCTACATCGCGGCGGGCCACCTCTTCGCGGGCTTCATCTACCTGCTGTTCTCGGTGGGCGCCAAGTAGCCCGCCGCGTCCTGACCGGCAGCCCGCCGCGTCCTGGGCGGCGTCAGTCGAGCAGGCGCTCGCGCAGCCGCTCCCGCACCGCCGGAGTGAGGCCGAGCCCCTGCTCCAGGTAGGGCTCGACGCCGCCCCAGGTCTCCTCGATGGTCTCGAAGGCCGCCGCCAGGTACTCCTCGCGCGCCTCGAACAGCGGGCTGAGCAGCTCCATGACCTCGGGGGAGTAGGCCGAAGCCGAGCTCCCGCCGCGCTGCACCCGGTAGCGGCGGTGCTTGGCGTTCGACTCCAGGTAGTCGGCGAAGATCGCATCCCGCTCCACACCCACGGCGAGCAGCGTCACGGCGACGGACAGGCCCGCGCGGTCCTTGCCCGCGGCACAGTGCATCAGCGCGGGCACGCTGTCCTCGGCCAGCGCGTGCAGCACGCGCGTGTGCTCGCCGGTGCGCTCCTTGACGATGAGGCGGTACGAGCCGATCATGCGGCCGGCCGCCTTGCCGTCCCCGAGTATCTCGCGCAGCTGGTCGAGGTCTCCGTCCCGGACCATCTTCCAGAACTCGGCGCCGTCCGCCGGGTCGCTCAGCGGCAGGTTCACATTGCGCACGCCCGGCAGCTCGACGTCCGGGCCCTCCAGCCTCTGGTCCGCGGCGTTGCGGAAGTCGAAGACCGTGTGCAGCCCCAGCGAGGCGAGGAAGGCGGTGTCCTCCGCGGTGGCGTGCGCGAGGTGGCCGCTGCGGAACAGCACTCCGTGGCGCACCCGTCGTCCGTCCACCGTCGGCAGGCCCCCCACGTCGCGGAAGTTTCGGACTCCTGCCAGCTCGGGCTCGGTCGACGGGATCTGCTGCGTCACGGGGGCTCCTCCCAGTCGTCCCCGCCGGCGCTGCTCGTCGACGGGCACCTCCTTGACGATACGACACGCACACCCCGGCTCAGCAGGGGTGTGCGGTCTGCCGCCGGGGAGCCCGTGGCGATTCCGCGGCGAGTCGGTGGCGAGTTGGTGGCGAGTCAGTGGCGCACCGGTGGCGAGCCGGTACGAATGCCGCGAAACGGACCATGTGCCCCGAGGATGCTTCCCTGGTGCATTGCCCCTGCCTGAGTCTTCTGTCCGAATTGGCGCTTTGGGTGGATTTCATTCCAACTCGCTCCGGAATAAGGAATGCTGGCGCGAGGTCGCGTGAGCATCGTCATATCGGTCACCGTGAGTCGCCCGTCATGTTCACGTAATGCGTATTGCTTTTCAGGGAATTTGGCCGCTGAAGTCGCCTCGGAATCAACGGAGGGTGACCGTGAATTCCGGTAAGGGATCAAGAGAAACGTGCGCTTCCCGCAACCTCTTGCTTGTCCCTTCGCGTCGTGGTCGCTTACGTTCGCCACGCAATCCGGGCGGACGCCGAATCCTGCCGCCGCCTGGAATCCCGCACCACTCACCCGTGCACGGCAGGAGCGGGGGACCCACAGGTAGAACCGCCTGTCCGGTCTCCGGAACAGGCTTGGGGTCAAGTCGCGCCCACGGCGCGGCCGGACATCTCCAGTCCGCACCCGACAGCTCACCTCGCAGGCGCCGGAGAGGAATTCGTCATGCCCGCGAAGGGTAAGCACCGCCGCCCCAAGTCCCAGCGCTTCACCCGCTCCATCGCCGTCGCCGGAACCGGCGGCGCCGCGCTCGCCCTCCCTCTGCTGGGGGCCACCGGCGCCCACGCCGACACCGCGCAGTCCACCGCGCAGCCGGTTTCGCAGAAGGCCGTGCAGTCCCTTTCCGGCGCCGAGAAGGCGGCGGCCGAGGGGAAGAAGGCCGCGAAGGAGAGGGCCGCGAACAACGCGCGCGTGCGGACCTATTCGGTGCGCAAGGGCGACTGGCTCTCGAAGATCGCCGAGCAGCAGGGCGTCCGCGGCGGCTGGAAGAAGCTGTACGCGGACAACCGCGAGGCCGTCGGCGACGACCCGTCGCTGATCCATCCCGGCCTGAAGCTCGTCCTCGGCAAGAAGGCCACGAGCGGCGCCACCAAGTCGTCGTCCTCTTCGTCACCTTCGTCCTCTTCGTCGCCTTCCTCCTCGGCGGCCTCTTCCTCTTCGTCGTCCTCTTCGGCTCCCGCGCCTTCCGCCGGCTCTCCGTCCTCCTCCTCCGCCGCCGACGTGTCCTCCTCCTCGCCTTCCTCGCAGCAGGCGACGGTCACCCAGGCCGCCGAGTCCACCGGCACCTCCAGCGGTTACACCCTCCCGGTCTCCGGGGCCGGTGTCGGCACCGGATACCGCGTCGCGGGCAGCATGTGGTCCAGCGGCTACCACACCGGCGTCGACTTCGTCGTGCCTACCGGCACCTCGCTGAAGGCCGTGGGCGCCGGCACGGTCGTCTCCGCGGGCTGGGGCGGCGCCTACGGCAACCAGGTCGTCATCCAGCTGAGCGACGGCTACTACGCCCAGTACGCCCACCTCTCGCAGCTCTCCGTCTCGGCCGGCCAGACCGTCACCGCCGGCCAGCAGATCGGTCTCTCCGGCGCGACCGGCAACGTGACCGGCCCGCACCTGCACTTCGAGATCCGCACCACGCCGAACTACGGCTCCGACGTGGACCCGGTCGGCTACCTCCGCTCCAAGGGCGTCGCCGTCGGCTGACGGTTCCCCGGCCGCCCGGCATGCCGCCGAGGACCGGACCCCGATCCCCGGGTCCGGTCCTCGGCCGTCGCCGCGTACGGGGGCGGCGTATTCCGGGTTTGGTGAACAATTTGGGCGTGGCTTATCTCACCGTTCGTCAAGCCCTCCCTACGGTCGCGTAGGTCACAGTGGACGGTGAATCATGACCTGCTGTGGCAGACGATTCGAAGAGTGACAGCAGATCAGTGATCGGGTCGTACGTCGCGGTGGGGGACAGCTTCACCGAGGGCGTCGGCGACCCGGGTCCCGGCGGGGCGTTCGTCGGCTGGGCGGACCGGTTCGCGGTGCTCCTCGCCGACCGGCGGGCCGAGGGCGACTTCACGTACACGAACCTCGCCGTGCGCGGCAGGCTGCTCGACCAGATCGTGGCCGAGCAGGTCCCGCAGGCCGTCGAACTCGCTCCGGACCTGGTGTCCTTCTGCGCGGGCGGCAACGACATCCTCCGGCCCGGCACCGACCCCGACGAGGTCGCCGAGCGCTTCGAGCGGGCGGTCGCACGGCTCACCGAGGCCGCCGGCACCGTCATGGTGACGACGGGCTTCGACACCCGTGGCGTCCCGGTGCTCAAACGCCTGCGCGGCAAGATCGCCACCTACAACGGCCATGTGCGGGCCATCGCCGACCGTTACGGCTGTCCCGTGCTGGACCTGTGGTCCCTGAAGTCCATCCAGGACCGCCGGGCCTGGGACCACGACCGGCTCCACCTCTCGCCCGAGGGGCACACGCGCGTGGCGCTGCGGGCCGGCCAGGTCCTCGGCCTGGAGGTGCCGGCCGATCCCGAGCAGTCCTGGCCGCCGCTTCCGCCGCGCGGCACCCTGGAGATCCGGCGGGACGACGTGCAGTGGGCGCGCGAGTACCTGGTGCCCTGGATCGGGCGACGCCTGCGGGGTGAGTCGTCCGGCGACCACGTCCAGGCGAAGGGGATGCTGTCCCCGTACGACATCAAACTGCGGATCGAGTCGGTCGCCTGACCCGGCGCTCCCGCGCGTTCCGTGCACGCGCCGCCGAGCGGTGACTCCGCACCCGGTACCCCGTACCCCCTACCCCGTCTCCCGTACTCCGTATTCCGTACGGCCGGCCGGGAACAGCCGGCCGGCGGACGGTGTTCTGCCCGTACATGACGACGAGCGACGCCACCGCGACGGGTGTGCTGCACTACACCGCCTTCTCCGACGACCCCGCCGGGGGCAACCCGGCCGGGGTCGTCCTCGACGCGAGCGGTCTCGGCGACGCCGCCATGCTCGCCGTAGCCGCCGAGGTCGGCTACTCGGAGACCGCGTTCCTGACCCCCGGTCCGCAGCGGCCCGGCACCGATCCCGGACGGGTCTTCACCGTGCGGTACTTCAGCCCCAAGGCGGAGGTGCCGTTCTGCGGGCACGCCACCGTCGCGGCCGCCGTCGCGCTCACCGAGCGGACCGGGCCCGGCGAACTGCTGTTCGTGACGCAGGCCGGCGACGTCCCGGTGTCGGTCGCGGCCGAGCCGTCCGGCGCCCTGCGCGCGACCCTGACCAGCGTCGAGCCGTACGTCGCCGACGCGGCCGCCGACGACGTCGCCGAGGCGCTGGCCGCCCTCGACTGGCCCGCCGCCGACCTGGACCCGGCGCTGCCGCCGCGCATCGCCTTCGCGGGCGCCCGGCATCTGGTGCTGGCGGCGGCCGGCCGCGCCCGACTGGCCGCCCTGGACTACGACTTCGAGCGCCTCACCGCCCTGATGGACCGTCTGGACCTGACGACCCTGCAACTGGTCTGGCGAGAGCGCGAGGACGTCTTCCACGTCCGCGACCCCTTCCCCGTCGGCGGTGTGGTGGAGGACCCCGCCACCGGTGCGGCCGCCGCCGCGCTGGGCGCCTACCTGCGCACCCTCGGCGCGGTCGCCCCCGACGCCCGCCTCACCCTCCATCAGGGCCACGACCTGGGACGACCGTCCACGCTCACGGTCGACCTGCGGGACGGGGACCCGCGCGTCCGGGTGAGCGGGACGGCGGTGCCCATCCCGCGGGCGCCGCACTGAAGACGGCATCGCCGGCGGCGGCCGGTCCGTAC